>JANYJF010000058.1 GCA_025361885.1 Coriobacteriia bacterium
ACAGCAGACGGCGAGCTGCACGAACGTCAGCGGCCGGGAATCGTGCTCGCGTCCGAGCGAGCCGAGCACGATGATGTGCGCGGAGTATGCGACGGCGCACAGCAGGACACGGGTATCTCCGGCATTCCATCCGCCGGCCGCTCCACCCGACAGCAGCCACAGGCCGATCACCGACGCCACGATCCCGAGCCACGCCGGCCACGATGGCGGCCTGCGCAGCACGACGGCCTGCAGGAACGGCGTGATCACGACGAACATCCCCGTGATGAAGGCGGCCTTCGAGGGCGAAGTGCCCTGCAGTCCCCACGTCTGGAACACGTAACCGGCCGTCAGCAGCAGCCCGGCGAGCACGCCCACCCGCACGGTGCCGGGCCTGAACAGACGGAACGTCCTCGGGAACAGCACCACGAATGCGGCCGACGCGATGGCGAACCGCCAGAACAGGAAGCCGTAGAGCGGGTAGTCCGCGACCGCGTTCTTGACCATCACGAACGTGGCGCCCCACACTGCGGCGACGCCCACCAGCGCCAAGGTCACGAGCCACCGCCGCGCGGCGGCGCTCACGACGACGAGCCCCTACGCATCGCCAGGCTCGGCAGGATCGGTCTCGTCGTCGCTCGCTTCGGGGATCGGGGCCGTGGCGTTGACGACATCCGCCGGAAGATCCAGACGCGGAGCGTCGCTCCACAGCTTCTCGAGGCGGTAGAAGTCGCGCTCCTGGGGCTGGAAGACGTGGATGACCAGATCTCCGAAATCGAGCAGCACCCACGTGTTCTCGCGCTCGCCCTCACGGCCGATCGGCTTGATGCCGCACTTCACGCGCAGCTGCTCTTCTATCTCGTCCGCGATGGACGAGACCTGTCGGTCCGTGGCACCCGTGGCGATCACGAAGTAGTCGGTGACCACCAGAAGGTCGCCCACGAACATGGCCACCACGTCGGCGGCCTTCTTGTCGGCCGCGGCCTCAGCCGCGACTCGTGCATAGCCCTGGATATCGGTTAGGGCGTCCTTGTTCGGCATACCGGTCAGCTCCCTGCTGGTGGAACGTAATCGCGTCCGATGACGACGATGATGTCGGTGATGTCCTGAGGGGCGTCGACCTCTCGGATGTCGCCCGTGCCGAGCACCTCGCGGATGCGCGCTGCGTCGGCCTTGCTCCCATGATAGAGGAGTATCTGTGTCCGCTTGTAGTCGAACTTGTCCGCGTTCTTGGAATCGACGACCCTGAACCCCTGCCGGATGAGCTGCTGCGCAGCCTTGCCCGCGATCCCCGGCGAGCCGGTGCCGTTGAACACGATCACGCGCGACGCCTGCTTTGTGGTGTCGGTCTTCACGCCCCACCACGACAGAAGCAGGTCCGCGACCTGCTCGCGCTGGGGTTCGAAGAAGCGCTGGTCTCCCACGGCCACCTGCCGGACCGGCAATGGCACGATCCATACGTCCTTGGCCTTGACTGTCGCGAGGAAGCCGGTGAGCTCATCCTTCTCGGCCAGCTTGAGGTCAGACTTTATCGCATTGCTGAGCAGACGGGCGACCGCCTGCGTCCTCATCAGGTTCTGGTATGTGTCCGAGCCCACCTCCACGTAGCGCTCGAACGGCACGCCGAGGTAGTTGGAGACCGCGTCCTTGGAGACCTGGGGTCCCGCCTCGAAGCTGGTCCCGATGCGCTCGAAGCCCTGCCCCGGCACCTCGACGTACGCGCCGTCAGGGATGGCTATCCCCAAGACCCTCTTGCCGGAGCGCTCGGCTTTGAGCGCGAGAAAACCGATCGCGCGTCCGTTGTTGACGCCGATGACCAGGAGGTTCTCCTTCGCATTGAGTGCGCGCACGCGGGTCGCCTCCCCCACGGCGATGCGGCGCTCGTTCCAGCGGACGGCCGTGTTGATGCCGACCGCGACGCCCCACAATACGAGTGCGGCGCCAGCGAGCACCACCACCGCGAAGCCCGCCCAGGCGACGACCCGCCCCGTCTTGCTCCCGATGGAGGACACCCGCGCCGACACACCCTCACGGACTCTGGCGACCTTCTCGGAACGGCGTCGCTGCTTCCCGAGGTGCGACGTGCGCTTCGAGGTCCTGTATCCCGCGGAGACATCCGCCCGGGCATCCGGGTCCGGCAGTGTGCGTGGCAGGGCGTCCCGCACGGGCCGAGGCGTTTCCGCCTCCAGTGTCGTCTCCTCGCGCCCAGCATCGGCCTCCATCGAGCGGTCATCCGTGGGGACCGATCCGCGGTCGTCCCGCATGGCGTCTTCGCGCAGTGTCTCATCCGAGACGGGCTCATCCGCGGCGCCCCGACGTCGTCGCGACCTGCGTCCGAGCGGCCTCACGCGTCCGCCTCCGCCACAAGGGCGTTCCACACGCGCACGGTGTCCGGATGGACGCGCCGTCCGCATCCGATGATGTGCAGCACCGACCTCCGGTAGGAGGCGAAGAGGAGTTGCGACAGGGTCGTGTCCGGCGCGAGCGCGAGCGCCCGCAACTCGAGCACGCCCTCGAACGTGCGCGAAGGCTCGAGCATGTCGGCTATGTAGACGATCCGGCTGAGGTCCGTCATGTCGACCTCGCCGACGGTGTGGACCGCGATCGCGTCGACGATGGCGGGCGCGATCCCGGGGAACGCTTCGCGCACCTGCGCCGCCGCGACCCTCGCATGCAGCAAGTACGGCACCGCACGGTCCACGTCGCACATCGGCAAGCCGTCGCGCTGCGCGTAGGCGAGCAGCTCCGCCGCCGTATCGTCCCGGCTCCAGTCGTGCAGCAGGCCAGCGAGAGCTGCCTCGTCGGCGTCCGAGCCGAATCGGATGGCGAGGCCCCGCGCGAAGACCGAGACACGCTCGCAGTGCGCGAGGCTGCTGGGTGATAGACGCGCCGCCAGGGCCACACGCGCGGTATCGGCGGCCGGGTTGCTCACCGGTCGCCGTCCCTGGCGTAGAGACCGTTCTTGACGATGTATGCCGAGACCGCCTCAGGCAGCAGGTAGCGCACCGGCCGCCTGTCAGCCACACGCGCCCGGATGCCTGAGGACGAGATGGCGAGAGCTGGCACCGCCATCGGCTCGACGCGCGGTGCCGTGACACCTGGCGGCATGGCGTCGGTCAGGGGATCCGCCTCGTAGCCGGGCCGAGTAGCCGCGATGAAGGTGGTCAGGCCCGCCAGCTCTTCCGCGCCCTTCCACGTCAGGATCTCGCGGATGGCGTCGGCGCCGGTGATGAAGAACAGCTCGGTGCTCGGCCCGTACGAGTCACGCAGCTGGCGCAGCGTGTCGACCGTGTAGGTGTCGCCCGGGCGGTCGATCTCGAGTCGCGATACCTCGAAGTCGGGATTGGACGCCGTGGCGATGACCGTCATGAGATACCGATCTTCGGCCGAAGACACGGAGCGATGCGTCTTGCGAACAGGACGGCCCGTCGGCATGAAGACGACTCGGTCCAGGTCGAACTGGACCAGGGCCTCCTCGGCGGTCACGAGGTGCCCGTAGTGGACGGGGTCGAAGGTCCCGCCCATTATGCCGAGCCGCAGGGTCTTGATCACTCGCGGACCTGTCCGCTCCCCATGCCGATGTACTTGGTGGATGTAAGTGCGTGCAGCCCCATCGGACCGCGCGCGTGCAGCTTCTGTGTGGAGATGCCTATCTCGGCGCCAAGGCCGAACTCGCCGCCATCCGTGAAGCGGGTGGATGCGTTGACGTAGACGGCCGCGGCGTCGATCTCGGTAGTGAAGCGGCGCGCGGCCTCGTAGTCGCTGGTGACGATGGCCTCGGAGTGGCCGGTCCCATACGTGTTGATATGGGCGATCGCGTCGTCCAGGCCCTTGACCACCTTGCACGCCATCTTCATGTCCAGGTACTCGGTGGCCCAGTCCTGGTCGGTGGCGGGCTGGATGCGCATGATCGCACCGAGCGCGCGCGTCTTCTCGTCTCCGAAGACGGTCACGCCCTCGTCCTCGAGGGCCTTGAGGATCATCGGCAGCACCCTCTCGTGCTCCGCCTCGTCGATCAGCAGGGTCTCGGCGGCGTTACACACCCCCGGGCGCTGGACCTTCGAGTTGAGCGTGATGCGGCGGGCCATCTCGGGGTCGGCCGTCTTGTGGACATAGACGTGACAGTTGCCCACGCCGGTCTCGATGACAGGCACCTTGGCGTTCTCGACGACGGACTTGATGAGGCTCGCGCCACCGCGAGGGATCAGCACGTCGATCAGGCCGTGCAGCCCCATCAGCTCGTCAGCGGCAGCGTGGTCAGTCGACTCGATGGACGCGATGCAGCCGTCAGGCAGGCCGGCACCCGTCGCGGCGCCCGCGAGGACGCGGGTGATGGCGAGGTTCGACCTGATGGCCATCGAGCCGCCGCGCAACACCACCGCGTTGCCCGTCTTGATGCACAGCGCGGCCGCGTCAGCCGTCACGTTGGGCCTGGCCTCATAGATCATCGCCACGACGCCGAGCGGGACGCGTATCTGCGTGATCTGGATGCCGTTGTTCATCCGGTGCCCGGAGACCACTTCGCCGATAGGGTCGGGCAGCAGCGACAGGCTGCGGAGCGCCTCCGACATGGACTTGAGCCGCTGCGGGTCCAATGCCAGGCGGTCGAGCAGTCCCGCCGACGTGTTCTTGGCGCGCGCGGCGGCCATGTCCTCCTCGTTGGCGGCGAGGATCTCATCCGACTTGTGCGTGAGGGCGTGAGCCATCGCGAGCAGGGCGCGGTCACGCTGGCGGGTGGATGTCGCGGCCAGGATGCGTGATGCCTCGTGCGCCTTGATCGCCAGGGCTCTGACTTCGGACATGGTGTCGACCGTCCCCTCTCGCTCCAGCATCTCGCCTTGCAGGGCGCCTCGAAGCCGCTCAGGGCTTGTGCGCACATTCTACAGGATGACCAGCCGGTCCCTGTGGACGACCTCTGTGCCGGCGAGTCGCGGCGCGACCCCGGCAATCTCGGACGACTTGAGCCCCATGACCTGCGACAACTCCGCCGACGAGAGGCCGGACAGGCCGCGGGCGATCACACGACCGTGCGGATCGGTGATCGCGATGGCGTCGTCCGCATGGAACGTGCCTTCCACCGCGACGACCCCCGCGGGCAGCAGACTCTTACCCCGCAGACACAACGCGTCCCGCGCGCCTTCATCGACGGTCACGGTACCCACGGGCTTGAGCCCGTACGCGATCCAGAGCTTACGCCCGGCCAAGGCCGACTCATCGCCGGCGAAGTACGTGCCCACGGGCTCGCCTGCCGCCGCCGCGACCACGACACCTTCGCGCCTGCCGTCGGCCACGACCATGGGGATGCCGGCCTTCATCAGGATACGTGCGGCTTCGATCTTGGTAGCCATGCCGCCGCTACCGGCGTCCGAGCCTGCGCCGCCCGCCGCGGCCACGAGCCCGTCGGTCAGGGTCGCGACATGTTCGACGAGCGAGGCGTCCTCGCTCGTGCGGGGATCGGCGTCGTACAGGCCCTCGATGTCGGTGAGCAGCATGACCAGGTCGGCCTTCACCATGATGCCGACCAGTGCCGCCAGTGTGTCGTTATCGCCGAAGCGGATCTCATCGACAGCTGTGGTGTCGTTCTCGTTGACCACCGCCACCACGTCCATCTCCAGCAGCCGCTCGAGCGTCGCACACGCGAAGAGGTACTGCTGGCGATGCGCCGTGTCGTGGCGCGTGAGGAGCACCTGCGCGACCGGCACCCCCGCTTCGCCGAAGAGCTTCGCGTAATGCCCGATGATGCGGACCTGCCCGATCGCGGCGGCGGCCTGCAGGGCGGTGAGTTCGTCGGGGCGCTCGGTCATGCCCATCGCCTCGACACCCGCGGCGATCGCGCCACTCGTCACCACGATCACCCGGTCACCCGATGCGCGCAGCGCGGCGACCTGTCCGGCAAGCGAGCGCAGATAGTCGCGGTCTATTCGCCCGTCCACGCCCGTGAGCGTGGAGGTGCCGACCTTGACGACTATGCGCCGCGCGCCGGTGTCACTCATCCGCAAGCCCCGCCTCGAACTCGAAGGTCACGGGGCCTATCGTAACGGAATCGCCATCCCGGGCGCCCGCCGCGACGAGCGCGTTCTCCACACCAGCACGGGCCAGCCGCCGCTGCAGGAACGCGACGGCCTCCTCGTTGCCGATCTCCGTCTGGATGACCCATCGCTCGTACGATCGGCCATGGACGCTGAACTCGTGGGGAGCCGTCTGCTCGATGCGCAGGTCCGCGTCCTCGGGGTGGTCGTAGGTGAAGACCTCCTGGACCGGCTCGGCGTCGATGGGGCGAGCCGCGCGCAGGTCGTGCACCATCTGCCCGACCGCCAGTATCAGCGGCTCCATCCCGGCACCGGTCACCGCCGATACAGCGAAGTACGGTATCTCGCGCTCCGCGGCATACGCCGCGACGGCCGCAGACGCCTCGGCGGCGCCTTCCATGTCCAGCTTGTTGCCCACCAACACCTGCGGGCGGGTCGCGAGCTCCGCCGCATGCGCCACGAGCTCCGCGTCGATCGCCGCGATGGCCTCGATCGGATCGCGCTGGTCGTGGCCGCCCGTGAGGTCGACGACATGCATGATGAGCGCGGTGCGCTCGATATGGCGAAGGAACGCGTGCCCGAGACCGGCACCTTCACTCGCTCCCTCGATCAGCCCCGGCACGTCCGCCACCGTGAACGAGTTCCCGCCCGAGCGCACCACACCGAGGTTCGGCACGAGCGTCGTGAACGGGTAGTCGGCGATCTTGGGCCGTGCGGCGCTCATATGTGCGATGAGCGAGGACTTGCCCACGCTCGGGAAGCCCACGAGGGCGGCGTCCGCGAGGAGCTTGAGCTCCATGGTCACCCATCGCTCCTCGGAGGGCTCGCCCAGCTCCGCGAAGGCGGGTGCGCGCCGCGTCGGCGTGCAGAAGTGGATGTTGCCGCGCCCGCCGCGACCGCCGCGAGCCACGATCGCGCGCTGGCCCGGATGCGTCAGGTCCGCGATCACATGACCGGTCTCCGCGTCGCGTACGATGGTGCCGAGCGGCACGGGCAGTACGACATCCTCGCCCGTGGCCCCGTTCATGCGGCTCCCCTGGCCGTGGGTGCCGCGCTCGGCCTTGAAGTGCCGTTTGTAGTGATAGTCGATCAACGTCGCGGCCTGCGCATCGGCGAGCAGCACGACGTTGCCGCCCGCACCGCCGTCGCCGCCGTCGGGGCCGCCCTTGGGGACGTGCTTCTCGCGGCGGAACGACTTGCAGCCCGCACCGCCAGAACCCGCCTTCGCGAAGATCTTGGCCTCGTCGACGAACATATGCGCCTACCAGCTTCCTTGTGAGTGCGAACGAGCCCCCCGCCGCAAACGTCGCGGGCGGAGGGCTCGGCTGATTCCGGTGGGTTCGAGGCTGAGCTACTCGACCGGTCGGACGTGCACCTTGCGCTTCAGGCCGCGGCTGAACTCCACGACGCCCGCACGCAACGCGAAGAGCGTGTCGTCGCCGCCGCGCCCCACGCCCTCGCCCGGGTGGATGTGCGTACCGCGCTGCCGCACGATGATCGTGCCGCCGGTGACGACCTCGCCCGCGAACCGCTTCACCCCAAGGCGCTTGGACTTGGAGTCGCGGCCGTTCTTAGTGGAGCCGAGGCCTTTCTTGTGAGCCATCTTGAGTTCCCTGCCTTCACATGATCCAGGCGGTCCAGCCTACTCGGCGGACTCGGTCTTCTTCTTGGGAGCGGCCTTCTTGGCCGGTGCCTTCTTCGTTGCAGCCGGCTTCGCGGCGGCATCCGCCTTGGCGGCCTTAGGAGCGGCGGTCTTCTTGGCGGCCGGAGCCTTCTTGACTGCGGGCTTGGCGGGCTTGGCGGCGGGCTTGGCGGCTGCTTCAGCCTTGGCGGGCTTGGCGGCGGGCTTGGCGGTCTTCGGAGCAGCCTCGGCCTTCGGAGCCGCGGCCTTCTTCGCGACGACAGGCTTCTCGGCCACAGCCTTCTTGACGGCCGGCTCGGCCTTGCTCGCGGCGGCCTTCTTCGCACCGGTCATCGAGATGTCACTGATCTTCACGATGGTGAGGTTCTGGCGATGACCACGGGTGCGCTTGTAGCCCTTGCGCTTCTTGAACTTGAAAACGATGACCTTGTCGCCCTTGGTGTGCTCAAGGACCTCGGCCGTGACTGTGGCGGAAGCAAGCTCATCCGCGTTGACCGCGACAGTGTCGCCATCGGACACGAACAGGACGTCGAACGTAACGGTATCGCCGACAGCAGCGTCGAGCTTCTCGACGGTGACGACGGAACCCGCCTCGACCTTGTGCTGCTTGCCGCCTGTCTTGACGACTGCATACATGGCTAGGTGTTCCTGACTCTCGGTTGGATGCGCGAGGAGGTATGCTACCACACCCCTCTCAGGGGTGGCAACGTCCCGGGAAACGCGGTCCACGGCCGGCGGGCCGGACCTACTCGATCGCTCCGCTGTTCCTGCGCCCGCGCGTGACGGACTCTATCGTGACCGCGGTGATCAGGACGGCGCCGGTCACGATGAACTTCACCGACGACGCCAGGGCCAGCAGGTTCATGCCGTTGGCGATCGACCCGATGACGACGGCCCCGAGCAACGCCGACCACACCGTGCCGCGACCACCGAACAGGCTCGTTCCGGCGATGACCGGGCCCGCGATGGCCATCAACAGCAGATCGCTGGCGCCCGACGACTGGTTGACCGCCAGGAGACGGGAAGCCGCAAGAACGCCGCCGGCCGCGGCGAGCGTCGAGCCGAGCATGAAGACCATGATGCGCACGTGATCGATCTTGATGCCGGCTCGCCTGGCAGCCTCGGCATTGCCGCCGACCGCGAACATGTGGCGGCCGAAGCGTGTCCGCTCCGTGAGATAGGCGAACGCAAGCGCAAGCGCAAAGACTATGACCACCACGAGAGGCAGTCCGCGGTCCTGGTTCATGACGAACACAAGTGCCACGAAGGCCGCGCCGATGACCGCGATGCGGAAGATGAGTCCCCGCAACGCGCCTACCTGCAGACCCGCTGCCCGGCGATGCGCGCGTCCGAGAAGGGCGAACCCCAGCGTCAGCGCGATGGCCAGCACCGCGACCGCCCAGCCGATCAGGGGCGGGAAGAACGTGTTGGTCAGCGCGGTCACGAAGTTGTCGCCCAAGTTGATCGTGCCGGTCTGACCGAGCACGTACAGCTGCAGGCCGACCCAAGCGAGCGAGCCGGCCAGCGTGACGACGAACGAGGGGATCCGGAACCGCGTGATCATGAACCCGTTGAACAACCCGATGATCGCGCCGAGCCCCAGTGCGATGACGACCGCGAGCACGGGCTGGACACCGCGGTTCACGATCAGCACCGCCATGACCGATGCGCACAACCCGCTCACCGCGCCGACCGACAGGTCGATCTCGCCGAGCAGGAGTATGAGCACGACTCCGATCGAGATGGTCGCGACGGCGGCCTGCTGCAGCATCAGGTTGGTGAGGTTGCCCGGGCTCAGGAAGCGGTCGTTCTGGAACTGGAAGAAGGTCCAGATGGCAGCGACCATCAAGAGCACGAGGAGTGGGCCCGCCTCTCCCTGCGAGAGCTTGCGGCCCACGTCGCGCACCATCTGGATCGGGCCGTTCGTGCGGAGCGGCGTTTCTCGATCGTCGCTCATGCGCTCTCCTTGGACAGGCCGGCTCCAACACCGAACTCGGCGCCGGTGATGGCCGAGACGACATCCTCACGACTGACCCCACGGACGTCGAACGTAGCGGCCCGGCGTCCCAGTCGCAGAACGATGATCCTGTCCGCCACCGCGAAGACGTTCTCCAGGTTGTGACTGATCACCACGACGCCGAGGCCGCGCTGACGCAGCGTGTGGATCAGTTCCAGCACCTGCTCAGTCTGCGAGACCCCGAGTGCGGCGGTCGGCTCATCGAGCAGGACCACGCTCGGTTCTCCGAGCAGCGAGCGGGCGATGGCGACCGCCTGACGCTGGCCGCCCGACAGCATCCCCACGTGCTCGCGGACGTTTCTGATGGTCGTGACGGCCAAGGAGTCGAGCAGTTCGAGAGCACTCTGCTCCATCGCCGTCTCGTCGATCAGGTAGGCGGCTCTCGAGGGGCCTCGGGTGAACAGTTCGCGGCCCAGGTAGAGGTTGGCGACGACATCCAGGTTGTCGCACAGAGCGAGGTCTTGGTAGACCGTCGCGATCCCAAGCGCTGTTGCGTCCTGGGGACTCGAGATCTTCACCATCTCGCCGCGGAAATAGAACGCGCCTTCGTCGCAGAGCTGGACGCCGGCGATGGCCTTGACCAGCGTCGACTTGCCGGCGCCGTTGTCGCCGACCAAAGCGACGACCTCACCAGCGTCGACTTCGAAGTCGACGCTGGTGAGTGCCTGGTTGGCGCCGAACGCCTTGCTCACGCTCTTGAGCGTGAGCAAGGCCGGAGCCGTGGGCGTCGTCGCGCTCATGCGGTCTCGGGGAGCAAGACTACTGCAGCCCGACGGCAGCGCCTGCCGCCTTCAGTTCCGGAGTGTTCAGGATGTCCGACGTCTTCCAGAATCCGTCGGCGACGACCGTGGACTTGATGGTGTCCTTGGTTACCGCGACCGGCTTGAGCAAGATCGAATCGACGTCCTTCGTGCCGTTGTTGACCTTGGTGAGCGACATGGTCGAGGGAACGGGCTTGCCCTGCGCGAGCGCGACAGCGAGCTCCGCGGTCGCCTCGGCCTCGAGCTTGATCGCCTTGTAGATGGTCATGTACTGGTCGCCCAGCAAGATCCGCTGGATGCCCGCAAGCTCGGCGTCCTGACCGGTGACCGGCCTGGTCTTGGGATCGATACCGGCGCCCTTCATGGCTGCGATCGCGCCGCCGCCTGTGCCGTCGTTGGCGGCGAGGACTCCGACGAAGCCGTCCTTGCCGAGCTTCGTTATCGCCTGGTCCATCTCTGTCTGGGCCTGGTCGGGGCTCCAATCAGGCGTGTCGTACTCGGCGCCGATGGTGACCTTGCCATCAAGGATGCTGTGAGCGCCCTTCTTGAACAAAGTGGCGTTGTTGTCGGTCGGGGAGCCGTTGATGAACACGACCGCCTTGCCGGCCTTGCCGTCGGCAGTCAGCTTGTCCAGAAGCGCCTGGCCCTGGAGCACGCCGACCTTCTCGTTGTCGAACGAGACATAGTAGTCGACGTTGGCCTTGAGGATGAGACGGTCGTAGCTGATGACCGGCACCTTCTTGGCGGCCGCCTTCGCGACTATCGAAGCCGCGGAGGCCGAGTCGACAGGGTCGAGAACGAGCACGTTCGCGCCGTTGGTCAGGGCCGCATCGGCCTGCGACTGCTGCTGTGCCGCGTCTTGGTTGGCGTTGCTGTACAGGATCTCGATGTTCGGGTCGAGTGCCTTGACCTTCTTCTCGAACAGCGGGCGGTCCTGCGTCTCATAGCGAGCCGTCTTGGTCTCCGGAAGCAGAAGAGCGATCTTCAGCTTCTTGGCAGTGCCTCCGGTCGTTCCCTTCGTGGTGGCACCGCTGCTACAACCTGCGAGCGCGATGACGATGCCCACAGCGAGAGCCGCGACGCCGAATCGAACCAGTGCTTTTCTTCCACGCATGACTGCCTCCCTACACTCCATCGAGATGCTCTGCCTCCACAGCGACTCTGCGAGTCACCTTGAGTATGATTCCCTTTAGGCGAGTCTTCCAATTGCGTGTGACCAACCGGGCGCGATCTCCCGTAGGGGCAACCCTCTCCTCCCCGGTCCGGATCAGCCCCGAGACTACCGCGCCGCCCGCTCGATCGCCCCCGCTTTCCCTTCGATCAGGATGCGTACTTCGGCCGGCCCGCAGTCCGGATCCGGGACCATCGCCACCTGCCTGCGCGTCTCCGCGCGAAGCATGGCGATCACGTTCTGGCCGGGCGCGTTGACGATCGCGTACGTCTCGGGGTGCAGCCCGAACAGGTACGCCGGACTCTTGCCGGTGCGCAGCACCTCGCGCATGCGGCGCTCCACCATGATGCGGCGCGTCGAGTCGGAGAGGACTCGCCCTTCACCGTGGCACGTGGGGCACGAGTCGGTCAGCACTGCTGTGATGCCGTCGGTGACGTTCTTGCGCGTCATCTCCACGAGCCCGAGCTTCGAGATGTCCATCACGCGCGTCTTGGTGCGGTCGCGCTCCAGCGCCTTGTTGAACCTCGCGAAGACTTCCGCCCTGTGGAACTGGTCCTCCATGTCGATGAAGTCGACGACGATTATCCCGCCCACGTCGCGCAGGCGGAGCTGGCGGACCACCTCGTCGGCCGCCTCCAGGTTCGTGCGATAGATGGTGTCCTCGAGGCTCTTGCGCCCCGTGTACTTGCCGGTGTTGACGTCCACCGCGGTGAGCGCTTCGGTCGGGTCGATGGCTATGTAGCCGCCGGACGGAAGGCGCACCGTCCGCTCAAGGACCGAGGCGATCTGGTCGGGCAGAGCGAAGTAGTCGAACAGCGGGACCTTCTCGCGATAGAGCTGGACGGAGCGCACGAGCTCGGGTGACGTCTTCTTCAGGAACGAGGCGATCTTCTCGAACAGCGACTTGTCGTCGATGAGAAGCCTTTTGAAGTCCTCGCCGAAGACGTCGCGGACGAAACGAAGCGCGAGGTCCATCTCGGTGTAGACGACCTCGGGCGGCAGGGCTTCCTGCGCCTGGTGCTGCACGCGCTTCCACAGGCGCTGCAGGAACTCGAGGTCACTCGTGATGTCCTTGGCCGAGCTGCCGGACGCCGCGGTCCTCACGATGACACCCACGCCTTGCGGCGCGGCCTCGGTGATGATCGCGTGCAGGCGGTCGCGCTCCTCCTCGGGGAGCTTCCTCGAGATCCCGACGAAGTCGGAGTACGGCATCAGGACAAGGAACCGTCCCGGCAGCGTGATGTCGGTGGTGGCGCGAGCGCCCTTGGTCCCCATCGGGTCCTTGAGCACCTGCACCAGGATCTGCTGGCCGGGACGCAGCATCTGGGTGATGTCACGCTTGGGAACGTCCTCGAACCCCTCGGGTGCCACGATCTCATCCACGTAGAGGAAGGCGTTCTTCTCCAGCCCGATGTCGACGAAGGCCGCCTGCATCCCGGGCAACACGTCCTTCACCCGTCCCAGGTAGACGTTGCCCACGACGGAACGCTTCGCCCGCTCGATGTAGAACTCGACGAGCTTGCCGTCCTCGATGACGGCCACGCGCGTCTCGGATGGGTCGTGCGAGATGAGCATCTCGCGGACCAGTTCGGCCACGGTGGATCTCCTACTCCTCAAGGACGCATGAAGCCGCCCTCGGTTTCCATGAGGAGGTCCGTGCGCGTCACGGTCGTGATGGCATGTGGCAGACCGGCGCACTCCAGCGCGCGGCCCACAAGGGCTTCCGGCCTCAGCGACCCCGTCGCGCCCATGCGCGTCGTGAGCACCACGGTGCTGCCAGATCCGCTCGACTCCACGCGCGGCTCCTCCGGGAGCACGCTCGCGAGGTCGAAAACCTTGGTCTTGCCCTTCGCCTTTACCGTCAATTCCGATTCCGCGAGCACGTCCTCCACGGCCCGCACCAGCATCTCCGGCCCCACGGCCGGACCCACGCCCACTTCGTAGCGGGCGATCGTCAGCGCCGCCGAAAGCGACGGAGCCTTTTCCGGAACATACCGCGCGGCTCCCGGCGCCATCCCCGGCGGAGTCGCCGCGGCCAGCCTCGCCAGCGCTTCCGGCGCCGGCACGAGCTCACGAAGCCACAGGTCGTAGTACTCGCGCAGGCCCGCCGTCCCCACGGGGAGCGCAGGCCCGAACGCCGCCTTCATGTGCGGCGAGAACCCCTGTGTCACAGCATACGGCAAGTCGGCCCGACGAATCGACCTCTCCAGGGCACGCATCACCTCGAGATGCGACAGGTGGCGCAGCCGGCCCAACTTGCCGAACCGGACGCGAAGCCGGAAGGTCGTCCGCTCAGCCACGGGACGCACCTCCCAAGACGATGTCGAGCCCCAGGTCGCCGCACGCGTCGCAGCCCGTGCAGCCGTCGAAGCTACAGTCTCTGGTGGTCACACCGGCGACCGCGCGCTCGCGCTCGCGCAGCAAGTAGCGCTTCGAGACGCCGGATGAGATGTGGTCCCACGGCAGCGCGTCGGCCGGGTCACGTTCCGACGACGCGAGCGCCACCGGGTCGATCCCCGCGGACTCGAACGCCGCGAGCCAGCGAGGGAGCGAGAACTCCTCAGTCCAGGCATCGAAGACACAGCCGCTGCGCCATGCCTTCTCGATGACATCGGACAGCTCCCGGCCGCCACGAGCCAGCGCGCCCTCCAGGAACGAGACGTCCGGGTCGTGCCACGACAGGTCCACGCCGCGTCGGGGCATCGCCTCGCGCAGGATCTCCTGGCGGCGGCGCACCTCCGGCAGCGTGAGCTGCGGCTCCCACTGGAACGGCGTATGGGGCTTGGGCACGAACGTCGCCACGGACACGCCGATCTTGAGCCCGCCGCGCTGGTCCTTGGGGGTGTTCTCGCGAGCGACGTCCAAGACCTTGTGCACGAGCCGCCCGATCCCGCGTATGTCATCGTCCGTCTCGCTGGGAAGACCGAGCATGAAGTAGAGCTTCACCCTTCGCCACCCGGCGCCGAAGGCGTGTTCTATGGTGCCGAGCAGGTCCTCCTCAGTGATGTTCTTGTTGATGACATCGCGAAGCCGCTGGGTCCCCGCCTCGGGCGCGAAGGTCAGTCCCGCCTTCTTACCGCCACCGGCCACGAGCCGCGCCATCTCCACGCCGAACGAGTCCACGCGCAGCGACGGCAGCGACACGGAGACCGCGCGGCCCTCGAGCGAGCGCGAGAGGCGGCGCAGGACCTCCTCGATCTGCGAATGGTCGGTGGTCGACAGCGAGACGAGCGAGACCTCGTCGTGACCGGTGCAGCGCAGGGTGGCCATCACGTCGTGCACGATGTCGTCGGCACCCCGCTCGCGGACAGGGCGATAGACCATGCCGGCCTGGCAGAAGCGGCAGCCACGTGTGCAACCCCGCAGGACCTCTACCACCGCGCGGTCGTGGACCACGTCCATGTACGGCACGACGGGGCAGGTCGGCGGACGGACGCTGCCCAGGTCCTTCAGTGCCCGCTTGGTGACCATGCGTGGCGTGGCAGCGTCCGCGGGGACCACCGCGCCACACCCGGGCTGCGCGGAGCCGTCCGCTGACACGTAGAGCGTCGGCACGTACACACCCGGCACCCCAGAGAGCGCGCGGAGTCGATCGGCCCGCGTGCCGCCTGCCTCGATGACGGCCCTGTCGGCCTCGACGAGTTCCAGCACGGCCTCTTCGCCCTCGCCCACCAGCACCGCATCCAGGAACGACGCGATCGGCTCCGGGTTGAACGCGCACGGTCCACCCGCGATCACGAGCGGATCGTCCTCGCCCCGGTCGACGGAACGCAGCGGGATGCCCGCCAAGTCGAGCATCTCGAGCACGTTCGTATACGTCAATTCATGCGGCAGCGTCACGCCGACGAGCGCGCAGTCCCGCAGGGGCTGGAGCGTCTCGAGCGTGTGGAGCGGAACGTCGGCGGCCCGCATCGCGGCGGCCATGTCTTTCCACGGAACGAAACAGCGCTCGGCGGCCACGCCGTCGACCTCGTTCAGGATGTCGTAGAGGATGGCGACCGCTTGGTTCGCCATGCCGAGCTCATACGTGTCCGGATACACGAGGGCCACACGGTACGACGCGTCCGGGCGGACGCGGACACCCCATTCCGAGTCCAGGTAACGGGCAGGGCGCTCCACCCCGTCGAGCAGCGGCTCGACACGCGCCCACATGTCATCGCGCACGAGGCTCGGTGCTCTCCGGTATCGCGACGTAGTGGCCCATGGCGGCCGCACGGACGTGCTCGGCCCGCTCGGCCACCAGCGCCTCACGGTGTGCGCGCTTGGCTTCCGCGCGAGCGACGCGGCTTCCCGCCAGCTCCTTGGCGCGCGAGGAGACCTTACCGGCCTCATCGCCGAGTCGGCCGAGGACGCCGGAGAGGTCCGCACCCTGCTCGAAGTAGCGGATCGCCGCCTCCCCCATCGCCAAGGTGCCCGTGTAGCCGATCACGCCCTTGACGGCCCAGCCGAAGCCGGGAATGAAGTCGAGGAGTTGCCGGGCGACGGCCCTGAACAACAGCCCGCCGCCGACGACGGCCGTCAGCTCCTTGACGCGGTCATAGCCGAGCGGCTCACCGTATGCCGCCGCGATCTGCAACAGCATCTTGGCCTGGTTCGCGGTCATGATCGGCATGTCGGTCCCGGGCAGGATGGTGATGGCGCCGATGGCCGCGTTCTGCCATGCGGTCGATTTCACGGCCTCTTTGGCCACAGCTCGCCGGGTGAACGCGAAGTTGTGCGCGACCGCCACGCGCTTGGCGGGAAGGCGCGCCATCATCCATTCGGCGAGCGGACCGAGCACGAGTTCCCTCGCGTCCGCGCCGGTGAGCACGTCGTCGTCCGGATGCTCGAGCAGCCGCACGATCTCACCCCGGTCGGCCCGCAGGGCCAGAACCACGGTCGGGAGCGACTTGCGGTTGAGTTCGTGCAGTGTCGGCGCAACGTCGTTCGTGCCGCTCCCGATGAGCGCCACGACCGCGTCGACGGACGAGTCGACGCGCATGACCGAGCCCGGCTCGATCGCCGCCACGTCCACGAACGCCCTGGACGTCTTGGGGCGCAGTTCCTCGCGAACGGCCTCGAGGAGCTGCTCGGGTGCGTCGATCTCCACCAGTATCGCGATCCGGACCGGAAGGTCCCCGGCCTCGAGCATCTTCTGGCTATGGGTCCACAGTGCGCGGACGTCAACGGGCATCTCCACGGCGCAGCCGCTCCTTATTCGCATCTGGACGGACTGGGTCGCGCCTCTCCTACGTGCCGTACCTGCGCGACCACACGGACATCAGCATACCCACACCAGCGAGGTTCGTGATCATGAACGAGCCGCCGTAGCTCATGAACGGCAGCGGGATGCCTGTGATCGGCATCATGCCCATCGTCATGCCTGCATTCTCGAGTATCTGGAACGTCCACATGCCGATGAGTCCTGCGGCGATCAGCGCTCCGTACAGATCGCGCGAGGATGTGGCGATGGAGAGGGATGAGATGAGCAGGGCGAGATAGAACCCGAGAAGCATCACCGCGCCCAGGAAGCCCAGTTGCTCGCCGACCACGGAGAAGATGAAGTCGGTGTGCCGCTCGGGGATGAAGTTGAGCCGCGACTGCGTGGAGTTCTGCAGCCCCTTGCCCGTCAGCCCCCCGGAGCCTATCGCGATCTTGGACTGCGCGAGGTTGTAGCCGGCGCCCTTGGGGTCCCGCGTGGGGTCCACGAACACGAGCAGGCGGTCCTTCTGATACGTCTTGAGGATGGGCAGCGTGACCACAGCCGCCACCATCAGCACCGCGATGATCGCGAACACGCCGAACCACTTGGGCTTGAGCCCGCCGACGAGCAGCATCGCGAGAGCGACGACGACGAACACGAGCCCTGTACCCAAGTCCGGCTGCAGAAGGATGAGCGCCAGCGGGACCCCCGCATAGCCGGCGACGCGCAGCACGTCGCGCGGTGCCTCTATCTTGCCGTTGTATCCCGCGATGACCGCCGCGAGCACAACGATGAAGATGAGCTTCGCCGGCTCTGACGGCTGGAAGAGCGATATCGACCCGATCTTGAGCCACGACGTCGCACCCTTGGCGCTGCCGCCGAGGCCCGGGATGCGCGGCGAGATGATCAGCAGCGACAGAGCGACCATGAGCGGGCCGGCCCACCCCTTCAGCTTCTGGTAGTCGAGGAACCACAGGATGGCCAGCGGAAGCAGCCCCACGGCAAGGCCCGTGAGGTGCCGCTTGAACAGCGCGTCGGCGCCGACCATTCCGCGCGTGGCCGACCACACCATGACCGAACCATATGCGGCCAGTGCGATGGCCGACAGCAGCAGCGGCACGTTCACGCTGTTCATGATCCGCTTGAAGATGCTCTGGTCCACGTCGGCTACCTCGAGACGTCCACGGCGTGCACGGGCTTGTACTTGACGTTGAGCAGCTTGGACAGGATCTGCCGCGCGGCCGGGCCGGCCACCGACCCGCCATGACCGCCCTGCTCCACCAGCACGACCACCGCGTACCGAGGCTTGTCGGCGGGTGCGTAGGCCGCGAACCACGCGTAGTCGTCCTTGTTGTTGACCTGTGCGGTACCCGTCTTGCCCGCCACCTGGTAGGGGAAGCCGGCGAAGACGGCCTTCGCCGTGCCGCGCGTCGTGACGCCGACGAGCGCATCGCGCATCGTGGCCAGATTCGACGGGGTGAGGCCGGGATCGCGCGTCACCTCGGTCTTCGCGTCGAGCGCGGAGGTTCCGTCGGCACCGAGGACGGACTTGAGGAGGCGCGGCTTGGCGACCTTTCCGCCATTGCCCAGAGCCCCATAGTAGCTCGCCATCTGCAGCGGGCTCGCCAGCAAGTCGCCCTGCCCGATCGCCATGTTGACCGTGTCGCCTCCCAGCCACGCCTGGGCCTCGGGGTAGTTTGCGTTGTACGCCTTCTTCCACGCCGCGTCGGGCACCCGGCCCGTCACCTCACCAGGGAGGTCGATGCCGGTCTTGGCGCCCAGGCCCATGGACTTCGCGAACGCCTGGAGCGGTTCGCCCTTGGCCTTGTAGAGGCGGTAGCCGATCTCGTAGAAGACACTGTCGCAGGACTGGACGACGCCCTCGCTGAAGTCAATGGCGCCGTGACCCGCATGGTTCCAGCACCACTTGGACCATGCCACGCCCATCGTGGTCCACTTTCCCTTGCACATGAACGCACTGTGGGCCTGCGCGACACCGGTCTGCAGCGCGGCCATCCCTGTGACCGCCTTGAACGTCGACGCGGGCGGATACACGGCCATGATCGCGCGGTTATTGAGCGGATACTCGCTGTCCGTGGCCGTCATGCTGGCCCAGACCTCGGGCTTGATGCCCCCGATGAACTGATTGGGGTCGTAGGTGGGCGCGCTGGCCATCGCGAGGACCTCACCAGTCTGCAGGTCGAGCACGACAGCGGCCCCTGCGCGCGCCTTCGTGAAGTTCAGATGGTGCGCCTCGGCGATCGCGTCGGCCAGCGCCTGCTCGGTGACCGCCTGCACTCCCGAGTCGATGGTGAGCACGACGTCCTTGCCGGGGATCGCCTGCCCCTCGGATACGACGCGGCGCACGCGCCCTTGGGAATCGACCTCAAGCTGCTGAAAGCCCTTCTCGCCTTGGAGCACCTTGTCGTACTGCGCCTCGATGCCCGTTTTGCCGACGATGTCGCCGAGCCGGTAGTCGGGCAGCTTCTCGGCGGCGAGCTGTGCCTCTGATATCTCGCCCGTATAGCCCAGCACGTGCGATGCGAGCGCCCCCATCGGGTACTGACGCACGGCGCCCTCCTTCACGGCGACGCCCGGGAACTCGGGTGCGTGCTCCGTGAGGTAGGCCACGGTGGCCATCGGCACGTCGATCGCCAGCACACGCGGCTTGAGCCGCTCGGTCTTGTAGCTCTCGAGCTTCTTGATCAGATCGCCCACGGGGACGCCCAGAACGGTGGACAGCCGTGTCAGGACCTTGGTGTCGGTGATGAGCGTGGGATCGCCGGTGACGGACATGACCGCACGGTTCGTGACGAGCGGCACGCCGTTCCTGTCGAGAATCCGACCTCGCGGCGTATCGACGGTTATCTGACGGATCCGGTTGCTATCGGACTGGGCCGCGTAGCTCGAGCCCGAGAGTATCTGCATGCTCCAGGCCCGGACCAGCAACGACCCGAGCACCAGCAGGACGACGAGTCCCAGCATGGCGAAGCGGCCTTTGAGTTGCTCGCTGAAGGTAGGCATGGATAGCGGCTCCCGGGTCGCGCTATGGCGCCCGTCAGGTGTCTGTGGCTGGTGCGGGTGGCGCCGGGTGCGGGACTCCTCGTGACTCTACGCGAGGCGCTTGAACGACATCACCGAGCGGTCCTGCCGCAAGAGGCGCGCCAAGAGTGGGTACGCCAACACGGCTAGAACGGTATTGTACACGGCTCCCGGGAGCATGACGCGGACGAAGGACGTCCAGAAGGCATGCCCGACGTCGAGAACGGCGAGCAGGAGACCGTACGAGATCTCGGAGACCAGCCCGGCCATGAGAACGACCGTGACCGGCAGCAGCCAGCCCTCGGCGAACATGTTCGCGGTCACCATGCCCGCGACGTAGCCGACCGCGCACAACACGAGCGCGTGCGGCCCGATCGGCGACGTGCCGAGCAAGTCGAACAGCAGGCCGCCCAAGAAACCCGCGACGCAACCCGCGACCGGCCCCTCGACGAGCGCGAGCGTGACGACGACCAGGAAGATGAAGTTGGGCACAACGCCGAAGATGGCGATCCGTGGGGCGATCGCGATCTGGAGTACGGTCGCGACGAGGATCGCCCCGGTCGCAGGAAGGCCTCGGCTGATCATTCGCCCGCACCTCCCGAGGTCGCCGTCGCCTGAGGCTTGAGCACCAGGACCTCCTCGATCTTGCCGATGGGCACTCTGGAATCGACGGTGACGTGCGGGAACAGGTCGCTCGGCGCGTTGCGCACGTCGATCACGTCCCCGACCACGAGCCCCTTGGGATACACACCGCCGAGTCCGGAGGTGATGAGCACGTCGCCTTTGACCGGAGGCTGGGCCTTGTCCACGAAGTCGAGCGTCAGCGCGCCGGAAACGGAACCACGAACGACGCCCGCCGCGCGCGTGCGCTGCACGATGACCGCGACACCGCTCGCGGCATCGGTCACGAGCCGGACCTTGGAGTCGATAGCGCTGACGTCCACCACCTGTCCGACGAGTCCTCCCGACGCGATGACCGGTGCGCCGATCTTGACGCCGTCACGGGTTCCGCGGTCGACCAGGATCGTGCCCTCCCAGGAGTCCGTGGGCCGCCCGATGACGCGGGCGCCGACCGAGGCCAGGTTCTCCGCCTTCGCGAACTGCACGAGAGCGTGGATGCGCTCATTCTCCAAACGCGCCTCTTCGAGTTTGGCGAGGCGGTCGCGGAGTGTGGTGTTCTGCTTGACCAGCGCTGCATAGTCCCCCGCGGAGACCGTCCGTCCGCCGACCCAGTCCGCAACGACACGGAACGGCGCGGTCAGCACAGTCCCGGCGGTGGCGATGGGAGAGCTGATCGCGAGTACAACGGTGCGCGTCGCGTGCAGCGGCCCACTGGAGCCTTCGCGAAAGTACACCGTCGTCAGAACGAGAGCCGCGACCACGAACGCGACAAGCACGAGCGGTCGGCCTGCGCCACGTTGCGTGTCGATCTCCAGGCGCTTCACGGACACCCGCCTCGACGAGCCTCCCTAGCGGGAGACCGTCAGGACCTTCTTGAGAACGTCGATCTCCTCGAGCGCCATCGCGGAGCCGAGCACGACGTTGATGAGCGCGTTCTCCGAGACATGAACGGGCATACCGGTCTCGGACTTGATCCTCTCGTCGAGGCTCTTGAGCAGCGCCCCGCCGCCGGTCAGCACGATACCGTACTCCATGACATCGCTCGCCAGCTCCGGCGGCGTCTCCTCGAGGCATCCCTTGATCGCCGTGATGATCGCCTGGGTCGGCTCCTCGACAGCGGTCCTGATCTCCTCCGAGGAGATGGTCAGCGTCTTAGGCAGGCCCGTGACCAAGTCGCGGCCGCGGATCTCGACGTCCAGCTCGTCCGTGAGGGGAAACGCTGAACCGATCTCGAACTTGATCTCCTCGGCCGTGCGCTCACCGATGAGCACGTTGTACTCGCGTTTGACGTGGGCGATGATCGCGTCGTCGAACTCATCGCCGCCGATGCGTATGGACTGCGCGACCACGATGCCGCCCAGCGAGATGACGGCGACCTCGGTCGTGCCACCTCCGATGTCGACGACCATGTTGCCGGTAGGCTCCTGGATCGGCAGGCCCGCGCCGATCGCCGCGGCCATGGGCTCCTCGATGAGGTACGCGTGGCGGGCGCCCGCCTGCATGGTCGCCTCGAACACCGCGCGCTTCTCGACCTCAGTGACCCCAGAAGGCACGCATACGACGACACGCGGCTTGGGCTGCCACGGGAATCGCTTCACGCGCGTCTTGTTGATGAAGTAGCGCAACATCGCCTCGGTGACCTCGAAGTCGGCGATGACGCCGTCCTTGAGCGGGCGGATGGCGACGATGGAGCCGGGCGTGCGACCCAGCATGCGCTTGGCCTCGGTGCCCACTGCCAAGACGCGCTTCGTGTCCTTCTCGACCGCCACCACGGACGGTTCGATGAGCACGATGCCACGTCCGCGTACGGATACGAGCGTGTTGGCCGTTCCGAGGTCGACGGCCATGTCGCCGCCCCATGAGTCGAAGAACATGTCGATGAGCGACACGTGCACTCCTTTATGATGACGCCCGACCGGACAGGCGGGTTCTATATCGGATGTATCCTGCGCGACGTGTTCGGTGCCGCGCGTTGCTGACGCGACGAAACCCGCCCGGCTCGTGGCCGTGGCGAGGCACGGGGTTCGAAAACGCCCGAGGCAAGTCTAGCACACGGCTACATCGCGCCCATCTCCCTCAAGCTCACGTGCGCTCCTCCATCGCCGATCACCACGTGGTCGAGGACCTCGATGCCGAGCACGTCGCCCGCACGCACCAGCCTGCGCGTGAGCTGGAGGTCGGCGCCCGAAGGCGTGGGATCGCCGCTGGGGTGGTTGTGCACTACGATGATCGCCGCCGCGGACAGGCGCACTGCCTCCTTGAACAACTCGCGAGGATGGACGATCGACGCGTTGAGGCTTCCGACGGATACCTCCACCATCCGCAGCAGCCGGTTCTTCGTGGTCAACGCGAGCGCCCAGAAATGCTCACGATCCACCCCCCGCAGTTGCGACGCACACAGCCGCACGACATCCTCGGGCGTCGATACGCACGGCCGCTGTGACGCCGGCCAGCTTGCAGCGCGTCGGCTCATCTCCAGACAAGCCAGCAGTCGGGCGGCGCCCGCCGGCCCGACTCCGGGCACGCCCACGAGGTCCTCGGCGGACAGACGCCAGAAACCGTCAGGGATCGGGTGGCGCCGCAGGATCTCGTTGCCCGCCCGCTCGCTGCTCTCCGCGACGAGCAGCGAGAGCAGCGCCGCGTCCGACAGCGAGTCCGCACGGCCGCACAGAATGACGTCCCTTGGTGTCGCTTCCCCGGACTGCGTTCGTGGTACCACGCGGATCCCCCCTCGGTCGTATGGATGGCAGTGCGAGGGGTGGCGGAGAAGGGAGATTTCTTCGGGCGATAGCGGCGCGAGCCGCTCGGTCGTGCGTCAGCCGGGGTCGCGAGTGTGCGGGTGGTCGGTCGGGCCTGGCCTTGGGGGCGCGAGGCCTTGCACACGGGTGACGGCTGCGGCCACGGCGCTCCCGCCGGTTCTGCACGCACCCGCTGGAAGCGCGCCGCTCACGATCCCGACCGCTGTGGCCAAGCACGAGCGATTGCCGCAAACGCCGCAATCTGCGCCCGGCAGAGCGGAGAGCACCGCTTGGAGCCTCGGGTCGGGCGTGTGGCTGATGCGCCGACCGCGCGACGACACCGCAAGACCGGCGGTCGCCGCGCCGAGCAATGCGATCAGCCCGGCAGCCATGAGCATCACCGGCACGTCCATATCGCACCCCCCTTGCGTCGCCCTCCACGAGCGCCTCGGCGGCGCCCCGGTCTGCCGTCAGTGTGCCACACGCACCCGTCCGATTCCCATCCGCCCTCGAACCAACGCCTGACGGACGGGTCGCGCGCCCTCGTCAGTGTACTGAGCAGGACAGACACGGGTCGTATGAGCGCACAAGTTGTTCTATCAGCAGCTCGAACTCCTTCGGTGAGCGGTCCGCCACGGTCGGAGCGAACGCCCGCATGTCCGCCTCGAGGTTCGCGAGGTTCTGGGCAGTGGGCGTGATCACATCGCCGGAGGTGATGATGCCGTTCGCGTCGATCCCGTACGAATGGTAGAGGGTGCCGCGCGGCGCCTCGGTAGCCCCGGCTCCCCAGCACTCCCGACCCAGCTCCACAGTCGCGGGCTTCGACGATCCGCCCATGTCGATGACGCGCTCGATGTAGCCGGCGCAGTGCTCGGCGGCGTCGACGAGTTCGACCGCCTGGCACAGGTTCATGTGGAAGGGATTGCGCGACGGAAGCACCAGACCGAGCCTGGCCAGAGCGGCCTTCGCGTTGGGGACGAGACGGTCGCCTGAGAGGTTGATGCGTGGCAGGGCGCCGACCATGAAGGTGCGCCCGTCGGCCGTGGTCCGGCTGTGCTTGGCGTTGCCGTGTCCCTCGCCCGCCGACGTCTCGACGATCACGTCGCGGTACTCGGCGACCGGTCTGCGCCACCCGCGGTCGAGAGACTCGATGTCGCCGCCGTAGATCGCGTAGTCGTCGCTCTCCACGAGCGCGAGCATGTCGCCGGCGGACGCGAAGTCCGGCAGTGCGAACGACGCGAACAGGTCGACGGTGGCAAGCACATCGTTCGCGACCTCGAGCAACTGATCGTGGATGGAGGCCAGGTCCAGCGCCTTCGGCTCCGAGGTGAAGCCGCCCACGACCGCGGTCACCGGGTGCACGGGCCGCCCCCCGACCAGCGCGGTCAGCCGGTTGCCCAGCGACTTGATCTTGAGCGCGCGCTCGACCACTTCTGGATGCGTCGCGGCGAGCGGGAAGACGCTGTCGAGCCCCACGAAGTCGGGGGCGGCGAGCACGTAGAGGTGCGTCGCATGGTTCTGGAGGAACGAGCCGTAGACGAGGAGCTTTCGTAGCATGGTCGTACGCTCAGTGACTTCGACACCCAGCGCGGCCTCGACCGCCTTGATCGACGTCAATGCGTGGTTCGGCGAGCAGATGCCGCAGATGCGCGAAGTGATCAGCGGCGCGTCGTCGTATCGGCGTCCCACGACCATGGCCTCGAAGAACCGCGCGGGCTCCACCACATCCATGCGGACCTCGAGCACGCGACCCTCCTCGACCTTGACCGCGATGTTGCCGTGGCCCTCGATGCGGGCGATGTGTTCGATCGCAAGTTCGGCCACTAGCGGCACACCTCCCGGTCGGTGTTGTACAGGTCGAGTGCGGTGACGACCTCATCGAAGTCGTGCCCGAATGCGGCGTACACCTTCCGCGCGGCCTCCAGGTTCGCATCCGGTGCCAAGCCGCGGCAGCCGGTGCATGGCCGCCCGAGCGTCGTGCACTTCGCGTCGCACCCGCTTCGCGTGATGATCCCGAGGCACAGATCGCCGCGCCTCATGAAGCACTCGTTGCCGTGAGTCTTGCACGAGGCGCACAGCGGCTGCTCGGGCATGCCGTTCGACAGCCCCTTGAGAGCTCGTCCGAGCACCGCGAGGAACTCCGTGGTGTCGATCGGGCAGCCCGGGACGATATAGTCCACGTCGATATAGCGACTGATAGCCACGGGCGAGTGCAGACCTGGCGTCACCGTCGCATCCTCGCCGTAGACCGCGGCGAAGCGGCAGTCCGCGTCGATGGTGCCCGCCAGCGCCGGAATGCCTCCGGTCACCGCGCACGACCCGATCGCCACTACCACGCTCGCGGTCTCGCGAACGCGGCGTAGCAGCTCGATGTGCTCGTCGGTGGTGACCGCACCTTCGATCACCGCGACGTCATATTCCTCGGGCATGTGTCCCGAGGACGTCAACTGCCAGTAGCGCAGGTCGATCAGCCCCAGGACCTGCAGCAGCCCCGGGTCGATGTTGGTGATCTGGACCTGACATCCGAAATCGGAGGCCAGGCTGATGATGGCAACGCTCGGCGCGTCGGCCACTATATCGCCTCCTGCAGGTTCATCGCTTCCCAGTAGTTGAAGACCGGTCCGTCAACGCACGCGTACTGATGGCCGACGCCACAGTGCCCGCACTTGCCCACACCGCACTTCATCCTTCGCTCGAAGCTCACATAGATCCGGTCGGCGTCGATGCTCTTCTTGCGCATCTCGGCGATGACGTACTTGTACATGACCGGCGGCCCGCAGATGGCGCCGTACGTGTTCGATGGATCCACGTCGATCCGGTCGAACAGCTTGGTCACAAGCCCTACCTCGCCCGTCCACGTCTCGTCCGCCTGGTCGACCGTCAGGACCATGTCGAAGTCGTCGCGGTGCTGCCACATCTCGAACTGGCGGCGGAACAGGATCTCGGACGGCGTCCGCGACCCGTACAGGATCGTCACATTGCCAAAAGCGTGCCGCTCGTCGTGGATGTGGTTGATGAGGCTCTTGAGTGGAGCGATCCCGAGCCCGCCAGCCACAAGCAGCACGTCGGAGCCCTTCATCTGCTCGAAGGGGAAGCCCCGGCCGAACGGCCCGCGGATCCCGATGATGTCGCCGCATCGCATGTCGTGGAGCGCACCCGTGACGTCGCCCGCGCGGCGGACACACAACTCGATGAAGCCCTGCTTCGACGGCGCCGATGAGATCGAGATCGGCGCCTCCCCCACACCAAAGATGGAGACTTCGACGAACTGGCCCGCCGAATGCGAGAACTCCGCGCGGCTCTCCTCGTCGATGAGGCGGAGCTCGAAGAGCTTCTCGTTGTCGGTCAGGTCGACGATCGAGGTGATGCGTGCGCGATGGGGCCGATACGGGTTGACCGTCTCGACCTCCGGATGGACGTGCCCGTCGATGCCGATCACTCGGCAGCCACCTCCTCGCGGCTCATGGCGCCTTGCAGGGCCGCGATGACCTCGGGCGGATTGATGCCCGCCAGGCACGCGCGCGTGCACCGGCCGCAGCCGACGCACAGCACCCGCTCGAACTTGCTCAGGTAGCCCCATTGCTTGTGGTAGTAGCGGTACTTCACCCTGCTCGAGCGACTCTCGCGGAAGTTGGCGCCGTGCGCCACCGCCGCGAAGTCGCGGAACATGCACGAGTCCCACACACGCACCCGCTCGCCGCCGGCATGATCGGGATCGAGCACGTCCTTCACATCGAAGCAGTAGCACGTCGGGCAGACCATCGAGCACGCGCCGCACGACAGGCACCGCTCGCCGAGCTCGTCCCACACGGGGCTGTCGAACTTGGCGTCGAGCAACAGTGGGAGTTGCGAGGTGTCGAGCGGCTCCGGGAACGACGCCTTGAAGCGCGCGGTCACCTCTTGGAACCGCCGGGTGTCCTGGTGGGTGATCTCGCGGGACTCCACATGCCGGTCGATGAGTTCCGCGCCCTTGACCGAGCGCACCGACACGAAGTAGTCGGGCCCGAGATCGGACAGGAAGATGTCGAAGCCCCAGTGCGTCTCGTCGGTGCCCCATGCGTTACAGAAGCATGTGTCCGACGGCTGGCAGTTCACGCCCACGATCAGCGTGTTCTCGCGGCGCGCCTTGTAGTACGGGTCCGGGCGGTCGCCCAGGAAGACGTTGTCCATCAGCTGCAAGCCGTTGACGTCGCACGGGTGCACGCCGAACAGCACGCGCGGCGGCGCATCGACCTCGCAGTCCACGACCTCGTTGTCCGCCGTCGCGAAGCGCATGATGCGCTCGCGCGGCGGCATGAACCACTCCTTGGGTGGAAGCAGGGTCGAGTCGAAGTCCAAGCGAAGATCGCCCGGCCCCTCGAGTTCCGCGTAGACGAACGAATCGCCTTTGGCCACAGGTCCGACGACCTCGAACTCCGCGGCTAGGCCGCGGACGAGATCGGGCAGACGGTCCTTGTCGATCATCCGGAAGAACACCTTGGTGCTCGACCCCCTTTCCCCGCCGCGCCCCCGGGGCGCGGCCGCCGTGTGGCAGGTCCGACTTCGCGTCGGCGCGCCTACTTGCCGAAGAAGATGCCGATCTCGCGCTCCGCGCTTTCAGCGGAGTCTGAGCCGTGGATGATGTTCGCGTCCAAGATCAGACCGAAGTCGCCGCGGATCGTACCGGGAGCCGCATCCTTCGGGTTGGTCGCGCCGATGAGCTTGCGGCATACAGACACCGCATCGGGGCCGGAGATGACCATGCGCACGACCGGGCCGGACGTCACGTAGTCCACCAACCCCTCGTAGAACGGCTTGCCCTCGTGCTCAGCGTAGTTCGCCGCGGCCTGCTCGCGGGTGAGTTGCGCCATCTCGAGCCTGTCGATCACAAGGCCCGCATCCTCGAACCGGCTCACGATGCGGCCGGTGATACGGCGGGAGACTGCGTCGGGCTTGATCATCACGTAGGTGCGTTGATCCATGTTCGCTTCATGCTCCTTGTTCGTCGTTGTCCGCGACCGGGGCCCACACGAAGCGACGCGGCCACGAAGGGGTCGCGTCGTCGCTTAGAACCCGGTCGACTGCCAGTCGTTCTTGATGCCGTTGACCTTCCAGCCCACACCCTCGCGGACGAGGTTGATCCTGTAGTAGAGCGGTGCGTTCTTGTCGAGCTTGATGGTCACCCGCGCCGATGATTGCGCCGGACCGCGCTGGATACCGTTGATCGTATAGGTGAAGCGAAGCGGAAGCAGCTGCATCTGCTGCTTGATGTCGGCCGGAGGCACAGCGACCCAGTACGGTGTCACGTCCCGGCTGCCCAGGTGGGCGTCGATCATGCCGGCGACGGTCCCCGTCTGCGTGGGATAGCCCAACCCCGCGAACCACGCGCCCGCGATTCCGCCCGCAACGAGCAGACAGGCGATGACGACCAGCAGGATAGGGAGCCAGGCGGGACGATCCGAGTGTCGATCGCGCTTCTCGGCTTTGCGGGCCTCGCGGTCGACGACCTTCATCTCGTCATCTGTGATGGTGAAGAATCGCTCCTCACCGGTCATATCCTCGCCCTGAGAGGGCATACCGGACGGCTCTGTGTCGTGCGCGCCCTTCGCATCGCCCGCCGGGGTGGCCCGCTGCATCTCGCCGGTGGACCAGCCATCGACCATCTCGGGCGGCAGTATCGACTCGCCCTCTGATAGTGCCGTGGACGGTGCGGGTCCGCTCTCGGGCTCCTCGGGTCCGCACAGGGCGCTGACCTTGGTATAGACATCCAGGATGTCGCCGGTCAGCTCGAGACCGTACGTCTCGCGCGCCCGTGCGAGCGAGCGGCACGCCTCATGGTTGAAGCCCATCGCGGCATACGCCAGGCCGAGGTTGGCCGATGCCTTGCCCTTGGCCTTGTATGCTTCGAGTCCCAGCGCGGCCTTGTACGCCTCGACCGCCTCTTCAGGCTTGCCGAGCGCCATGAAGGCCAGGCCGAGATTGTTGAGCGCCTTGCCGGGGTCGGGATTGTCGTGGTCCCACGCGGCGGCGCGATACGAGGTCGCGGCCTCCTCGTAGCGGCCCATGTCGAACAGCGCACCGGCGCGACCCTGCTCGGCCTTGTACGGCGCGTCGTACCCGGGGGTCCGGAGCGCTTCATCGAACACGGTGACCGCGTTGGTGAGATCGCCGGCGGCGGCGAGCGCGGCGCCGAGGTTGGCGAGAACGATCGCGCGCTTCTCGTACGCATCGTCCTTGAGGGCGTGTCCATAGACGGTGGCCGCATCGGACCAGCGGCGCAGCCTCATCAGGGCGTTGCCCGCCTGGTGGTAGGCTCGCCCGCTCTCTCCGTCGGAGTCACTCTGCGCTACCGCCAGGTACTCCTTGGCGGCCGCACGGTAGTCGCCGGCGGCGTAGTGCCTGTCCGCCTGCTGGTAGAGATCGGGGTCCACGGCCGCTTAGGTCCTCCTCGAGGTGCAGGCTACTGGGCCCGACGGACCGTCACGGAGCGCATGACGTCGCCGACCTGTATCTGCTTTACGACGTCCATGCCTTTGATGACATGGCCGAAGACGGTGTACTGGCCGTCGAGCTGCGGAAGAGCCGCGAGCGCGAGGTAGAACTGCGATCCGGCGGAATCGGGCGCAGACGTGCGCGCCATTGCGACGCTGCCTTCGACGTGCTTGATGTCGTTGAACTCCGCCTTCATGGTCCAACCCGGACCGCCCGTGCCCACACCGGGGTCATCCGTCTTGGAGAGCGGGTCTCCACCCTGCACCACGAACCCGGGCTCGACGCGATGGAACTTGATGCCGTTGAAATAGCCCCTGTCCGTGAGCTCGATCATGCTCGCCACGGTGTTGGGCGCCTTGTCGGCGTAGAAGGCGATCTCGATGACACCCTTGTCCGTGGTGATGACCCAGGTCTCGTCGCCCTTCACCTTCACCGTGGACGTGTGCAGCCCGGCGGGCGCAGCCGGCGACCGGCTCGCCGTGGACTCGGTCTTCGCTGCGGCGGGGGCCTGCCCGGACGACGGCGCGGCACCACAGCCCGACAGCACGAAGCCTGCGAGCACGAGCGCCAGAAGTGCGGCGGGCGCCGCATATGAACGGGAGTCACGCATGGTGCCGCCCATGGTACCACGGAAGCCCGGCACCGCCACGCGCTCACAGGCGCACGAGGCGCTGAGCGCCGTCGCGGCGGCGGCGTCTCGTGCGCCCACCCGCGCGCGCGTGTGCTAGTGTTCTGAGCGGGTCCCGACAGGGGCTCGGCGGTCACGTCTTACCTACGGAGGCGATGCACCTTGGGAGCGACGAGCACCGACAAGATCCGTAACGTCGTCCTGGTCGGCCATGGGGGCGCGGGGAAGACATCCCTCGCCGAGGCGATGCTCTTCATGGCAGGGGAAACGAAGCGCCTCGGCACCGTTGACGGAGGGCACTCGACCCTCGACTACGATCCCGAAGAGATCAAGCGCGGCTTCACCATCAACCTCTCGCTGGCGCCCCTCGTGCACAAAGACGTCAAGGTCAACATCATCGATACCCCCGGATTCGCGGATTTCATGGGCGATGCCGTCGCGGGGATGGAAGCTGCGGAGATGGCGCTGTTCGTCGTCGACGCGGTCTCGGGTCCGCAGGTCCAGACGGACCGGCTGTGGGAGATCGCGGGCGATATGGGCATCGCCCGCTCTGTGTTCATCAGCCGAATGGACAAAGAACACGCCGACTTCGACGCGGTCATGACCAAGCTCGAGGCCGACTTCGGTCACCGCGTCGGGGCCGTACAGATACCGATGGGCGCCGAGGCCGATTTCCACGGCGTCATCGACATCATCCGGATGAAGGCATATCACCACGAGGACGACGGCGAGCACATGGACGAGATCCCGGCGGAGTTCATGCCCGCGGTCGAGTCCGCTCGCGAGAAGCTCACCGACCTGGTCGCCGAGGCGGACGAGGCACTCATGGAGAAGTTCCTCGAAGGTGAGACGCTCTCGCAGGAGGACCTTGAGAAACTGCTCGGCCTAGCCATCGCGCAGGGGATCTTCATACCTGTGTTCGTCGGCAGCGCCGCCAAGCTCCAGGGCGTCGAGGACCTCCTCGACGAGATCGTGACGTTCTTCCCCGAGCCCACCGCGCACGGCCCCATGCCGACCGCGGATGGCGGCGAGGTGCCGTTCAACGTGGACGGCCCCGCCTCGGCCTTCGTCTTCAAGACGATGTCGGACCCCTACCTGGGCCGCCTGAACTTCGTGAAGGTGGTCTCGGGCACCCTGACGCCCACCATGGAGCTCGTCGACGCGCGCACCGGCAAGAAGGAGCGCGTCGCGCACATCCTCAAGATGACCGGCAAGGAGACGAAGGACATCGAGGCGGTCCCGGCGGGCGACATAGCGGTGCTGCCGAAGCTCGGCGACGTGGTGACCAACGACACGCTCTCGATCAAAGGCGACGTGAGGTTCGCGCCGATGCCCCTGCCCGAGCCCCTCTTCGCCGTGGCCATCGTGGCCATCAACAAGACGGACGAGGACAAGCTCGGCCAAGGCACCAACAAGCTTGCCGAGGAGGAGCCCACGCTGCGGCTGCATCGCGATGCGGAGACCCACCAGACGGTGCTGTTCGCACTGGGCGACACGCAGATCGACGTCGCGATGGGCCGGCTCAAGAGCCGCTTCAACGTGGAGACGGCGCTCGAGGACATGCGCATCCCCTACCGGGAGACGATCCGGAAGGTCGCGTCAGCGCAGGGCCGCCACAAGAAGCAGACCGGCGGCTCCGGCCAGTTCGGCGACGCATGGCTTCGGCTCGAGCCGAACCCGGGCCGTGGCTACGAGTTCCTCGACGAGATCGTGGGCGGCCGCATCCCGCGCCAGTTCATCCCCCACGTGGACAAGGGCGTGCAGGACACGATGACGCAGGGTGTGCTGGCCGGGTACCCGGTCGTGGACGTCAAGGTGGCGGTCTACGACGGCAGCTACCACGCGGTCGACTCATCCGAGCTCGCATTCAAGACAGCCGCCCGCTTGGGGTTCCGAGCGGCCGCCGAGAAGGCGGACATGGTGCTGCTCGAACCCATGGCGCACCTGACCATCACGGTCCCAGAGAGGTTCGCCGGCGACGTCATGGGCGACATGTCCTCGCGCAGAGGCAAGATCGTGGGCATGGAGAGCGTCGGCGGCAAGCAGGTCAACGAATCGCAGTACGCGCTGCACTGCAGCGGGTGAGGCGAATTATGGCTTCGACGGTCGCCTTGCAAGCACAGCAACCATCTAATATCGGCTGGAGCCCCGCAGAAGTTCCGCGACGCTCCAAGCCTGGGCCGGACAGCCGCCGGGCCGATGGGGCGCGTCGCCGTCATAGACCTCTGCAATGGAACCGATCAGGCACGCATCGAGTTCCTGCTCCAACCTGGTTGACGACCGCGGAGCAGTAAGAGAGGGTCTCCGGAGTTTGTCCGAAGGCGGTGAGCTGGGCATCGATGTACGGGCCGGCCGGTCAGCCTGCAGAGTGACCAGTGGGTTAGGCTTCGCTGGTCGGACGGAAGATTGGGAGCGCCGTTCAGGTTCGGGCGTTCGCCCGTGGCTCCCGGCGTGGTCTGAGATCCCGATACCGAGGTCGCCAAAGACGGCGAAAAGTGCAAGCCAGAGCAGACGGTCCAGATACCGGACACGTTCCAGTCTCCGACCACCTTGCCCAAGAAGCCCTTGCTAAGAAACT
>JANYJF010000004.1 GCA_025361885.1 Coriobacteriia bacterium
AGCGAAACCTCGTCGAAACAATCGGGTAGTAACGTCCGGTGACATACCTGTGCAAGCGAGTCGCGCGGCGAGGCACATCCTGACCGCGCAGACAAACCCCGATCACCAAGGAGGGCGATCATGGCGGCTAAGTTCGACAAGGACTACGTGCTCAAGACAGTCGAAGAGCGCGGCATCCACTTCATCCGCTTCTGGTTCACCGACGTCTTGGGCTTCCTCAAGTCCTTCGCCGTCACCGACGCCGAGCTCGAGGGCGCGTTCGCCGAGGGTATGGGCTTCGACGGCTCCTCGATCGAGGGCTTCTCTCGCATCCAGGAGTCCGACATGGTGGCGTTCCCGAACCCGGACTCGTTCCAGATCCTGCCCTGGCGCCCGCAGGAGGGTGACGGCGTGGGTCGCATGTTCTGCGACGTCATGAACCCCGACGGCACGCCGTACGACGGCGACCCGCGCTACGCCCTCAAGCGCATCCTGAAGAAGGCCGCGGACATGGGCTACACCATGTACGTGGGCCCGGAGCTCGAGTTCTTCTACTTCGCCGACTCCGAGGGCACCGAAGTGCTGGACAAGGGCGGCTACTTCGACCTGACCCCGCTGGACGTCGCCTCCGATCTTCGCCGTGAGACCGTTCTGACGCTCGAGAAGCTCGGCATCCCGGTGGAGTATTCGCACCACGAGGTCGCGCCATCGCAGCACGAGATCGATCTGCGCTACGCAGACGCCCTGACGATGGCGGACAACGTCATGACCTACCGCCTGACGGTCAAGGAGATCGCCTACGCCAACGGTGTGTACGCGACCTTCATGCCCAAGCCGATCTACGGCCAGAACGGTTCGGGCATGCATGTCCACCAGTCGCTGTTCAACAAGGACGGCAACGCGTTCTTCGACGCGAAGGACCCCGAGGGCTACAACCTCTCGCCGATCGGCAAGGCCTACATCGCGGGCCTGCTGAAGTACGCGCCTGAGTTCTGCGCCGTCACCAACCAGTTCGTGAACTCCTACAAGCGCTTGGTCCCGGGCTACGAGGCTCCGGTCTACATCACGTGGGCCCGCCGCAACCGCTCCGCCATGGTCCGCGTCCCGATGTACAAGCCGGGCAAGGAAGTGGCGACCCGTGTCGAGCTTCGCTGTCCCGATCCCGCGGCCAACCCGTATCTGGCCTTCGCGGTCATGCTGGGCGCCGGACTCAAGGGCATCGAGGAGGGCCTGACCCTTCCCAAGGAGGCGACGAACAACATCTTCGAGATGACCGATGCCGAACTGAAGAAGGCCAAGATCAAGACCCTTCCCGGGGACCTGGGCGAGGCCATCGCCAACTTCGAGAAGTCGGCACTCATGAAGGAAGTCCTCGGCGAGCACATCCACACGTACTTCGTGGCCAACAAGAAGGCCGAGTGGCTGGAGTACATCTCACAGGTCTCCCAGTGGGAGCAGGACCGGTACCTCGAGATCCTGTAGATACGCGCGCAATGGGATTCGGCGCCGCGCGCGGGTGCTGATGAGCGACGGCAACGGCGCCGGACGGGGGAGACCCCGTCCGGCGCCGTACGTTTTCGACCCGGCCAGGCAGGAGCGCTAGAATCCATGCACATGAAGAGAGCCCTGCTCGCATCAGATGACGTCCACACCGCCGCGCGGTTCCGCGCGGCGATAGTGGGCCTCGATATCTCCATCGCCGAGTGCGGGCTGATGGACATGTCCGCGCGGCTGGCTGAGCGCGAGGTCGACCTCGTGGTCGTGGACGGCGGCCGCAGCCCCGACGTGCTCGTTCAGACGGTCGAGAACGCTGTGGCCGAGGGCATGGCCGTGTCCCTGCTGCTGCTGGTGGACGTGGAAGGACTCGGCTCGCTGCGGCTTCCGACGCGTCTGTGCGCCGACTTCATGCTCCGCGAGGGGTCCGGCGAGGAGGCGAGCGCGCGCGTCCGCGGCCTGTTGTGGCCCGGCGAGGAGGCGTCGACACAGGAACTCATCCGCATCGACGACATGACACTGAACCTCGCAACGTACCAGGCGTACCGGGCCGGCGAGCCCATCGACTTCACGTATCTGGAGTACGCGCTGTTCACGTTCCTGGTCACGCATCCGAACCGTGCATACTCTCGCGAGGTCCTGCTACGGCGCGTATGGGGCAGCGATTACTACGGCGGCTCGCGCACGGTGGACGTGCACATCCGCCGCATACGTTCCAAGATCGGTGGCGAGCTCAATGCGCGCTTGCTCACAGTGCGAAACGTCGGCTATCTCTGGCGAAGTTAGCGCACCGTCCCGAGGAAGCGGTAGCTCACGCCCCGCTGTCCCTCGCACGTCCCGTCGATCCCGCGCAGCGCCATGAACGCGCACAGGTCTTCGGGCGCGAAGAAGGAGCCCGGCTCGCCGAGCAGCCTCTCGACGAGGACGACGGCTCGCATCACGGGCGGGCGCGGATCCAGCTCCAGCACGAGCACGCCGCCCCCACATCTCACGACGCGCTGCATCTCGCGCACCGCACCGTCCTGGTCGCGGAAGTGGTGGAACGCGTCGGAGACCACCACAGCGTCGAACGAGTCATCCGCGAACGGCATCGACTCCGCACGGCCCAGGGTGCTCGTCACGTCGGGCCGATCCGGCAGGTAGGCCAGCATCTTGGGAGTGGGGTCCAGCACCGTCACCGGCCGGCCGGTGACGTCGGCCAGGTGCGACGCCAGGGCGCCCGTCCCGCCGCCAAGGTCGAGGATCGCGCCACTCCCTGTGAGATGGGGCCGCAGCCACCCTGCGATGATCTCCGCATCCTCCGCGCTCCAGCGGTCTCCATAGCGACCGAACAGCGGGGCCGCCCAGTCGAAGAACCCCATGTCGGATCCGCTCCTGTCGTGTCCGTCGGTGTCGGACGGCTCGGGTACAATCTGCACCAGCCGCGTGCACATCGCGGCCGCCTTCACCTCATACCCGAAAGGTGCCCCCGTGGCCGAGCGCACACTGGCCGTCATCGACGGCAACTCGCTGCTCCATCGCGCGTTCCACGCGCTGCCCGTGACCATGACCGCACCCGACGGCCGTCCCACCAACGCGGCGTACGGGTTCGTCTCGATGCTGCTCAAGCTCACCGAGTCGTTCTGGCCGGACACCGTGATCGTCGCGTTCGACAAGGGGAGGCCGGCGTTCCGTACCGAGGCGTTGGAGCGCTACAAGATCCATCGTCCGCCCACGCCCGATGAGCTGCGCCCGCAGTTCGGTATCGTCAAAGAGCTTCTCGGCGCAATGAACGTCCCGGTCGTGGAGTGCGAAGGGTGGGAGGGTGACGATCTACTCGGCACCTTCGCTGAGCGCGGCGAGACCGAGGGTATGCGCGTCCTGCTGTTCACCGCTGACAAGGACGCCTACCAGCTCGTGACCGACCGCGTCTCCGTGGTCTCGACCAAGACGGGCATCACGGACATCGTGGTGTACGACCCCGCAGCGGTGGAGGCTCGGCTGGGCGTTCGTCCGGACCAGGTGGCCGACTATCTGGGACTCAAGGGCGACACGTCCGACAACATCCCCGGCGTCCCCGGTATCGGCCCCAAGACCGCCTCGAAGCTGATCCAGGAGTACGGTTCGCTCGACGCTGTCCTGGAACACGCCGACGAGATCAAGGGCAAGGTGGGGGAGAACCTGCGCGCCAACATGGATGAGGCGCGGGTGAGCCGCACTGTGGCCACCATCCGTCGCGATGTTCCGGTCGAGTGCGACATGGAGCTCAACCCGTGGGGCGCCATCGACGGCGACGCCGTGGTGCGTGTGTTCAACGACTATCGCATGGTGTCGCTGGTGGAGCGTGTGCTCGCGCTCGGTCGCAAGCATTCGAGGCGCGAGGCCGGGATCGAGGAGCCCGATGGCTCGTCAGCGCCCGGGGTGCCGGACACCGGTGTGCCCGCCGAATGGGCGGATGTGGAGTCGCCACCGGTGTGCGAGAGCACCGTGCTGTGGCCGCTGTTGACAGGCGAGCCCGCGGCCGCGGCACTTCAGGCCGCGCTCGCCTCCGGCGCCACTGTGGCGGCGGTCGCCGGGGAGACGGGGGACTCGCTCTTCCCTGTGGACGAGCTCGCCTTCGCGCTACCCCAGGGCGCCGTCGCGCTCGTCGAGGCGGACGCGGCCGGGCCGGCGCTGCGAGCGGCGCTCGCCTCCGCCACGCTCGTGGCCCCCGACCTCAAGGCGCTCGTGCAGCGTTACGCGCCTGCCGGCGACAAGGACAGCCACCTTGTGGTCTTCGCGGACTCGTGGGACCCCGCGCGCACGTTCGACATCTCGGTCGCCGCATACGTCTACGAGTCGAACCGCTCCGCCTACGACGTCTCGACGCTGTATGGCGAGTTGCTCGGCACACCGCTGCCCGCCTGCGACGATCCTCGCGAGGACACCGCTGCACACGCGCAGGGCGCGCTCGCTGTGGCGTCCGTGCTGCGGGAGCGACTGCAGCGCGACGGCGGCTGGAGCTGCTACGAGGACATCGAGCTGCCGCTGATCCCCGTGCTCGCGCGCATGGAGGACGTCGGCCTGGGCGTGGACACGGAGGTCCTCGCGGACCTGGCGGCGGAGCTGGGCGTCCGCATCGAGGCCATTCGCGCTGAGATCTTCGAGCTGGCTGGTACCGAGTTCACCATCGACTCGCCCAAGCAGCTCGGGGAGATCCTCTTCGACAAGATGGGGTTGCCGTCGGGTCGGCGCACCAAGACGGGCTACTCCACGGATGCCCAGGTCCTGGGCGGGCTGGCGCCGAGCTATCCGATCGCAGCCAAGGTGATCGAGTACCGCGAGATGACCAAGCTCAAGTCGACCTACATCGATGCGCTGCCGCGCCTTCTCGGGGAGGATGGCCGCCTCCATACGACATTCAACCAGACGGTGGCCGCCACCGGGCGCCTGAGCAGCAGCAACCCGAATCTGCAGAACATCCCGGTCCGCACAGAGCTGGGTCGCCGCATCCGCGCGGCGTTCGTCCCCGCGGCCCGCGACGACGTGATCGTAGCCGCCGACTACAGCCAGATCGAGCTACGGATCCTGGCGCACGTCTCGGGCGACCCCGGCCTGATCGACGCCTTCACGTCCGGACGTGACTTCCACACCGAGACGGCCGCGCGCGTGTTCGGACTGGATCGCGAGCACGTCGACGCCGAGCACCGCCGCCGTGCCAAGGCGGTCAACTTCGGGATCGTGTACGGGATCTCCTCGCACGGGCTGTCCGAGTCGCTCGGCATCGGGCGGGCAGAGGCCCAGGAGATGATCGACCGCTATTTCGCCGCGTACCCGCAGGTGCGTTCGTATCTGGACGAGACCGTGGCGGAGGCGCATCGGACCGGCTTCGCCGTGACACTGTACGGACGGCGCCGGCCGATCCCGGAGCTCCGCAGCGGTAATTACAATCTGCGCTCGTTCGGTGAGCGCACCGCGATGAACCACCCGATGCAGGGCACGGCCGCCGACATCATGAAACTCGCGATGATCGAGGTGGACCGCCGTCTCGTCGCCGAGGGCTTCGTGGCGCGGATGGTCCTGCAGGTCCACGACGAGCTGGTCTTCGAGTCTCCCCGCGACGAGATCGAGCGCCTGTCAGCGATGGTCCACGAGGCCATGGAGGGCGTCGCCACGCTGGCGGTCCCGCTCGATGCGTCCATCTCCTGGGGCGAGGACTGGGCGACGGCAAAGTAAGCCGGCGCCGATTCCGCTGGGCCGGAGAGCGGCTACCAGGGGGAGCTGAGGGCCCGCGCCACAGCCGTCTGCAGCTGCTCGGTCACGAACGGCTTCACGATGTAGCCGATGGCACCGAGGGTGTAGCCGTACTGCTGGTTCGACGTCTCGGCGGAGCCGGTGAGCATCATGACCTTGATGTTGCTGGTCTCCGGGCGCCGACCCATGAACTGCAGGACCTCAAAACCGTCCAGCTCCGGCATCGTCAGGTCGAGCAGCACGAGGTCAGGCTGCTCGTCGATCGCCTTCTGGAGAGCGTCGGCGCCGTCCACTGCTTCGACGATAGTGTAGCCGCAGCACTCCAGCGCTCCGCGCACCATCATGCGTATCTGTTCGCTGTCGTCCGCGATCAGGATCTTCTTCCCGGCCATCCACGCCCCCCAGTCGCGTCGGGATACGGAATACCTCTTCGCGACGATACACCAACGGCGGTTCGGGCCGCCGCCGAACTCGCCCGTCCGGGGGCACTGGGCGCTCCGTCCCCCGGATGTACACGCCCGGGGCCGTGTTCGTATGGCGCGCGTATCCGCGAGCGTGTATCATGACCATTTGGCGCGCCAGCACGATGCTGCGTGCCGCGTCCTGTCAACCCCCGAGACCACATCTGGAAAGCCGTCTAACGACCACCACATGCGAATCGGGGCCCCGACCCGGAAGGGGCCAGCACGACAATGAGCGACACGATGGATCCCAACGAGAGCACTGAAACCAGCGTCGTTGATGACAAGGTGTACACCGACGAGGAGATGCATGCCCTCATCGACGGCACCATCACCGACTTCGACGATGGCGACCTTGTGTCCGGCACGATCGTAAAGGTCGAGCGCGACGAGGTGCTCCTCGATATCGGCTACAAGTCCGAAGGCGTCATCCCGGCCCGCGAGTTGTCGATCCGCAAGGATGTCGACCCGTCCGAGGTCGTCAAGGTCGGCGACCAGGTCGAGGCTCTTGTCCTCCAGAAGGAAGACAAGGACGGCCGCCTGATCCTGTCCAAGAAGCGTGCCGAGTACGAGCGCGCCTGGGTGCAGGTCGAAGAGAAGTTCACCTCAGGCGAGAACGTCGAGGGCGAGGTCATCGAGGTCGTCAAGGGCGGTCTCATCCTGGACATCGGCCTGCGCGGCTTCCTTCCCGCCTCGCTCGTCGACCTCCGCCGCGTCAAGGACCTGCAGGCCTACCTGCACCAGAGCCTTGAGTGCCGCGTCATCGAGATGGATCGCAACCGCAACAACGTCGTGCTGTCTCGTCGCGTGGTCCTCGAAGAGGGCAGGAAGCACGAGCGCCAGGACATCCTCGCCAAGTTGCAGAAGGGTCAGATCCTTCCCGGTGTCGTCTCCTCGATCGTCGACTTCGGCGCATTCGTGGATCTCGGCGGCATAGACGGGCTGGTCCACATCTCCGAGCTCTCCTGGAGCCACGTCAACCACCCGTCCGAGGTCGTGCAGGTCGGCGACAAGGTCGAGGTCATGGTCTTGGACGTCGACCTCTCCCGCGAGCGCATCTCGCTGGGTCTCAAGCAGACCCAGGAGGACCCGTGGAAGCAGCTCGTCAAGAACTTCCCGGTGGGCTCGCTCGTCGAGGGCAAGGTCACGAAGCTCGTCCCGTTCGGCGCGTTCGTCGAGATCGGCGACGGCGTCGAGGGCCTCGTGCACATCTCCGAGATGGCCAAGGGCCATGTGGAGAAGCCCGAGGACGTCGTGACTGTGAGCACACCTGTCCACGTCAAGGTCATGGACGTGGATATGGACCGTCGCCGCATCTCGCTTTCGATCCGTGCGGCGAACGTCGAGCTGGGCATCGAGGACGCGATCCTGCCGGAGCGCGAGTCCGAAGAGGGCGAGGACGCCGAGGGCGGCGAGTCCACTGAGGCCGTGGAGTCCGCTGAGACTGTCGAGATCGCCGAAGCCCCCGAGTCCGCCGAGGCAGCCCCCGAGTCCGCCGAGGCCGCAGCCGAAACGGCCGAGGCAGTGGCTGAGACGGTGGCCGACATGGCCGTCGAGGCTGAAGCGGCCGCCGAGGCAGCCGAGGAGGTCGCCGAGGTAGCCCAGGAGGCCGCCGTCGAGGCCGAGGCCGCAGCCGAGGTCGCCGAGGCCGCAGCCGAGCTGGCCGAAGAGGTCGCCGTCGAAGCCGAGGTAGCCGAGGCCGGCGAGGACGCCGCCGCGGAGTAGCATCATCGTCGCGGCCCGCATCTGGCTGCGGTCTTGCAAGGTGAGCGGGGCCGGGCTGCACGAACAGTGCATCCGGCCCCGACGCTTCTCCAAGCGAGGAGGCATGCGATGCTCGTCATAGCGGTCACCGGTCCCATGGGAGCCGGCAAGTCCAGCGCGGCGGCCCGTTTCGCCGAGAGAGACGCGGTCGTGCTCGACCTCGACGCGATGGCCCGCGGGCTGGTCACCGCGCCGGGCGCAGTGCATGACGCCGTCGTCGAGGCGTTCGGACCAGGCGTGCTCGACTCGCTCGGAGAGGTCGACACGACGAGACTCGCGGCTGCGGCATTCGCTGACGCCGCGTCGTGCTCGCGGCTCAACGGTATCGTGCATCCGGCTGTCGTGCGGGGGGTGGAGTCCGCGCTCGATTCGCTCGCGCTGCGCGCTGTGCCGCCCTCGGCCGTCGTCATCGACGTCCCGCTGCTCGTCGAAGTCCCGGAACTTCGGCGGCTGTCCGACATGGTGATTACCATCGAGGCTCCCGCGGATGCGCGGATCGCCCGCCTTGTGGCGCGCGGGCTTGACGAGACCGATGCCCGTCGCCGGATGGCACTGCAGTCGACCCCCGCACAGCGAGCGTCCATCGCGGACGTGGTCATCTCCAACGATGCGGGGCCGACGGGACTCGCGGCGGCTGTGGATGCGTTCTGGGACAGCGAGGTGGCGCCGCGTGTCACGTGAGCGCGTCTTCGCACCGCACAGGGTCGCGATCGTCGCCGTAGTCGCGGTCTTGGGGGCGGTCGCGCTCTTGGGGATCTATGGCCCCGCGTGGTGGCAGAAGTCCTACCACCCGCTCGCATACCGTGCCGAGATCGCGCGCTATGCCGCCATCGAGGACGTCGACCCATACCTGGTGGCCGCCGTCGTCAACGTGGAGTCCGGTTTCGACCCGACGCGTGTCTCCAAGGCGGGTGCAGTGGGGCTCATGCAGGTGCTTCCCGCCACGGCGGACGAGGTCTTCCGAGACGCGAAGGCCAAGCCCACAGCCCAGCGTCTGCACGAGCCGGCGTACAACGTCGCGGTCGGGACGAGGTATCTGCACCAACTGCTCTCCCGGTATCATGGCGACGAGAGCGCGGCGCTGGCGGCCTACAACGGCGGCGCCACCAACGCGGACCGCTGGGTCGCCCAAGCCAAGGGTGGCGACGTCAGGGCGGCTGTCGGGTTCCCGGTCACCAAGCGCTACGTCGCGGATGTCCTCGCCCAGCGGGACACGTACCGCCGCCTGTACCCCGACGCGTTCCCGGAGGTGTCGCAGAAGTGAACCCGTTCCGCGTCGTCGCTCCGTACGAACCCGCCGGCGACCAGCCGAAGGCCATCGAGAAGCTCACTAAGGGCGTGAAGGACGGGTCGCGCTACCAGACCCTGCTGGGAGTCACCGGCTCCGGCAAGACGTTCACTGTGGCGAAGGTCATCGAGGCGTGCGGGAAGCCCACGCTCGTCATGGCGCCGAACAAGACCCTGGCAGCGCAGTTGGCGAGCGAGCTCAAGGACTTCCTGCCTGACAACGCGGTCGTCTACTTCGTCTCGTACTACGACTACTACCAGCCCGAGGCTTACGTGCCGTCGACCGACACGTTCATCGAGAAGGATTCCTCGATCAACGAGGAGGTCGAGAAGCTGCGCCATGCCGCCACGGCGGCGCTCCTCTCGCGTAAGGATGTCGTGGTGGTCGCCTCGGTCAGCTGCATCTACGGCATCGGCTCGCCCGAGGACTACGCCGGCACCGCGGTCTTCCTGGGTGTTGGGGCGTCCATGGACCGCGACGATCTCATCCACGGCCTCATCGACATCCAGTACGACCGCAACGACTACGACCTCACACGCGGCACGTTCCGCGTTCGCGGCGACGTCGTCGATATCTACCCGCCGTACGCCGACCGTCCGCTGCGCGTCGACTTCTTCGGCGACGAGATCGAGTCGATCGCCGAGGTCGACGGTGTGACCGGCGAGATCGTCGCCTCGCTGCAGTCGGTACCCGTGTGGCCCGCGTCGCACTACGTGACCGTCCCCGAGAAGCTGCAGCACGGGCTCGAGACCATACGCGAGGAGCTGGCCGGGCGCCTCGCTCAGCTCAGGTCGGAGGGCAAGCTGCTGGAAGCTCAGCGACTGGAGATGCGCACCAACTACGACCTCGAGATGCTCGAGACGATGGGATTCTGCACGGGGATCGAGAACTACTCGCGCCACTTGGACGGACGCGAGCCTGGCGATCCGCCCAACTGCCTCATCGACTATTTCGGCGACGACTTCCTCACAATCGTCGACGAGAGCCACGTGACCATCCCACAGGTGCGAGGCATGTACGAGGGCGACCGCTCGCGCAAGCTCACGCTGGTCGAGCACGGCTTCCGGCTGCCGAGTGCCCTGGACAACCGACCGCTGCGCTTCGACGAGTTCGAGGAGAAGATCAAGCAGTTCGTGTATGTTTCGGCGACCCCGGGCGACTACGAGCTTCGCGTCAGCCGAGGACATGTGACCGAGCAGATCATCCGCCCGACCGGCTTGGTCGACCCCGAGATCGAGGTCCGCCCGACCAAGGGGCAGATCGACGACCTGGTCCACGAGATCCGGGAGCACGCCGCGAACAACGAGCGGGTCCTCGTGACCACGCTGACCAAGAAGATGTCCGAGGACCTGACCGACTACCTGTTCGAACAGGGGCTCCGCGTTCGCTACCTCCACTCGGACATCGGAACGTTCGAGCGGGTGGAGATCTTGCGTGACCTGCGCGCCGGCGAGTTCGACTGCCTCGTTGGCATCAACCTCCTTCGCGAAGGGCTCGACCTGCCCGAGGTGTCGCTCGTGGCGATCTTGGACGCCGACAAGTCGGGCTTCCTGCGCAACCACCGTTCGCTCATCCAGACGATAGGCCGCGCGGCGCGCAACGTGTCCGGCCGAGTGGTCATGTACGCCGAGAAGCTCACCGACTCCATGAATCTGGCGATCGACGAGACGAACAGGCGCCGCGCCATCCAGGTGGCATACAACACCGAGCACGGCATCGAGCCGCAGACCATCCGCAAGGCGATCCACGCCATCGTCGAGTACGCGCAGGCGGGGGAGGGCGCGGACGCCGTCGAGATCGCACGAGAACTGTCGAACCTGCCGCGCGACGAGGTGATGCGCCTGATCGCCTCTCTCGAGGAGGACATGGGCTCGGCCGCCGAGTCGCTCGACTTCGAGAACGCGGCACGCCTGCGCGACCAGGTGGTCAAACTCAAGGCGAATGTCGAGCGCACGAGCGAGGACGATGTCCTGGCGCGCCTGAAGAAGGGCTCGCGCAAGGGGTCGACACATGGAGTGCGCCGGAAGCGATAAGGGGAGGAGCCCGTCATGGACAAGGCTTTCATCAACGAAGAGATCGCCAAGGCGATGCGCGTGCACGACAAGCCGAGGCTGTCGATCCTTCGACTCGTGAAGAACGAGATCGAAGTTCGCGAGAAGGACACGAAGCGCGACCTCGCGCCAGAAGAGGTCGTCGCCATGCTCAAGAAGGTGCTGAAGCAGACGGGCGAGACGCTCGAGGGGTCCATCAAGGTGGGCACGAACTCAGACCGTACCGCGGGCTTGCGGGTACAGGTCGACATCCTGACCGGTTACCTGCCGACGCAGGTGTGCGGTCCCGAACTCGAGGGGATCGTCGACCGGGTGATCGCGGAGACCGGCGTCACCGAGAAGCGCGGCATGGGACAGGTGATATCGGCCGTCGTCGCGGAGACCGGCGGCAACTGCGACAAGTCCGAGGTCGCGAAGATCGCGGGGGCCAAGCTCAGCTAGCGCGCCGACCATACGCGCCAGCCTACGGCAGGAACTGCTGCTCGATCGCCGTCACCTTGCCGCCTTCGATGGTCAGGATGTAGACGCCGTCCTTCACCCAGTTCCTGTCGCTGTTTGAGCTCACGTACGAGTCGTGGAACTCGGAGATGGTCTGGTTGCGGGGATGGCCCGGGTCGCCACCCGTCCCTCCCATTATCTTGACGTTCGCACCCACTGCGACAGGTAGCTCTCGCAGCTGTCTGTTGTCGTTGAGGATGTAGTAGTCGTTGGGCGGTGGAGACTCGTCGCCATGAGCGGTCGCGGCGTCGGCGGCCGCCTTGCCGGTCAGGAACTGCAGGTAGTCAGCCGTGACGTACCAGGTCCCGCTCTTGGCGTAGACCTTCTTGATCAGCGAGTACTGCTTGTCGGCGGACGCGGCATCCGCCGGCTTGGCCGCGGCACCGGCTGCGGCACCGGCTCCTGTCTTCTTGAGCGCCTCGAGCTCGGCCTTCGTCCTCGTCAACTGCGACTGCATGCTCTGCAACTGTTGCCTGAGCTCCGTTAGCAGTGCGTCGTTGGCGGTGTTCCTGGCACCGGACGAGGCATTCACCCAGACGAACACTCCCGCGCCGGTCAGCAGCGCTGCGAGCAGGGCTATCACCGCGACAACCCACCACGGTGCGCCACTCCCGCGACCGCCATCGAACCGTGGCTGCGGAGTCGACGCGCCGGGAGGCGCAGGTGGGCGCGGGGGATCGATCGTGGCCGTCGACGACCATGCCGATGTCGGAACGGGCTGACCGCTCCTGGGTGCTCCCTCGACCATCTGTGCCCTCATCCCTGGTGGATCCGCAGCGCGCCGCGTGTCGCGGAACGTCATCGTCGTCGCAGAGAATGTACCCCCGGACGTCCGTCGGGTCGATGCGGGCAGGTATCGACGCGCTGGCGACGAACTCCTTGTAGAGAGCACGCCCGGAACGAGGGGAGCCACCGATGTCCGATGACGTGATGCGGTTCTTCGCCGCATGGATGCTGACTCACGAGGTCGCGGACGAGGGCCTGAAGGCGGCCGTGCTGCGCGGGTCGGGACAGGTGCAGGGCGGGATGGCGGCCGACGGCCCGGACGCCTTCGTGGACGGGTTGGCCGCGATGGTCGCGCAGCGCAAGGAGGCGCTCAAGGCCGAGTTGGCGGCCGGGAGCGTGGCCGCGGCGACCGCCGACGAGCAGAAGGTGGTGTTCGACGAGCTGCGTTTCGAGGTCGCGGAGATGCGAGGACGTATCGACGAGGTGCAAGGCACGCTGGAGACGATCCTCGCCAAGCTCGAGGCCGCTGGCCCCGCGAGAGGCTGATGTGGTCGTGTCGGCTCGATCACGACACATAACCGCGGTCTTCGCGAAAAGGTGGCTGGCGGGAGTCTGGCACTCCCGATTCGGACTTGGCGGCACCGCGCGGCGCCGTGCCGCGTTCGCGAGGGAATGGCGGCTTGCGTTCGCCGAGCTCGGTCCCGCCTTCATCAAGCTCGGTCAGCTCATATCAGTACGCCCCGAGGAATTCCCGCGCGAGCTCGTGGCGGAGATGGCGGTCATGCAGGACTCCGTGTCGCCGCTGCCTGCGTCGGTCATCCGCCGTGTGGTCTTCGAGGAGTTCGGGCGCACACCCGAGCAACTCTTCGCCAGCTTCGACGACACGCCCATCGCCTCGGCATCGATCGCGCAGGTGCACGGCGCGGTGCTCGCGCACGACGTCCATCCGGTGTGGGGCGAGACGATGCCTGCCGGCACCGAGGTCGTCTTGAAAGTCGTGCGTCCGGGCGCGGCGGAGGCCGTGCTCGGAGACTTGGCCGAGGCCCGACGCCTGCTCGACGCCGCCAGGCGTCTCGGCATGCTCAAGGATATGGACCTGCACGCGCTGCTCGACGAGTTCGAGGATTCCGTCGTGCGGGAGCTCGACTTGCGTGTGGAAGCGCATATCGCCGACCGTTTCGCCTTCGACTTCCGCGGGGACCCCAAGGTGGAAGTGCCGCGCGTGGTATGGCGAACGACCACCCGTCGCGTGCTCACGATGGAGCGCATGTACGGCTGGCGGCTCACCGACTTGGACGACGCCGCCAAGGAGGGCATCGACGGGCGCGCCCTGGCCATCTACGGCGCCACCGCGTTCATGCGGCAGGTCATGCTGCATGGCCGCTACCACGCCGACCTGCACCCGGCGAACCTCTTCGTCACGCCCAGGAACACCATCGCGTATCTGGATTTCGGCATCGTCGGGCATCTGACGAAGACGGAGCGCGAGGACATCGCGCAGGTGCTCGCCGGGATGGTGTACCGCGATGCCGGGCGGGCGCTTCGCTACAGCGAGCGACTGGGCGTCCACGTCCCCGCGGAGAAGGTGGCAGTGGTGACCCGCGAGCTTGGCGAGTTGCTCGACTCGATGCTCGGGTCCGAGGGTCCGCGAGACTTCCGTCACTTCGGGCTGGGCTTCCTGTCGCTGCTGCGGCGGCACGGCGTGGAGATCCCAACCGGCTACGGACTGCTCGTCAAGTCGCTAGCCACCGTCGAGGGGTGCGCGCGATCGCTGTACCCGGACATCGACATCATGGACGTGGCGCGGCCGTTCGTGACGCAACTGATCGGGGAGTCGCTGGGACGCCCCGAGTTGCTTCAGGAGCGAGTCGAGCGAGCGTTCCGCGCGGCGATGCGGGAGCTTGTGGCCTGAGCGCGTGCATCGCTCGGCGGCTAGTCGTCGCGCTCCTCGGTGGGGATCGTCGCATTGAGGCTGCCGGTCCGGTAGCCGTCGAGGTCCTGAGCGGCGAACAGGAAGCCGGCGCTCTTCAGCGCCGCGGACACCTCGGTGCGCAACTCCCAGGCCCGCTGCATCTCGTCGGGTTCGACCTCGAGCCGTGCGACCTGGCCGTGCGACCGCACCCGGAACTGCCGCAGGCCCAGAGCGCGCAGTTCCCGCTCGGCGTCGGCCACACGCACGAGCCCCTCGTCGGTGATCTCGTCGCCGAACGGGAACCGCGACGCCAGGCACGCCATCGAGGGCTTGTCCCACGTCGGGAGACCGAGCATGCGGGCTATCTCGCGCACGTCCGCCTTGTTCATGCCGGCATCCTGCAGGGGCGAGGCGACGCCGTATTCCTTGGCCGCGAGACGGCCCGGACGATGGTCCGACAGGTCGTCCGTGTTCGAGCCGTCGGCGACCCACTTGAGCCCGCGTGTGTCCGCGATGGTCCGCAACATCCCGAACAGTTCGCTCTTGCAGTAGTAGCAGCGGTCCTTGGAATTGGCGCGGAACCGCGGGTCGGCCAACTCGTGCGTGTCGACCTGCAACAGCGTGAAGCCCATCTCGCGTGAGGTCCGCAGGGCGGACTCGACCTCGCTGCTCGGGTACGTGTCCGAGACGGCGAGCACGGCGAGCGCGCTGTCGCCGAGCACCACGTGCGCGGCGAAGGCGAGGAGTGTCGAGTCGACGCCGCCGGAGTAGGCCACAAGCACGCTGCCCATGTTCTTGAGGCGGGCCCGGAGCAAGTCGTACTTCTCAGCAGGAGATGAGGCCACTTCTTCGCGCCTTCTGTTCGGCCGACAGGGTGGTGAGCGACCCTATTCTACCCGAGCGCGCCAGCCTCCGGCCGTGATCGGGGAACACTCTGCTTGGTTGGGACACCTATCGGTTGTGGAGGCGTGGACATGAGCGACGACGTCACGGGCGCGGCAGGACAGGCGGCGCAGTCCATAGAGCATCTGGGCGACGAGTCCCGTGTCATCGAGCCGCCCGCGGCTTTCAGCGAGCGCGCGGTCGTGTCCGGCATGGACCGGTACCGCGAGCTCTACGATCGCTCCATCGCCGACCCGGAGGGATTCTGGGGCGATATGGCGCGGGAGCACCTGGATTGGGTGAAGCCATTCGACACTGTGGTCACCGGCGGCTTCGAGGACCTCGATGTGCGATGGTTCGACGGCGGTCAGCTCAACGTGTCGGCGAACTGCCTGGACCGGCACCTCACCACATGGCGGCGCAACAAGGCCGCCCTCATCTGGGAGATGGACGACGGCCGCACACTCACCTACACCTACCAGCAGCTCCACTACGAGGTCTCGCGCTTCGGCAACGTGCTCAAGAAGAAGGGCATCGGTAAGGGCGACCGTGTCGCCATCTATCTTCCGATGGTGCCGGAGCTGCCCATCGCCATGCTCGCCTGCGCTCGCATCGGCGCCATCCACTCGGTCGTGTTCGGCGGCTTCTCCGCGAGCGCGCTGCGCGGGCGCATCCAGGACAGCGGCGCGAAGATGCTCGTTACCGCGGACGAAGGCGTGCGTGGTGGCCGCAAGGTGGCGCTCAAGGCCGCGGCGGACGAGGCGCTGTTCGAGTGTCCGAGCATCGAGTCGTGCATCGTGGTCAAGCGTGGCACGGGCGATGTGGACATGGAGCCCGGGCGAGACACATGGTGGCACCAGGAGGTCGCGGCCCCCGAAGTCCGCAAGCCCTGCCCGCCCGAGCCCATGGACTCCGAGGATCCGCTCTTCATCCTCTACACGTCGGGCTCGACCGGCGCCCCCAAGGGCGTGCTGCACACGACCGCCGGCTATCTGCTCTACTCGGCCCTCACGTTCAAGACGGTCTTCGACCATCGCGATGAGGACGTGTTCTGGTGCACCGCCGACATCGGCTGGGTCACGGGGCACAGCTACATCGTGTACGGACCGCTGGCCGCCGGCGCCACCTCGATCATGTTTGAAGGCATCCCCACGTACCCGGACCCGGGCCGCTTCTGGGCCGTGGTGGAGAAGCATGGCGTCAACACGTTCTATACGGCGCCGACGGCCATACGCGCTCTGCAGCGCCATGGCGACGGCTGGCCCGCTCGGTATGACCTCTCGAGCCTTCGCCTGCTAGGCACGGTGGGCGAGCCCATCAACCCGGAGGTGTGGATGTGGTACCGCGACGTGATCGGGCGAGGCGAGCTGCCGGTCGTCGACACCTACTGGCAGACAGAGACGGGCGGCTTCGTGATCACGCCGTTCCCGGGCGCCACGCCGCTGAAGCCCGGCAGCGCCACCGTGCCGTTCTTCGGCATCGTGCCCGAGGTGCTCAAGGAGGACGGCTCCAGGGCTGAGCCGGGCGACGGCGGCTATCTGGTCGTGAACAAGCCGTGGCCGGGCATGCTCCGCGCTGTGTGGAACGACCCGGAGAAGAAGCGCCTTCGCGAGACATACTTCCAGCGGTTCCCCGGGCGCTATTTCACGGGTGACGGCGCCCGTGTCGACACCGACGGGTACTACTGGCTGCTAGGCCGTGTGGACGACGTCATCAACGTCTCGGGACACCGGCTCGGCACAGCGGAGATCGAGAGCGCGCTCGTGTCGCACGAGGCGGTCAGCGAGGCCGCGGTCGTGGGGTATCCGCATCCGGTGAAAGGCGAGGGGATCCACGCGTTCGTCGTGCTCAAGGACGGCTACTACCCATCGGAGGACCTGGAGAAGATCCTCGCCGGGCATGTCCGCAAGATGATCGGGCCTATCGCCAAGCCGGACATCGTGCAGTTCGCCCCCGACCTTCCCAAGACGCGATCCGGCAAGATAATGCGCCGGATCCTGCGCAAGATAGCGGGCGGAGAGAAGGACATCGAGGCGTTCGGAGACATATCGACGCTCGCCGACCCCAAGGTCGTGAAGACGCTGCTGGGGCCGGGCGCCTGAAGGGACTGTCGGCGGTCGCTTGGACGCGCAGCGGCCGGTGCGGCGTCAGGGTCGCGGTGCCTCGGGGTCCCACTGGCATTCGTCGTCGGCCGCGACGAATCGGGCGGCGACGAACAGCAGGTCGCTCGCGCGGTTGAGGAACGCGAGGATCGCGCCATCGACCGGCTCGACGCGCGACAGTGTGACCGTCACACGCTCGGCGCGCCGCATCACCGCACGCGCGACGTGGAGGCGCGCGCCGGCCTCGTCGCTGCCGGGGAGGACGAAGCCCGCCAGCGGCCCGACGCGCGCGTCGAGCCCGTCGATGGCGGATTCGAGTGCAGCGACGTCCTCGGCGCTGACCGGGGGCACGTTCGCTGCGGCCCCAGGACTGGCGAGACGGGACGTGCAGTTGTACAGCCGTTGCTGCATGAAGGCGAGGATCTCGTCTAGGTCGCTGTCCGCCACCGTGGCCCTCGCGAGGCCGACGTGGCAACTCGCCTCGTCGATGGCCCCGAACGCCTCGACGCGCAGGTCGTCTTTCAGCACGCGCGAGCCGTCCCCCAAGGACGTGGTGCCGCCGTCTCCTCCACGCGTGTAGATGCTGCCCATGCTGCCCTCCCGCATCGATGTCCTCATGGAATCATACCGTGCGGGCAGGGTGTGCGAGCAGAGGATGCCCGGGGACCCGGGGTGCTGGTCTGATCGTGGAGGGCGGTCGAGGTGCGTCACGCCGGCAAGCGTCGCGAAGAGCCCCGGGCTTACAACGCGTCCGAGCCGCGCTCGCCGGTGCGGATGCGTATGGCGCCCTCAGCGTCATACGTGAAGACCTTGCCATCACCGATCTTGCCGGTGCGCGCGGCGTCCACGATCGCCTGCTCGACTCTGGGAGCGAGGTCGTCGTCCACGATGACCTCGATCTTCGTCTTTGGCACGAAGTCGATCGTGTACTCGCTGCCCCGGTAGACCTCGGTGTGGCCCTTCTGCCGCCCGTAGCCCTTGACGTCGTACGCCGTCATACCGGCGACGCCGAGCGCTTGGAGCGCTTCCTTGACCTCGTCGAGCTTGTGCGGCTTGATGACGGCTTCGATCTTCTTCATGGTCGGCGACCCTTCGTCCGCTCCAAGTGTCTACAGTTCGTACCCGGTCTCCGCGTGCTCGGCGATGTCGAGCCCAGCCACCTCGACGTCATCGCTCACGCGGATGCCCATCGTAGCGTCGAGAAGCTTCAGGATGATGAACGAAACGGTGAAGGAGAAGACGATCGTCGCGGCTACGCCGATGAGCTGCTTGCCCAGAAGCGCGAAGCCGCCGCCGGCCAGCAGGCCGTTCGCGCCTGCGGAGTTCACAGTGAGTGACGCGAACACACCGGTCAGTATCGCCCCGGTCGTTCCGCCGACACCGTGGACCCCCACGACGTCGAGGGCGTCGTCGAGGCCGAACCTCGACTTGAGCCTGAGGCCGAAGAAGCACAGGCAGCCTACGATCGCGCCGATGGCCAGAGCCGGCACCGGCCCGACGAAGCCCGCGGCGGGTGTGATCCCGACCAGGCCCGCCACCGCACCGGAGGCCGCGCCCAGCACGGTCGGCTTGCCCTCCGTCATGACCTCGGCGAGGTTCCACGCGAGGAGACCCGCTGCGGCCGCGAGGTGCGTCGCCATGAACGCCGAGCCAGCGAGGTGACCGGATGCGAGCGCCGAGCCCGCGTTGAATCCGAACCAGCCGAACCACAGGATGCCGGCGCCGAGCACCGACATCGGGATGTTGTGGGGTCGCAGCTCGTCGGTGCCATAGCCCTTGCGCTTCCCGAGCACGATCGCCGCCGCCAGCGCCGCCGCGGCAGACGCGATGTGCACGACCGTGCCCCCGGCGAAGTCGAGGGCGCCGAGCTTCATCAGCCAGCCGCCGCCCCACACCCAGTGCGCGAGCGGGGAGTAGACGAGCACCGCCCACGACGCGGCGAAGATGACATATGCCTTGAACTTCATCCGCTCGGCGACCGCACCGGTGATGAGCCCGACGGTGATGATCGCGAACATCCCTTGGTACATCGCGAAGACGCTCGTCGGGATAGCTGCGGTCCCCGTGCCTGAGACGGTCCCGAGCACGCCGTCGAAGCCGAGGTGCTTCAGTCCGCCGATCACGCCCCCCACGTCCGGCCCGAATGCGAGCGTGTAGCCCAAGACAGCCCAGATCACGCTCACGAGTCCCATGGCGAAGAACGAGTGCATCGTCGTCGACAACACGTTCTTGCGGCGGACCATGCCGGCGTAGAACAGCGCCAGGCCAGGCGTCATGAACAACACCAAGGCGGTGGAGCCGAGCATCCAGGCCGTGCTTCCGGTGTCGATCGCTGGCATCGCGGGCCCCCATCTCACATAGCTCGTCGCCGGCTATCCGCTCCGTGTCGCGCCTTCCGGTTTGGGACACGGTATGGGGCATATGTTTCTCCGGTGTTTCCATGAGTGGTCCGATACGAGAAACCTTCCAAGGCAGGCGAAACACGGGCGAAAGGAGGGCCGCATGTCAGGCCCGGTCGTGTGTGCGGTCGCATCATTCTGTTATGATTCGAACGTGTGTTCGATTGCTGCAGACGGTACAATGAAGATTCGGGCGGATCCAGACCTGTTGGACCTGCACCGGAATGCTCCCTCTGAAAGCGAGTCGCACGTGTCTGTAGATTCCATCTCCATACGCGGGGCCCGCGAGCACAACCTCCGCGGCTTCGACCTCGACATCCCACGCGACAAGCTCGTCGTGATCACCGGCCTGTCGGGG
>JANYJF010000012.1 GCA_025361885.1 Coriobacteriia bacterium
GTCCTGATCGCGATGACCGACGCGGTGCACCATCGGGGCCCTGATGACGAAGGGTACGTCCTGATCGACCAGAGGACGTCTGAGTCGTCTTCGCATTCAGGACCCGACAGCCCGGCCGAGATCAGGGCCACCCTGCCGTCGATATCGGACCGCTCACGTCAGGTCTCCGGCAACATCGGCATCGGCCACCGGCGGTTCTCGATCATCGACCTGAGCTCGGCGGGACACCAGCCGTTCATCGACGCCGCGAAGCGCGTGGCCGTGGTGTTCAACGGCGAGATCTACAACTACGTCGAGGTCCGCGCGGAGCTGGAGGGGCTGGGGGTCATCTTCCGCAGCCACAGCGACACGGAGGTGCTGGCCGAGGCGTACAAGGCGTGGGGGACGGGCTGCTTCGAGCGGCTTAACGGATTCTGGGGGCTGGCGCTCTACGACTTCGCTACAAGGCAGCTCATCTTGAGCCGCGACCGTATCGGCAAGAAGCCCGTGTACTGGACCCGGTGCGGGTCGCGGGTGTACTTCGCTTCGGAGATCAAGGCCCTGCTGGCTGCGCCCGAGGTGTCCCGGAGCCGGAAGGTCAACGAGAGCGCGATAGGGCCCTGGCTATCGTGCGGCCTGCGCGACATGGACTACACCACGTTCTACGACGGGATCCACAGCCTCGAGGCGGGGTCGTGGGCGGTCGTCGACGACTCGTTCCCCGCATCGACGACGAGCTTCTGGCAGGTCCCGCGCGAGCGTATGTCGGAGAGCGACCTGGACATCCGCGAGACAGCCGACGCGCTGCGCGAGACGCTCGTGGACGCCGTGAGGATCCGGCTTCGGGCGGACGTCCCGCTGTGCGTGGAGCTCAGCGGCGGGATGGACTCCTCGGCGCTTGCGGCAATAGCCGCGGGACTCATGTCCAAGCCGGTGACCACCTACACGGTCCGGTTCAAGGATCCCGCGCACAACGAGGAGCCGTTCGCGCGGTCCGTGGCCGAGGCGATCGGCGCGGACTACCGGGTGGTCGACTCGCCCACGGAGAGATTCTGGCCGCAGATCGACGCGTTCACCAGGCTGTCCGAAGAGCCGTACCACTCGCCGGTGCTGCAGACCAATCAGGTCATCTGGACTCTGATGCGAGCCGGAGGAACCAAGGTATCGCTCAACGGCGCGGCCGGAGACGAGCTGTTCGCGGGGTATTCGCGCTATTTCTACTCGGCACAGACGGAGAACCTTCGCCACGGGCGCTTCGGCGTGGCCATGGGCAACGAGCTGCACTGGTCGGAGTCGTCGAGGAGCCTGAGGCCTTCGAGCCTGCCGCTCGTGCGTCTCGCCCGATATGCCGCCAACAGGGCCGTGTTCCGCAACGACGGGAGCGGGACGAACGTGGACGTGGCGGCATCCGCGCTCGGACAGCGACGACAGGTGCTCCCGGATCTGAGCGACATCCTGTACCAGGACATGACGCGCACGCTCATGCCGTACTGGCTGCGTTCCGGCGACAAGGACTACATGGGCATCCCGCTGGAGGTGCGCGCGCCGTTCCTCGACTACCGGGTGATCGAGTTCGCGATGCGGCTGCCCACGACCTTCCTGATCAGGGACGGCTGGCACAAATGGATCCTGCGCAAGGCGCTCGAGGGGGTCGTGCCCGACGACGTGCTGTGGAGGCGCCGCAAGATGGGGTTCCCGTTCCCCTACGAGCGGTTCTTGGCCGACAGCTCCGCCATCCTCGACGTCATACGCGCCAAAGCCGACAACCCGTACGTGGACGCGGCGTCCATCGATGTGGCCGGGCACAAGAGCTGGTACGCGCTCAGCTTCATCCTGTGGTACGAGCGCTTCTTCAACGACAACGACGCGCTATTCGACAGGATCGAGGAGCTGGGACGTGACGGCGCAGGCGCCGCGGACTACGGTTTCTCGCCTCAGTTCCTCTCGCTTCCTTCCGGAGCCTGATCCGGCGTCAGACGGGTCTTCCGACCGCGATGAGAACGCCGCCCGCCGCCAGGATCGGCGCCGGGTCCAGCACGTTGCGGCCGTCGAAGACCACGCGCGGAGGAGCCATGAGGCCGGTGAGTCTGCCCCAGTCGGCGCCGATGAACTCGGGCCACTCGGTGGCCAAGACCGCTCCCTCCGCGCCGGCGAGCGCGTCATCCAGGCTGTCGCACAGCATGAACGACGGATCGTCGAGGACGGGCTTCGCGACGGGGTCGTAGCATGCGACTTCGGCGCCTTCGGCCAACAGCAGGCGCACGATGTCGAGCCCGGGGGACTCGCGCGTGTCGTCGGTGTCCGGCTTGAACGCCGATCCGAGCACCGCTACGCGCCTGCCGGGCAGCGGCCCCAGCCGGGTGCGCAGCGCCTTGACCGGCAGCATCCGCTGCCGCGCGTTGACCTCGATGACTGCCTTGAGCAGATGGAAGTCGTAGCCGTTGAAGGCTGACAGGAAGTCGAGCGCCTGGGTGTCCTTGGGGAAGCACGACCCGCCGTAGCCGACTCCCGCCCGCAGGAATGACGAGCCGATGCGGTGGTCCATGCCGACGGCGGCCGCGACCTGCGTGACGTCGGCCCCTACGACGTCGCACACCGCGGCTATCTCGTTGATGAAGGATATCTTGGTGGCCAGGAAGGCGTTCGAGGCGTACTTGACGAGCTCGGCGGCGGGGATGCTCGCGCGCACCACGGGTGCGTCGATGTCGGCGTACAGAGCGGCGACGCGGTCCAGATTCGTCGCCTCGCCGCCCAAGACGATCCGGTCGGTGCTGTACCAGTCCTCGATGGCGGTGCCTTCGCGAAGGAACTCGGGGTTGGAGACGTAGCCGATCCCGCGCTCGGCCAGCTTCGCGGCCAGCCCGCTTCCCGTGCCCGGCGGGACGGTGCTCTTCATGACGACCACCGAGTCGGGAGGGGCGTTGTCCTGGAGAAGGCCGACGACCTGACGGACGGCGCGCAGGTCCGCCGCGCCGCCCTGCGTCATGGGCGTGCCGACAGCGACGAAGATGAACTCGCCGAGCGTCCCCGCGTCATCGGTGTGAGCGAACCGCAGGCGACCGTCCGCCTGCGCCTGAGCCATGATCTCGGTCAGCCCCGGCTCGAAGAAGGGCGAGCGCCCGTCCCGGAGTGCGGCGAGCTTGCTGGCGTCGATCTCGAGCACCGTTACGTCGTGGCCCGAGCGTGCCAAGCACGCGCCCGTCACGAGGCCCACGTAGCCTGCTCCGAACACGTGGACGGTGGCAGCGTTCATGTCGGCCCCCTTCGAGATGTGGCGCTTGAGCGTCCCCCTGCGCAACAGACTATCACCCCGCCACGCGGCGGGCCGGGACCATCGCCTGACCCTCGCTTCGTCCCGCGGCGTCCGCACTTGGGGGCGCCGCCGTTCGGGGTTCATTGACCACCCCGCGCCCGCGATGCTACGGTCAAGAGAGGGGATGGTTCACGCCCACTGGCCGGGGGGAGGCCTCTGGAATGGGAACTGAAAGCGCAGGTAACGAGGGTGTTGGGGGGCGAAGGTCCGAGTTCCTCGTCTTCGGGTCACCGATGATCGAGGAGCCCGAGATCCAGGAGGTCGTGGACTCGCTGCGCTCCGGGTGGCTCTCGACCGGCCCCAAGGTCGCGCGGTTCGAGGAGCTGTTCCGCGAGCACACCGGCTGCAGGTACGCGAAGGCCGTGAACTCGTGCACCGCCGGCCTTCACCTGTCGCTTCTCGTATCCGGCATCCAGCCCGGTGACGAGGTCATCACCACGCCGATGACCTTCGGCGCGACCGGCAACGTGATCACGCACGTGGGCGCCGATCCGGTCTTCGTGGACGTGGACCGTGCGTCCATGAACATCGATCCCGACGCGATCGAGGCCGCCATCACGCCGCGCACCCGCGCCATCATCCCGGTGCACTTCGCCGGGCGGCCCTGCGACATGGACCGCATCCTGGAGATCGCGCGGCGACACGACCTGATCGTGATCGAGGACGCCGCACACGCCATCGAGGCGGTCTACCACGGCCGCAAGGTCGGCACCTTGGGGGACCTCGCGTCCTTCAGCTTCTACGTGACCAAGAACCTTGTGACCGGCGAAGGCGGCATGGTCACCACGGAGCGCGAGGACTGGGCGGTGGAGCTGGAGCGCTGGGCGCTGCACGGGCTGTCCAGAGGTGCGTGGAAGCGCTACTCCGACGAGGGCTTCAAGCACTACCAGGTCGTCCACCCGGGCTACAAGTACAACATGATGGACATCCAAGCGGCTCTCGGGATCCACCAGATCGGACGACTCGAGCGGTATCACGCCCGTCGCGAGGAGATCTGGAAGGCCTATGACGAAGCGTTCGCCGACCTGCCGGTGTTCACGCCGGCTCCGACCGAGCCCGACACCGTTCACGCGAGGCACCTCTACACGCTGCTGATCGACATCGACACGCTCGGCGTGGACCGTGACTCGGTGCAGCAGTCGCTCCAAGACGACAACATCGGCACGGGGATCCACTTCATCGCCCTGCATCTCCACCCGTACTACCAGGAGACGTACGGCTGCTGCCGTGGCGACTTCCCGAACGCCGAGTGGATATCCGACAGGACCCTGTCGCTGCCTCTTTCCGCCAAGCTGACCGACGACGACGTCGACGACGTCATCGCGGCCGTCCGACGGGCGTGCACGCCGACCTCGCGGAGGAGCTAGCCGTGGCCCGCCTCGTGAGCGTCACGAAGCGCCCGTCCGACGAGGAGTGGGACCGGCTCATCGGGGTCGCGAGATACCCGTCGTTCTTCGACACGAGGGACTACGCGGCGGCCTGTGAGGTCGCATTCCCCAACGCCGTCGCCGCTCCGCGAGCCTACGTCTTCGACGACGGGGTCGAGGTGCTCGTCCCCGGCATGGAGGAGACGGCGCTTCGCGGGGCGGTCCGGGTGTTCAAGTCCATGCTCCCCTCGGATTCGGGCGGGTTCGTCTCGGCGTCACCGATCGGTCCGGACCACATCGAGGCCATCGCCGATGACATCAAGGGGGCGGGGTACTCGCGCGTCATGCTGTACGACTCGCCGTTCGGGCTCCATCCGCCAGTGCTGGGATTCGATGTCGCCGAGGACTTCACGCATCTGCTCGACATCACCGAAGGCTATGAGGGATTCGTCAAGCGGATGACCCAGCAGAATCGGCAGGCGATGCGGCTCGCGCAGAAGAACGGCGTGCGTGTCGTGTCACGGGCGGACGGACCGGCCGTCGAGGAGTTCTATCGCCTCTACCACATGTCGGCCGAGCGGTGGGGCGACAAAGCGACCTGGGTCCGCCCGATCGAGTACCTTCGCGCGCTGGTCGAGAACGCCACGGGCGGGGCCGTGCGGATCAGGCTGGCCTATCTGGGGGACCTTGCCATCGGGGGACAGGTCGACTACTGCGTCGGTCCCGTATGCGTGTCCGGGTGGCGGGCCTTCGACTACGAATACCGTTCCTTGTATCCGAACCTCCTGACGCTCGCGGACGCGGTCATCGAGGAGCACGAGTGCGGCTGCGAGTATCACGACATGGGACCGAGCTCGGGACTCGAGGGCCTCGAGCTGTCCAAGGACCGATGCGGGGCGAGGCGCGTGGCGTTCCGCGTGTGGACGTGGGAGAGCGCCAAGCACAAGGTCTACCGCACGGGACGGAGGAGCCTTGATCGAGCTCAAGATGCGATTCGCGCGGCGAGTCATCACTGAGTGGGTCGATGGGCTGCGCTATCGATGGACCCTGTACAAGACCGCGCATGAGTACGGGATGACCTTCGAGAGCGGGGTCGAGGTCCTGCATCTCGGGCGTTTTGTCTCCGGTCCGCGCACCATCATCGGGTCGCGCTCGCTCCTTAACTGCGGCGGCTTCGAGTGGTCCGACGGCCGGGGTGGCATAACCATCGGCGCCGACAGCTATGTCGGCCCGCACTCGGTCCTGTTCGGGGCGGGCGAGATCGTCATCGGTGACAAGGTCGCCATCGGGCCCGGCTGTCTCATCACCTCGCACGGCCACTGCTTCGCCGACGGAGAGGCGGCCATCCTGGACCAGCCCGCCCGGTTCGAGCGTGTGACGATCGAAGACGACGTCTACATCGGGACCGGGGCGGTGATCCTGCACGGCGTCACGATCCACCGCGGCGCCGTGGTCGGCGCCGGCGCAGTCGTGTCGCGCGATGTGCCGGCGGGGGCGGTCGTGGCGGGCGTGCCGGCCCGCGTGCTGCGTACTCGCGAGGGATTCGGCGGAGAGCAGGCGCCTGCGTGAACGAGAGTCAGCTCAGGACGCAGATGCTTTCGGGCTTCTCGTGGACCGCGGTGTCCCAGGGGCTGTCGCAGCTCGTGCTGTTCCTGACGACCGTCGTGCTGGCCCGGCTCCTGTCGCCCACGGACTTCGGCGTGGTTGGCATGGCGGCGCTGTACACAGGGCTCGTCGCCGTGCTCGGGCAGATCGGCATGGGCGCGGCGATCATCCATCGCCAGGACATCGGCCAGATCGAGCTCGACACCGTGTTCTGGACGGGGCTCGGTGCCGGTCTGTTCGTCGCACTGGTCTCATTCATCCTCGCGCCCGCGGCTGGCTGGTTCTTCCACACGCCTCTTGTCGTCGTGCTGATCAGGGTGTCTTCGATCGTCTTCGTGATCGACTCGCTCGGCGCGGTGCACCGCGTGCTGATGAACAAGGAGCTGGCGTTCAGCAGACTCGCCAAGGCCGAGGTAAGCGCCCAGTTCGCCTACGGGCTGGCCGCGGTGGCCCTGGCCGTCGGGGGCGCGGGAGTGTGGGCCATCGTCTTGGGTCAGGTGGTCCGGGCGGTCGTCGAGGTGACTCTGCTGTGGCGGGTCGAGCCGTGGAGACCGCGCCGGGAGTTCAGCCGGGAGGCGTTCGGCGGTCTCTTCGGCTTCGGGGTGCGCGTGTGGGCGTTCAACTTCGTGGACTACATCCGGGAGAACGTCGACAACCTCGCCGTCGGACGCCTGTTGGGCACCACCGCGCTAGGCTTCTACGCATTCGCGTACAACACGGCCAACTTCCCGCGCCGGCAGCTGCAGAACGTCGTCGGGAGGGTCACCTTCCCCGCGTTCGCGAAGGCGCAGAACGACAACGCCCTGCTCAGGCGGACGTACCTGAAGGTCATCCGCTACATCTCCCTCCTCGTGTTCCCCATGCTCACCGGCCTGGCGCTCGTCGCACCGGAGCTCATCCCCATCGTCTACGGGGACAAATGGATCCCCGCGGTCGTGCCGCTGCAACTGCTGTGCGGCGCGCACATGCTCTACAGCTTGGGAAGCAACGTGGGTGCGGTCTACCTGGCGAAGGGGAGGCCGGACCTCCAGCTCAAGTTCGGCCTGTTCGCGCTCGTGTGGCTCGTGACGGTCGTGGTCGTAGTCGCGAGGTTCGGCCTTGTGGCCGTCGCCGCGGGCATCCTCGTGTACACGATGGGCTCTCTCCTGGTGGGCCAGGCCTTCGCCAACCCGCTCATCGAGCTCAAGATGCGCGACTACCTGAAGGCGCTCGTGCCAGCGTCGCTCGGCTGCATGATCATGGCCATCGCGGTCATCGCGCTTCGAAAGTCCCTGCTCGATCCCGGGATGCTCTCACGTCTGCCGTGGCTGCTCCTGGCGATCGTGGTCGGAGCCGCGGTCTACATCGGCGCCATACTCCTGTTCCGCCCGCCGGAAGTCGAAGAGGTGCGCGGGGTCGTCCGAGCGCGCATCGCTGCGATGAGGGGCCGGGCACCGGTGGAGCCGTCGGTGTCAGACGGCCTTCCCGTCGAGCCCGAGGCGGGTGAGCCGTCATGACGCCCGTGGTGGCCGAGGTGGTGAACGCCTACCTCCCGCGGACGCAGACGTTCCTGTACGGCGCACTGACGAACCTCACGCGCGTCCGCCCGATCGTCTTCACCAAGTCCGTCGAGAACCTCGACGCGTTCCCGTTCGACGACATCGAGCTCGTGCCTACAGGCGGCGCGGTCTCGCACCTGTTCGACGGCGCTTCGCGCCGTGTCACCGGTCATAGGCCGTTGCAGGAGAGGCGCTATCGCGCGGCGGTGCGCCACAGCGGCGCGGTCGTGATGCACGGCCACTTCGGCTGGTCGGCTCCCACGACTCTGCCGCTCAAGCGCGCGCTCGGGCTGCCGCTTGTGACGACCTTCTACGGAGCGGATATGTCCGCCCTTCCCAGGCGGGCCGAATGGGTGCCTGTCTACAAGGAGCTTTTCGAACTCGGCGACTTGTTCCTGGTCGAGGGCAGCCATATGGCCGGATGCCTTGCCGGGATCGGATGCCCCGAGGAGAGGATCCGAGTCCATCACATCGGGGTGGACACCGAGCGCATAGCCTTCCGGGAGCGCCGGGCGCGGCCGGACGGCGGGGTCCGCATCCTGATGTGCAGCTCGTTCGTGGAGAAGAAGGGGATCCCCTACGGCGTCGAGGCATTCGCCGCAGTGAGGGAGAACCACCCGGACGCACGACTGATCCTCGCGGGAGATGGGCCGATGCGCGGTGTGATCGAGCGCGGGATCGACGAGCTCGGCATCCGCGATTCGGTCGACATGCCGGGCTTCGTGGACCACGGTCGCTTCCTCGAACTGGCCGATGCCTCCGACATCTTCCTCGCCCCGAGCGTGACCGCCTCGGACGGAGACACCGAGGGCGGGGCCCCCACGGCCTTGCTCGAGGCGCAGGCGGCGGGGATGCCCGTGGTCTCGACGCTGCATGCCGACATCCCGGAGGTCGTGGCCGACGGGCTGAGCGGACTGCTGGCGCCGGAGCGTGACAGCGCCGCGACCGCTTCGTGCCTGCTGAGCCTCATCGATCTGGAGGCGCGATGGCCCGAAATGGGCCGCGCAGGGCGCGCTCACGTGCGCGCAGGGTATGATGTGCGGGTGCTGGCGCGCGAGCTCGAGGATATCTATCTCTCACTCGCGGCTCGACCGGGGCTTACGCACAAGGGGGTCTACCGATGAATCTGTACCTGGCGCGAGCGGCGCTGCTGCGACACAAGGGACTGCTGCTTGCGAGCCTTGTGATCGGCGTGGTCCTCGCGCTCCTCACGTTGGTCACAGTGGTCAGCGTGCCATCGAGCGCCGGGCCGGCGGGCCGGCTGCGGCTCGAGCGACGCAGCCTGTCGACGTACACCCAGACCGTCGCTGTGCTCATCGACACGCCCGGCTTCGGTCTTGGGCGCGCTGACGTGTCGATGGCCAAGCCGACCCAGATGGCCCCCACTTTCGCCTATCTCGCGGGCAGCCAGGAAGTCGTTCGCCGTGTCGAGAAGACGACCGGTTCGCTGAAGGACAAGGTCACGATCACCGCTATCCCCGTGCAGGACAGCCCGCTGGTCCAGATCGTTGTAGAGGGAAAGGACCAGGACCTGGTCGCGAAGACGGCGACGGCCCTTGGCGCGGCGGTGAGCGACTACGTCCGAGAGCAGCAGGCCGCCAACGACGTCGCCAGCACCGACAGGCTCGTGCTGCAGCCTCTCGGCTCGCCGAGTCCGCCCGTCGAGGTCCAGTCCCGCGCCCTCGAGACGGCCGCGATCCTGTTCCTCCTGCCTCTGCTGGCGTCAGTCAGCCTCGCTTTGATCCTGGACAACTTCCAGAGATCCGCGGTGGCGGCCGAGGCCGTGCCGGTCCAAGACGCGTCCTGACGCGACCGGGGGAGCGGTGGAGCGTGGACATAGTGATGTTCGGCTTCAACGACTGGGACCAGTGGGAGGCGCGCGGCTTCCGCACGAGATGCGGGGCGCTCGCGCGTGCCATCGCGACCGACCCGGCGGGGCACCGGCTGCTCGTGGTCTCGGCTCCCCATAGCCTGGCCATGAACGCGGTCCGAGCTGCCAGGGCACGCGTCAGCGGCTCCACCGACAGGCGCACCACGCTGCGGCCCTTCGCGGTCCGGACCGTGTCCCCGCGCGTGTCCACTCTCGAGCACACCCGTCTGCTGCCTCGCGAGGGTTCGGCAGCGATCGCCTACCGCGCCAACGGGACGCTGCACGACCGGAGCCTTCACCGGGCGATCCGGGACGCGTGCCAGGCGATGGGCATGCACGACTGGGTCCTGTGGGTGGCCGACCCCCTCATGGCGAAGCACATGGGCGAGGTGGGTGAGTCGCTCGCGGTTTTCGACGCCATCGACGACTGGACGGCGCACCCCCAGAAGTCCTCGATGCGGGCGGACATCGAGAGGGGATACGCGATCGTGCAGGACCGGGCCGATGTGGTGTTCACGGTGTCGCGGGCACTGCGGGAGCGCCTGGGTGCGCATCGCGACCGCGTGCAGTGGCAGGCCAACGCCGTTGACGCCGGGCGGTTCGACGCGGACCTGCCCGTGCCGTCCGACATCTCAGAGCTTCCCCGCCCTCTGCTGGGCTACGTCGGCGTCATCCAAGAGCGTGTGGACGTCGATCTCCTCTCGGCGCTGGCTCGCGCCCTGCCTGAGTCGTCCATCGTGCTCATCGGGCCCGTCACGGCGCCGCGACATGTGGAGGCGCTTCGGTCCCTGCGCAACGTGCATCTGCTCGGCGAGCGGGCCGCCGCCGACGTCCCCGCGTATATCAGAGCATTCGACGTGTGCCTCGTCCCGCACGTCGACGACGCGCTCACAAGGTCCATGAACCCGCTGAAGGTCTACGAATACCTCGCTGCGGGCAAGCCTGTGGTCGCCTCCGGGCTCGCGGAGATGGATGTGCCCCCGGAGCTGCTCGCCCGCGTCGACGACGAGGGCGGCTTCATCGCGGCCGTCCGGATGTCGCTGGACGAGTCGGGCGACGACGAGCGACGCGTACAGGCCAGGAAGTCGTTCGCGCGCTCCCGGTCGTGGCCGGCCCGGCTCGCGGAGATGCTGGACGTGATCCGTGAGACGGGCGCGGAGAAGGGCGCGGTGCTGGGATGAGGACCGAGGCGGCCGTCCCCGAGTCCGTCCTGGCAGTGGGGCGCACGCCGAGGCTCTACGTGTGGTACGCCGCTCTGGTCGGCTCGGTCGCGCTGGGTTTCTATGGACGGCCGCTCGTGGCCATCGCGGTCCTCGGCGTGGCGACGGTGTTCTCTTTCACCCGGTGGCTGGTCCGCTGGCCGACGATGCTGACGATGCTGATCCTGTGCGTCCTTCTCATCCCCGCCAGCATCTACAAGCTGCCCGCGTCCCTGCCCGTGGACGTGGAGATCTACCGGCTCGTCGTGTTCGTACTCTTCGCGCTGTGGGCGTTGGCGCTGCTCACCGACCCTGCGGTCCGCTTGAGGCGGACGTTCCTGGACCGGCTCTTCGCGGTGGCGGCGGTCGCGTTCGTCGTGTCCTTCGTCGCCAATCTGGGTGACTTCGAGCCGACCTTGGAGTATTCACAATCCGCGAAGGGCTTGTTCTACGTCCTGACCTTCGTGGTGCTGTACTACTGTGTGGTCTCCATCGTGCGGGACAACCGGCTGTCGACACGCCTGGTCCACACCATCGTCTACCTCACGGCGGTGCTTGCGGTGCTCGGCATGTTCGAGCGGCTGACCGGCTACAACTTCTTCCGGCACCTTCACGAATTCATCCCGGTGCTGGAACCGTCCGTGTCCGAGGTCGTGGCCGTGGAGATGCGCGGTGGGCTGCGAGTGGCCGGGTCGGCCGCCCATCCGATCGCATTCGGGACGATGCTCGCGCTCGTCCTCCCTCTGCCGGTCGAGTTCTTCTTGGAGGCGAAGGGCTCGGCAGAGCGCGTCAGGTGGGGGACCGTCAGCATCCTGATCATGGTCGGGATGCTGCTGACAGTCTCGCGCACCGCGTTCCTCGGTCTGATCGCCACGCTCGTGGCGCTTGCCTTCACCCGTCCCAAACAGCGGTGGGTCCTCGCGATCGGTGCGATCGTGGCTGCCGTCGCCATCCACATGTTCTTCCCGGGAGTGGTAGGGCGCTTCATCGACAACCTCACCCCCAGCAATGTGGTCTCGCGCGAACTTGCGACGCGCGCGGGGAGATTGGCCGACTATCCGTTCATCGTCGCGGAGTGGTCCAGGAAGCCGCTGGTCGGCAGGGGCGTCGGGACGTTCACCCACGAGCGCTTCTTCTACGTGGACAACCAGTACCTCAAATATCTGGTGGAGGGCGGACTGTTCGGCCTGGGCGCGATGCTCTTGCTCTTCTTCGGAACAGCCGCGGCGCTGTTGCGGCGCGGCGCCCGGATCGGAGGCCACGCCGGGGGCATAGTTGCTGCGACGGGCATCAGCGCTCTTGTCTTCGGACTCGCGAACCTGACCTTCGACGCCCAGGGATTCCCCCAGGTCCCCTACCTGTTCTACATCCTGGTCGCACTCGGTGTGGCCACCGCCTTGAACAGCGCGGAGTCCGCCCGCACGGCGCCCGTCGCGGTCGCGGATCCCGGTCTGCCCGAACCCGAGGAGCCCGCGCAATGATCGATGTGTCGGTGGTGATCGTGACGTACAACAGCTCGCGCTTCATGCGGGCGTGCCTGCCGGCCGTGAAGACCGCGGCGATGGGCATCTCGTACGAGGTGCTGGTGGTGGACAACGCCTCGAGCGATGACACGCTCGCCGTGGTCGCGGAGGTGCTCCCGGCCGCGCAGGTGATCCGCAACGACGTGAACAGCGGGTTCGCCGGCGCGAACAACCAGGGCATCGAGGCCGGACGGGCCAGGTATGTGATGCTGCTGAACCCCGACACGGTCGCGGGCGAGGGTTCGATCTCGACGCTCGTGTCCTACATGGACTCGCACCCCCGTGCCGCTATCGCGGGGCCCAGGCTCCACGGCCTGGACGGCGGACTGGAGTTCTCACAGCGCAACTTCCCGTCGCCGGGCAACCAGCTGTTCGAGTCGCTCTTCCTGCATCGCATCGCGCCGCGACTGTCGGCGCGGTTCGGCGAGGTCGTCTACGACCCCGGCGCGTATGGTGCAAGTCACGGTGTCGGGTGGATATCGGGTGCGGCGATGCTTCTGCGCCCCGAGGCCATCGCGGAGATCGGAGCGCTCGACGAGCGATTCTTCATGTATTCGGAGGAGAAGGACCTGTGCTACCGCGCGCACCTGGCCGGGTGGGGCGTGGACTTTGTGGCGGAGTCCGACGTCACGCACGGCCACGACGGACTCGAGTCGCCGGAGGCCTTCGCGCGGCAGCTTCGCAGCAAGATGGCCTACTTCGACAAGCACTATCGGGGACTGAAGAGGCTCGGCTGCAAGGTCTTACTGGGCTTCGGCCTGGGCACGCGGGTGGCGGCGGGTGTGATGGCCGCGTTCCTGCGCAGCGAGAGGCGGCACCAGCTCCTCGTGCCGCTCCGTGGTGTCCCCATCTACCTGCGTGCACGTGCGAGAGACAAGGGGGTGGCGGCATGACACATGCCGGATCGCACGTGGACGCGTCTCGAGCGGTCCCGAGCGAGACGGGGATCCCTCCCCGATACGCGGTCATCACGACCATCCGCAACGAGGAGCGCTACATCGGCCAGACCGCCGAGTCGCTGCTGGCGCAGACGATCCAGCCGAGCGCCTGGGTGATCGTCGATGACGGATCGACCGACACGACGCCAGAGATCATCGGTGGCTACTCCGACCGAAACGAGTGGATCCGCGTCGTGGACCTGGGCCGGCTCGGCGGCACGAACCGCTGCATCCGCGTGATGCGCGCCTTCCTCGCCGGATACTCCGAGCTGCAGGGGGAGTTCGACTTCGTGATCAAGAGCGACGGCGACGTGACCTTCGATCCGGACCATGTCGAGCGCCTACTGCAGCACTTCGCGGAGGACCCGGGGCTTGGCATCGCCAGCGGTTCCTACATCGAGCCGATAGGCGACGGGTGGCGAGGGGGGACCCGGCCGGAAGGGTACGCGGTCGGGGCACTGAGGGCGTATCGCGCGGAGTGCCTGCGCGGCGTCGTGGAAGCCGTCGCCCCGCTGTGCGAACGAGTCTGCTCGGGCGACGGAGACCGCGAACGGCTCGACCCGAAGCTCATCCTGTCGTGGGACAGCATCGATCACCTCTACGCCGCGGAGGCCGGGTGGTCGACGCAGTGCTTCGCTGATCCCATGTTCGTGCATCACAGGACCGAGGGCTCGCGTTCCAGCATCCTGACGGGGCTCTACGAGCAGGGTGTCGTGAGCTACGTCATGGGCTACCACCCTCTGTTCGCCATGGCACGCGGCGTCGGCCGGTTTGCGGAGCACCCGTATATGGTGGGCGGATTGGCCATGAACGCCGGCTATCTGTCGGCCGCGATGAGCCCCGGGATCGCCCGTGCCGACGAGCGGACACGCCGTCTGGTTCGGAAGCGACACGTCCACCGGATGCGCGGCGCGCTGCGCGCGGGTCCGGGCGAAAAGGGCAAGGGGGAAGCCTCATGAGCCGTGCGGCCGGCGTGCGGGACTCCCGGTCGGGATCACCGGCGTGATCACGGCCGAGACCTCCGCTTTCGACGCGGTCCTGGACTTCTGGCGGCTGCCTCACGACGGCGGGCCGGAAGCTGTCCGTCTGGTAGACGCCGAGGGTTTTGACGACTGTCTCGAGCACGCTGTCGTCCACGTGCGAGGCGGGGACCGCCCTCGACTATGGCGCTTCATGCCGGACGGCGGATACGTGTTCGCTTCGATCACGCCGGTCGTCGAGCCGCCGGGGTCGCTCGGGGTCATCGCACGCCTTGAGGAGGTCGGCGGCCCGGGCGTGTCATTCGTGCTCGAGGACGCGACACGCCACGTGGTCTACGTGCCGTTCGCGC
>JANYJF010000022.1 GCA_025361885.1 Coriobacteriia bacterium
ATCGGATCGACCGGCCCCAAGGGCCTGCACCACCTGGTGTACGAGGTGGTCGACAACTCCGTGGACGAGGCCCTGGCCGGGTACTGCACGAACATCGACGTCGTGATCCACGCCGACAACTCCGTGTCGGTCACGGACAACGGCCGAGGCATACCTGTGGACAACGTGCCGAAGTACCGAAAGCCCGCTGTCGAGGTCGTCCTCACGGTGCTGCACGCGGGCGGCAAGTTCGGTGGCGAGGGTTACAAGGTCTCGGGCGGCCTGCACGGTGTCGGCGTGTCGGTAGTCAATGCGCTGTCCAAGCGGGTGGATGTGGAGGTCAAGCGCAACGGCAAGCTGTGGACGCAGAGCTACGAATTCGGTAAGCCGATGGCGCCGCTCAAGTCGAGCGGGAGCACGAAGACTACCGGCACCAAGGTCACATTCTGGCCCGACGACACCATCTTCGAGACCACGGAGTTCTCCTACGAGACCATCGCCACCCACATGCGTGAGACGGCGTTCCTCAACAAGAACCTCCGCATCGTGCTCACCGATGAGCGTGAACTCGAGCCGCGTCGGGACGAGTTCAAGTACGCCGGCGGCATCATTGACTTCGCGAAGCACCTCACCGGCAGCAAAGAGACGCTGCACACCAAGCCCATCTACCTGGAGCAGACGGGCGAAGAGGGTGCAGTCGAGGTGTCGATGCTGTGGAACACCGGCTACACCGAGCAGGTCTTGGCGTTCGCCAACAATATCAACACCCACGAGGGCGGCACCCATCTCGACGGGTTCAAGAACGCTTTGACCCGCACGCTCAACGACTACGCGCGCCGCAACGGCATCCTGAAGGAGAAAGAGGACAACCTCTCCGGTGAGGACATCCGCGAGGGCCTGGTTGCGATCATCTCGGTCAAGCTGCGCGACCCGCAGTTCGAGGGACAGACGAAGACGAAGCTGGGCAACACGGAGATGCGCGGATTCGTTCAGACCGCAGTGACACAGGCGTTGGCGGAGTACTTCGAGGAGCACCCGAAGCCGGCGCGTGCGATCGTGGGCAAGTCATCGCAGGCGGCAAAGGCACGGGCCGCGGCTCGCAAGGCACGCGAGCTGACGCGCCGCAAGGGACTGCTCGAGTCCTCGACACTGCCGGGCAAACTGGCTGACTGTTCGATCCGCGATGCGGCGTTCGCGGAGATCTACATGGTCGAGGGAGACTCCGCAGGCGGCTCGGCAAAACAGGCCAGAGACCGTGCATTCCAGGCGATCCTTCCACTGCGAGGCAAGATCCTCAACGTGGAGCGAGCGGGCCTTACGCGGGCACTTTCCTCGGAGGAGATCCAGAACATGATCACGGCCTTCGGCACGAGCGTCGCCGAGGAGTTCGACATCACGGCCGCTCGCTACCACAAGGCGATCATCATGACCGACGCCGACGTGGACGGGGCCCACATCCGATGCCTCATCCTCACATTCTTCTATCGCTACATGCGGCCCATGATCGAGGCCGGCTATGTGTACATCGCGCAGCCGCCTTTGTACAAGCTAGCCTGGGGCAAGAACCAGGTCTACGCCTACAGCGACGAGGAGCTCCAGAGAGAGCTCGGCAAGCTGCCTGCGGGCACCAAATCCAACATCCAGCGCTACAAGGGTCTTGGTGAGATGAACCCCGAGCAGCTGTGGGAGACGACGATGGATCCCGCCCGTCGCACGTTGCTGCAGGTCAACATCGACGACGCGCTCGCCGCTGAGGAGGCGTTCTCGAACCTCATGGGTGACGACGTCGAGCCCCGCAAAGAGTTCATCACGCGCCACGCACGTGACGCGCGCTTCCTCGACATCTGAATGCCGGTCCGAAAAGAGGGATGGTCGAGCGGGCCATGACCGACAGCTCCCACAAGCGGGCCCCGCGCGTCTTCGAGCCTCCCCCCTGGGAGCGCGACGCGTTCGAGGAACTCGCGCGCAAGCGCGAGGCCCAGGAGGCGGCAGACCGGGAGCTGGCGGAAGCGACGGCCCGGATGCGGGCTGCCGAGGCGGCGAAGGCCAAGGCCGCGGCGGCCGGTGATGACCCCGTCGTTGCAAAGGCGCGGATGCTCGCGGAAGCCGAGCTTGCGCGAGCAGGAAGCGATAGCGCGGGATCACCGGAGGCGATGGAGCCGACGGCAGTCGAGGCACCGGCCGAGCTGGAGTCGCCCGAAGTGAAGCCGGCCGTGGCGGCAGTCCCCGCGGACGGGGGCGAGGTGCCATCGGGACTGGACGAAGCGGAGGTCGAGCTGATGCTGGCCCGGCTGAGCCTTGAGGAGCCGAAGGCGCACGCGACCCACGATCTGGCGGTTTGGGCGGGTGTCCTGCTCGTGGCGTTGGGCCTAGCGATGTTCGTCATGAGCATCTGGTGGCAGAGGGCAGGAGCGAGTTCGGGCGCGGCGATGGCCCAGTTGCTGGTCCAGTCGCTGTTAGTGGGCGGCTTTGGGTTGGGATTCGCCGTCTTGGGCGGCGTGATCGTGTATCAGAGCAGACTACAGGCGAGGAGCTAGGGTAGTGACAGACGAATCCGTCGACCAGCATGTGCTGCCTATCGACATAGAGCACGAGCTGCGGTCCTCGTTCCTCGAGTACTCGATGAGCGTCATCGTGGCACGTGCGCTGCCGGATGTGCGGGACGGCCTCAAGCCGGTGCACCGCCGCATCCTCTACGCCATGTCGGACATGGGGCTGACGCCCGGCAGGCCGTTCAAGAAGTCGGCTACCACCGTCGGTGAGGTGCTCGGCAAGTACCATCCTCATGGTGATACGGCCGTCTACGACACGATGGTCCGCATGGCACAGGACTTCGCGATGCGCGCGCCCCTGGTAGAGGGGCACGGGAACTTCGGCTCCGTCGACGGCGACCGCGCGGCCGCCTACCGCTACACGGAGTCCCGCCTCCACAAGATGGCGATGGAGCTGCTCCGCGATCTCGACAAAGAGACCGTGGACATGATCCCGAACTTCGACGAGTCGACGACCGAGCCCTCAGTGCTGCCGGCGCGCTACCCGAACCTGCTGGTCAACGGCTCGGCGGGCATCGCGGTGGGTATGGCGACCAACATCCCGCCGCAGAACCTCGGCGAGGTCATCGACGCCACCATCATGCTCATCGACAACCCGGACGCCACCGTCGAGGAGATGATGACCGTCATGCCGGGCCCGGACTTCCCCACGGGCGGCATCATCATGGGGCACCAGGGCATCCACGACGCGTATACCACCGGCCGAGGCTCGCTCAAGGTCCGCGGCAGGGCGCACATAGAGCAGACGTCGACAGGGCGCATGCGGATCATCATCAGCGAGATCCCGTACCAGGTGAACAAGGCGAAGATGGTCGCGAAGATCGCCGAGCTGGTCCGCGAGAAGAAGCTCACCGAGATCTCCGACCTGCGCGACGAGTCCGACCGCAAGGGCATGCGAGTGGTCATCGAGCTCAAGCAGAACTGCATCCCGCAGGTGGTGCTCAACAAGCTGTTCAAGCACACCGCGCTGGAGAGCAGCTTCGGCGTGATCATGCTCTCGCTGGTCGACGGCGTGCCGCGAGTCCTCGACGTGAAGACGATGCTGCACCACTACATCGTGCACCAAGAGGAGGTCGTCACCAGGCGGACCCGCTACGAGCTTCGCAAGGCGGAAGAGCGGGCGCACATCCTTGAGGGCTACATCATCGCTCTGGACAACATCGACGAGGTCATCCACATCATCCGCTCGTCTCAGGATGATGTGGAGGCGAGGCGCCGGCTCATCGAGCGGTTCGCTCTCACGGACATCCAGACGGACGCCATCCTCGAGATGCGCCTGCGCCGCCTGACCAGCCTCGAGCGCCACAAGATCGAAGAGGAGATCACGGATCTGCGCGCCAGGATCGCGTACCACAAGAGCATCCTCGCGGACGAGACCCTGCTGCTCAAGATCATCAAGGACGAGCTCACGGAGATCCGAGAGAAGTTCGCGAACAAGCGCCGCACCGAGATCACCGGGGCCGCCAAGGATCTGGACGTGGAGGACCTCATCGCCGAGGAGGACATGGTCGTCACGATCACGAAGGCCGGCTACGTGAAGCGCCTGCCGGTCGCCACGTACCGCCAGCAGAAGCGCGGCGGCAAGGGGCTGCAGGGCGTGAACCTCAAGGACAACGACTTCGTCGAGCATCTGTTCATCGCCAGCACCCACGACTTCATCCTGTTCTTCTCGACCAAGGGCAAGGTGTATCGCCTCAAGGTCCATGAGCTTCCCGTGGGCTCGCGCCACGCGCGGGGCACAGCAGCGGTCAATCTGCTGCCGTTCGAGCAGGACGAGAAGATCGCGGCCGCCATCACCACCAAGGAGTTCGGCGCCGACGACTACCTGTTGTTCGCAACGAGTCACGGCATGATCAAGAAGACGCCGATGCAGGCGTACGACCGGTCGCGCCGAGACGGCATCATAGCCATCTCGCTCCGCGACGGTGACGAGCTCATCTCAGTGCGCCGCGTGACGATGGGACAAAGGGTCATCATGGTCTCCGCGGAGGGCAAGGCGATTCGCTGGGACGAGAGCCAGGCCCGCCCGATGGGCCGCGACACCATGGGCGTCCGCGGCATGAACGTGAAGCGCGGAGACGACCGCGTGCTGGGGATGGAGATAGCACCGGACGGCAGCGAGCTGTTCGTGGTCACGGAACGCGGCTATGGGAAGCGCACTGCCGTGCTGGACTACCCTGAACACAAGCGCGGCGGCATGGGTGTCAAGACCATCCAGGTCACGGCGAAGAAGGGCCGGCTCGCCGGTATGAAGATCGTGACGCCGGGCCACGAGCTCATGCTCATCTCCGAGGAAGGCGTTGTCATCCGCGTCAAGGCGGAGGACGTCTCCAAGCTCGGGCGCTCCACTCAGGGCGTGAAGGTCATGAACGTCGCGGATTCCGACCACGTGAGCGCCATCGCGAGAGTGACCGCGGGCAAGAAGAAGCAGAAGCCCGTCCCCGAAGGGCAGCAGGTGCTCGTCGAGGACGACACCGTGGTTCTGGGGACGACCGACCGCGAGATCGAGGCTGAAGAGCTTGTGAGCGAGGAGTTCGACGAAGAGTAGCCGCCTCGGCGAGCGCGCCCAGGTGTTTCGAGCGAAGAGGGGCCCCGCTGCCGCGGGGCCCCTCTTCGCGTGTGTCTCGATCCTAGTGGGGGATACAGGCGCCCGCGTCCTCGTCAGGCTTGGCGCAGCACGAACACCGCTTCATCGGCGAGCAGGTTGGGGAGCGCGCGGACCGGCCGCGGCGGGTGACCGTCGGCCCGGCCCACGAACGCGATCTCTCGCTCGACGACGGCCCCGTTGACCGCACAGAAGTCGCGGAAGTCGCGGATGGTGGTGTGGTGGATGTTGGGCGTGTCGAACCACGAGTAGGGGATCGACTCGGTCACAGGCATGCGCCCGCGCAGGGACAGGTACGAGCGGTTCTTCCAGTGGGCGAAGTTCGGGAACGACACGACACCCCGCTTGCCGACTCGGAGCATCTCGGTCAGCACGAGTCGAGGGCGTCTCACGACTTGCAGGGTCTGCGACAGGATGACGACGTCGAACCTGCCGTCCGGGATGTCGGCGAGACCTTCGTCGAGGTCGCCTTGGAACACGGGCACGTCGCGAGCGACGCACTCGGCGATGTCGTCGAGGTCGATCTCGACGCCACGCACGACGGCGCCGCGCTGATCGCGCAGCCACGCGAGCAGTGTGCCGTCGCCGCAGCCGAGGTCCAGCACGCGAGCGCCTTGGGGGACGAGCTCCGCGATGAGCCGCTGGTCGCTGCGGAGGAGCTGTTCGGATGTGGTCATCGTGCACCACCCCCCGCGCCGCGGTCCGGGGATTCCACAGTCAGCCGCGCTGCCGCAGCTTCCCGCTCGACCGCGTGCGCGAGGAACGGCGCGATCATCCGGTGCTGCGCCTCGGGCTCGAGCAGGAACGCGTCGTGGCCGTAGTCGCTCGGGATCTCGGCAAAGGTGACCTCGAGCCCGATCGCTCTCAGCGCCGAGACGAGCTCGCGCGAGCGGGCGGTCGCGAAAAGCCAGTCACTGGAGAACGACAGGACCAGGAAGCGCGAGGTCACGCCGGACAGCGCCTTCGCGAGGGTGGGGTCGTCGCCCTGAAGATCGAAGTAGTCCATCGCCTTGGTCATATACAGGTACGTGTTGGCGTCGAATCTCTCCACGAACCGCCTGCCCTGGTAGGCCAGGTAGCTCTCGACTTTGAACTCGGAGACGAAGTCATACGCGTAGTCGTCGCTGCTCTGCAGGCTCCGGCCGAACTTCTCGTGCATGGAGGCGTCCGAGAGGTACGTGATATGGCCGACCATCCGGGCGATGCCCAGTCCCGAGTCGGGCTGTCTCTCCGCGCCGTAGTAGTCGCCGCCCGCGAAGTCGGGGTCCTCGAGGATGGCGCGCCTGCCGACCTCGTTGAACGCGATGGCCTGCGCACCGAGCCTCCACGTGGTGGCGTCCGCGACGACCGTGGCCACGCGCCCCGGGTACCGCTTGGCCCAGGCCAGCGCCTGCATGCCGCCCATGGAGCCGCCGACCACCGATGCGAGACGTTGGATGCCGAGATGGTCGAGGAGCGCCGCCTGCACATCGACCATGTCTTCGACCGTGATCATGGGGAAGCGCAGGCCCCAAGGGCGCCCGGTCTCAGGATCCGTCGACGCCGGACCCGTCGTGCCGGAGCAGCCGCCGAGCACGTTCGAGCAGATGACGAAAAGGCGGTCAGTGTCGATCGCCTTGCCCGGCCCGACCATGGGGTCCCACCAGCCGGGACGCGCGGTCGCCGGGTCTTCGCCCGGCTTTATGCCCGCAACGTGGGCGTCTCCGGACAGCGCGTGGCAGATCAGGACGGCATTGGAGCGGTCGGCGGCCAAGCGGCCATACGTCTCATAGACTACTTCGACGCCGCCGAGCACCCGCCCACTCGAAAGAGTGAGCGGGTGCTCCAGCGTGAACGTCTTGGTGGGTGAGACGCCAGCGGATGCCGCCTCGTCCCACGGGCGCCGGCCGGGCGCACGGCTGTCTTGGTGTGTCACGCCTTCTCCAGTGCCTGCTCCAGGTCAGCGATGATGTCCGAGATGCTCTCGATACCGATGGAGAGCCGCACGAAGTCCGGTCCGATCCCGGCGCGGACGAGCTCCTCATCGCTCAACTGTGAGTGTGTGGTCGTGCCGGGATGGATGATAAGCGATTTCGCATCGCCGACGTTGGCCAGGTGCGAGAAGAGTTCGACGCTCTCGATGAGCCCGCGTCCCGCGTCCAGGCCGCCTTTCACGCCGAAGACCACGACGCCTCCGTACAGTCCGTGGTCCAGGAAGGCGTCCGCGTTCGCCCTGGTGGGGTGGTTCTCGAGTCCGGGGTAGGTGACCCACGCCACCTTCGGGTGCTTCTGAAGGTACTCCGCCACTGCGAGCGCGTTGGTGCTGTGGCGCTCGACGCGCAAGGACAGCGTCTCGACTCCGAGCAGGATCTGCTGGGCATTGAACGGGGACAGAGTCGCACCGATATCGCGAAGCAGCTGCACGCGCAAGCGGATCCCGAACGCCACGTTGCCGAGGCCGGGGAAGTCGCCAAAGACATCCCAGAACTTCAGTCCGTGGTATGAGTCGTCCGGCTCCGTGAACTGCGGGAAGCGGCCCGTGGACCAGTCGAAGTTGCCGCCGTCGATGACCGCACCGCCCAGCGAGGTGCCGTGGCCGCCTATCCACTTGGTGAGCGACTCGACGACGATCGCGGCGCCGTGCTCGATGGGGCGGCACAGGTATGGGGTGGCGAAGGTGTTGTCGACCACTAGCGGCACGCTCAGCTCACGGCCGGCGTCTGCGAGGCCCTTGATGTTCGGGACGTCGAGGCGCGGGTTGCCGATCGTCTCGATGAACCACGCCTTCGTCGTGTCGTCCGTGGAGTCGACGAAGCCCTGGATATCGGTCGGCTCGACGAACCGTACGGTGATCCCGAGCCGCTTGAACGTGTGCAGGAAGATGTTCCACGTGCCGCCGTACAGGGAGGTCGACGCGATGATCGAGTCACCGGATCCCGCGAGGTTGAGCAGTGCGAGGTTCTCTGCCGCATGGCCGGACGCCGTGGCGACGGCGGCCGTGCCGCCGTGGAGCGCCGCGAGCCGCTGCTCAAGAACGTCCGTCGTGGGGTTCTGGATGCGCGAGTAGATGTTGCCGAATTCGCGAAGGCCGAACAGGTTCGCCGCATGATCCGTGCTCTTGAAGTTGTACGCGACGGTCTGGTAGATCGGGACGGCGCGAGACCCGGTGGTGGGGTCGGGGGCGGCGCCGGCGTGGATGGCGCGGGTGTCGAAACCGGGTGGTGTGATCCGATCGGTCATGGGTATCAGCTCGTTTCCGTGTTCACTTCAGATGCGAGGAGTGTTCCCGACCGCTAGCTGCGGTCGGCACGATGCCGGGGCCGCCCGGATCCGGCGCAAGCGCCGAAAGACCCGGGCTGGGTCATCATCATGTCCATCATCATCGCGAACTGGAAGCGACGTTCCATGACTGTTCGATCACACCTCCTTCGCGCACATCGCGGCGGGTGAGACGGCGTGGGCACGCCTCGGTGGGCGAACTATAGCATGGTCAAGATGGGATGTAACGCACGCGCGGGGTGCGGTTGCAGGTGGTCCCGCGCCCCCCGGCGGTGGGGCTGCCGGGAGCCGCACCGATCCTTGTCCGACCGCCGGGGTTTGCCGTATGCACCCAGCCGCCCGTATGATGCGAAGCAGACCTCACGCGCCCCGCAGTGCCGCCCAAGGCCTCGGGGCGCCTTCGCGCGTCGGACATGTTTGGAGCTGCCGAACCGATGATCGCCCGATCGAGGCGCGCCGCCGCGCGCGCAGTCACCGATTACCGGGACGCCTTCGCGGACTTCTCGCGCAACGCGAGGGCGTATCTGTGGTCGGCAGCGATCCAGAACGTCGCGCTCGGCATGCTCGTGACCGTCTTCGCCATCTATGTGAAGACAGCGGGGATGTCCGAGGCCGTGGTGGGCGACGTCGAGGGCACGCTGGCGATCGCGTCCGCGTTCATCGGGTTGCTCGCCGCCCCTCTGATCTCAGTGTTCGGCTACAAGCGGCTGATGTTGCTCGCCGCAGCGGCCTACGCGGTCGCGAGGATCGGGCAGGCTGCGGTCCCGGTCGCATCGGCCATGCTCCTGTTCGGGTTGGCGAGCGGGGTGGGCGACGGGGTCATGCGCTCCGCGTCGAGCGCCTTTCTGTCAGAGAACAGCCTGGCGAAGGAGCGCACGCACCTGTTCTCGGCCGACCTGGTCGTCAGGGTCCTCGCGGGCTGCGTCGGCAGCCTAGCCGGTGGACTGCTGCCGCTCGTGCTTCTGCGATTCACGACCGAGGTGACCGCCTACCGCGCCACGGTGCTGGGCGCCGGTGTGATCCTCGCGTGCTCGGCCCTGCCGCTCCTGCTTGTGACGGAGGATCTCCACCCGGCGGCGCATGCCTTCGCCGCGTACCGGGAGACCGTGCGCCGTTTCCACTCGTGGGGACACCTCCTGCGTCTCGGGACGCCGCAATTCGTGATCTCGATAGGCGCGGGCCTGATCATGCCGTTCCTGTCGCTGTATCTGAAGCATCAGCTCGGAGCTGGGATCGGGGCGGTCGGTGTGATCCAGGGCGTGGCGCAGGTCGCGATGGGACTCGCCGCGCTGGCGGCGCCACTGATCGGGCGCCGGTTCGGACTGATCCGCGGGACTGTGATCACCGAGGTGCTGTCGCTTCCCTTCCTGGCACTGCTGCCGCTGATGACCTCGCTTCCAGGTGCGGCGGTGGTGCTGTGGGCGAGGACCGCGCTCATGAACATGTCCTGGCCGCTGATCAACCAGTACTCGATGGAGGGTGTCCCCAGCCGGGAGAAGCCGCTCGTGGCTGGTGGGCTCGCGTTCGCCTGGAGCGCCGGATGGCTCGTGGGCAGTGTCGCGGGCGGCCGGCTGATGCAGCTGTCATACACGACGCCGTACTTCATCACCGCGGGGATCTACGGACTCGGCGCTCTCATGACGTGGCGACTGCTTGGCCACCGGGACGTCCGGCCCGATGCTAGACTGCCCGAATGAGCGAAAACCCTTCCGCGAATGATTCGGCCGAGGCGCGTCTGCGCGAGTTGCAGGCGGTCCTGTTCGACCTCGACGGTACTCTCATCGACACCGTGGAACTCATCCTGGTCTCGATGCGGCACGCCACCCGCGAGGTCCTGGGGACCGCACCGGCCGACAGCGTGCTGATGGCCGGTGTCGGCATCCCGCTCATCAAGCAGTTCCGGGAGTACGCACCCGAACACGCAGACGAGTTGCTGCGCGTGTACCGCGAGTTCAACCACATCCACCACGACGCCATAGCGAAGGCATATCCCGGCACGCTCGAAGTGCTTGTCGAGCTGCGCTCGCGCGGTATCCCGGTGGGCATAGTCACCTCCAAGGGCCAGGTGGCGGCGACAATGGGGATCGATCTGTTCGGGCTCCGCGAATTCGCCGAGGTGATCGTCACCGCCGACGACGTGGAGATACACAAACCGGACCCCTATCCATTGGCCTACGCGGCCGCTCATCTGGGTGCGGATTTGCGTTATTGTGTGTATGTCGGAGACAGCCCCCACGATATGCTGGCGGCCATCTCCGGAGGTGCCATCTCGGTGGCAGCCCTGTGGGGCGCGTTCCCGCCCGACGAGGTACTCGCGCCGGGCCCGGATTTCGCCCTCAGCGACATCCGAGAATTGCCGGCCCTACTAGCCGGCGACACAGGCAGGTTCGAAGTTCGGCGGTCGTGAGGGTGCCGGCCTGGGGCCGCAGGGCATGGTTGGGGAAGCGATCGCGCCTGTCCGGGTGCGGCGTTCGAACGGGAGGGCCACGTGTCCAAAGGTAGGATCATCGCCGCCGTCGTAGCACTGGTGGTCATCGCCGCCATCGTGGTCGGCGTGTTCATGAGTGCTCAGGCTTCCGTGCCGATCGTATCCACGGCGCAGGTCTCGAAAGAAACTCTGTCGGTCCTGGTCACAGCCTCCGGCAAGATGGAGGCCGGTCAGAAGGCCGACGTCTTCCCGCCCGCTGCGGGTACGCTCTCGAGCGTCGTGGCGACGGAGGGGCAGCCGGTCAAGGCGGGTCAGCTCATCGCGACGATGGACACGGGTCCCCTCGAGCTCGCGGTCGACCAGGCGCGCGCCGGCGTGAAAGCTGCGCAGTCGCAGCTGGACCTGGCGGGCAAACAGGTCCCGACCTCCGCCGACCGGGCCGCCGCCGATGCGGGCATCGACGCCGCATCAGCCAGCTACAACGCCGCCAAGAGCGCCTACGACGCGTTCCACAATGCGTTCCTCGCAGCCGGAAGCCCGGCGTCGATGGAGACCACCCTGACACAGCTCAACATCGCACAGAAGCAGGCCTACGCAGGTCTGCAGTCCGCGAACTCCGGTAGGTCCAAGCTCTCCGTCGCCGGCAAGGTCGGCGCACAGCGCGCTGCGGCATCCGCGGGCATCACCCAGGCGAACACCGGTCTGCAGCTGGCAGAGGGGAACCTGTCGAAGGCCAACCTGGTCGCGCCGATCGACGGGGTCGTGCTGTTCAACGCGACCGGAACGCCCGGCTCTGACGGTTCTGTGCCCAAGGCCATGGCGCACAGCGCCGTGTCTCCCGCGTCGGCTCCGTTCACCGTCGTGCAGCTGAGCTCGATGAACTTCAGCGCACAAGTCGACGAGGCCGACGTCGAGCGCGTCAAGACGGGCATGAAGGCGACGGTCCGCCTGGATGCGTTCCCGAGCCAGTCGTTCGGCACCACCGTGACCAACATCAAGCCCGCCGCTATCCAGACCACCACGGGCGGTGTCGCCTTCCCGGTACTGCTCAACCTGTCGAGCACAGGCAAGAACCTGCTGATCGGCATGAGCGGAAGCGCTGATATCCAGGTCTCGGCGGTGGCCGACTCCACCACCGTTCCGATCGAGGCCCTCACAGACGAGAACGGCAAGTCGTACGTGTTCGTCGTGGCCACCGGCAAGCTCAAGAAGACCGAGGTCAAGACGGGTGCGCTGACCGACACGCGCGCTGAGATCATCTCGGGCGTCAATGTGGGCGACAATGTCGTCCTCGGCGGCCTGACCGGTCTCAAGGACGGTCAAGCCGTCCGGGTCAAGTAGGGCACGCCATGGCCGACGAGGCCGGACATCCCGCCGCGCCGGATGCCACGGGAAGGCGTGCCGTCCTCCAGCTCGACAACGTGACCAAGACCTACTTCCTGGAGGGTGTCCAGGTGGACGCTCTCTGCGGCGTCAGTGTCGTGGTGCACGAGGGGGAGATGGTGTCGATCACGGGCCCGTCCGGCTCGGGCAAGTCCACACTCATGCACATCATCGGACTGCTCGACCGACCTACCGAAGGGCGGGTGTACGTCGAGGGCGAAGACGTGTCCGACATGACACCGAACGAGTTGTCGACGGTGCGCAACAAGCGGATCGGCTTCGTGTTCCAGGCGTTCAATCTCTTGTCGCGGACGAGCGCGCAGGCCAATGTCGAGCTGCCGCTGGTGTACGCCGGGGTGACCGGTGGCGCGCGCTCGACGCGTGCGCGCGAGGCGCTCGAGCGCGTGGGCCTCGGTGACAGGCTCCGCAACACCCCGAACCAGTTGTCGGGTGGACAGCAGCAGCGCGTCGCCATCGCGCGCGCCCTCGTCAACAGTCCCTCGATCGTGCTGGCCGACGAGCCCACGGGCAACCTCGACTCGCGCTCGGGAGTGGAAGTCATGGCGATCCTGCAGGACCTGCACTCCGAGGGGAACACCATCGTGCTCGTGACCCACGACCCCAAGGTCGCGCGGCACGCCGAGCGCATCGTCGAGATATCGGATGGCAGGATCGTGAGCGATACCCGCGTGGACGATCGGCTGATCGCCGGGCGCGAGATCCAGGAGCTCGACGAGGCGCCCGCCATCGCAACGTCCCGGGAAGCCGAGGGTGCGGACGGCAACGACGGTGACGCGTCGTGAACCTTGCCGAGAGCTTCCGCATTGCGCTGAGGGCCCTGACGGCCAACAAGGTGCGCAGCGCGCTGACGATGCTGGGCGTGATCATCGGCGTGTCCGCGGTGATCCTGCTCGTGGCGATCGGCACCGGCGTCCAAGGCGAAGTCACGAGCACGATCCAGGGCCTCGGCTCCAACCTGCTCTTCGTCTTCCCCGGCCAGATCAACACGGGCGGTGGTGGCTTCGGCGGAGGCGGTGGTGGCAGCGCGGGCGCGAAGCCGTTCTCGATCGCCGACGCCGACCTGCTTCAGGCGCGACTGGTGGGCGTCGACGCGGTCGTCCCCGTGCAGCAGGGCGCCGGCACGGTCAAGCGCGGCAACAAGTCCACGCGGAGCACACTCGCCGGCTCGACGGAGAAGGGTCCGCTCGTGAACAGCACGGTCCTCGGCGGCGGGCGCCACTTCAACAAGTCCGAGGTCGACGCGTCCGCACGAGTGTGTACGATCGGGTTCACGATCAAGGACCAACTGTTCGGCGTCGGCGACCCGACCGGCCAGGCGATCACCATCAACGGGCAGCACTTCCTCGTCATCGGCTGGTTCGCGAAGCAGGGAGGCTCGTTGTCTGGCGACCAGGACAACCAGCTCTCCATGCCCATCACGACCCTGCAGAATCTCACCGGCGTCAACCGCGTGCCGATCATCCTCATCAAGGTCACCGACGTCACACAGATCGACGCCACGCGCGCGCAGATCAAGCGGGTCATGCGGCCCAAGTTCGGCGCGGAGATCACCGTGTTCAGCCAGGACCAGACGCTCGGCATCTTCAACAACATCCTGGGCATACTGACGTACATGCTCGCCGGCATCGCTGGGATCTCGCTGCTGGTCGGCGGCATCGGCATCATGAACATCATGCTGGTGAGCGTCTCGGAGAGGACTCGCGAGATCGGCATACGCAAGGCGGTCGGCGCGCGAACGTACGACATCCTGAGCCAGTTCGTTCTCGAGGCGATGATGCTCTCCATCTTGGGCGGCATCGTCGGGATCCTGGTGGGCGCCGGCGGCGCGGCGGTCCTGAAGTCCGTCGTGCCGACGCAACTCACGGGCTGGGCCGTCGCCATAGCCTTCTTCTTCTCGGCAGGCGTGGGGGTGTTCTTCGGCGTGTACCCGGCGTGGAAGGCGAGTCAGCTCGACCCGATCGTCGCGCTGCGGTACGAGTAGTGGCAGACACGGGCGAAGAAGTGCCGAACTCGCCGAGCGGCGGGGAATGGGTCGCCATCGATTTCGAGACGGCGAACGAGCGGCGGGACAGTGCGTGCGCACTCGGGCTTGCGGTGGTGCGCGACGGGCGCGTGACCCTGACCGATTCCTGGCTCATCCGTCCGCCCGAGCTGCGCTTCGACTGGCGTTGCACCCGCGTGCACGGCATCCGCGCGCGCGACGTCGCGGACTCGCCCGAGTTCGACGCGGTGTGGCTCGAGGTGACGGAGTACCTGGGCGACGGCCGGCTCCTGGCGCACAACGCCTCTTTCGACATGTCGGTGCTCCGCGCGATGCTGACCGCCTACGGGCTGGACCTCCCGGAACTTCGCTACGCTTGCACCCTCGCGATGTCCCGCCGCGCGTGGCCGGACCTGCCGCGGCACCGGCTCGACACCATGTGCGAGCACTGCAACATCGAGCTCGTCCACCACGACGCCGCCTCCGACGCCAGGGCATGCGCCGTCGTTGCGCTACGAGCGACGGAAGAGGTCGGCGCGCCCGACGTGGAGTCGGCGGTCCGCGTGATGGGGATCAGGACGCACAGGCTGTAGTCCCCGATGCTGTACCGGCGTTACTCCGCGCGCGGGTGTCCCGCTACGGTGCGCGACGCCGTCGACACGTTCGTCGATGTCTACAACGACCAGTGGCTTCCCGAGAAGAACGGTTTCGTCAGCCCGTCGGCGACCCGCGAGGCGTGGTACGCTCGCCAGGTTCCCGATGTCGCTGCTTAAGACAGATTCGTGTCCAGGTATCCGCGCGCGGTACAAAGACACCCCCGGACAAAGTCAGGGACTCCGCCTGTTTCGGACGAAGTCCCTGCTAACTACCTGTGGTGCGGGTGAAAGGAGTTGAACCTTCACGGGGTTGCCCCCACATGGACCTGAACCATGCGCGTCTGCCATTCCGCCACACCCGCGTGACGTGCGAGCGCTAGGGTATCACCGCGAATACTGACGGGCAACCGCCCGGGTCGGCCGGTCACGCGGTAGGCGCGACCCGTGTCACCTGCGAGGGCGGCGCCGCAGCCGCGACCTCCCGTGTCGCAGGGAACCGATAGAATGGCCCCAGGGACTCGGCGTGCAGGCGGCGGGAGGCTGCGTGGAGAGCGACCTGATACTCGGCCGGTACCGGCCGCTCGCCGAGCTGGGCGAAGGCGGTCACGGGACGGTGACCCTCGCATACGACACGCGCATGGCGCGGCGCGTCGCGATCAAGCGTATCCCGCTGACCGAGGCGGGGATCCTGCGGCTGTCCCGGTCGACCGGCCTCGCGGAGGCGCGCACCAGCGCCTTGCTCAACCACCCCAACATCGTGACCGTGCACGATTGGGACACCGACGAGAACGAGGCGTTCCTGGTCATGGAGCATGTCGACGGGGCTTCGCTCGCCGAGGTTCTCGACGCCTATGCGCCACTGCAACCCGACGAGGCGGCCGCAGTGGTCGGCCCGATCGCACGGGCGCTGTCATTCGCGCACGACAACGGCGTTCTGCACCTCGACGTGAAGCCGGAGAACGTCTTGGTGACGCGCGACGGCACGGTGAAAGTCGCCGACTTCGGCGTGGCGTCGCTGACCGGTGCGGCGGGCTTCGCCGCGAGCGCCGGTGGCACGTTGGGCTACATGCCGCCCGAGCAGCTCCGCGGACAACGCGTGACGGCGGCCACTGACCAGTGGGCGCTCGCCGCTTTGGTCTACGAGACTCTCACCGGCGGACTCCCCTTCAGCTCCGCCTCCTTCGACGACGCTCTGCGCTCGGCCGAGTCCGCCCAGCCCGCGGCTCCATCGGAACTGGAGCCCGAGCTCCCCGAAGCCGTCGATGAGGTCCTGCTGCGTGGGCTGGAACCCGGGCCGCGCGACCGCTTCCCCGGAGTGCTCGAGTTCGCGAACGCCCTGCTCCCCTCGCTCGGCGACTCGGTGCGTGGTCGCGCGTCGCTCGTCGAGCTTGTGGCCGATATCTCGAGCGAAGAGGAGCCCGAGCCCCCGCGAGGGGAGTTCGAGGGCGGCGGGCTGTGGGACCGGCTGGCCCCGCGCTCCGGCGCCCTCGCTCGCGCGGCGAGCGCGATCGGATGCGGCTGGCTCGCCTGGGCGGGTGTGGACGCGGCGGGACTCGGGTGGCCCGCAGCGCTGGCCACCGCGGGCATCGCGGCCGCGGCCGGCGCGATAGCGCCGCCACTCGGACTCGCGCTGGCGCTCATCCTCATCACCGTGGGCGTGACTGTCGCGAGTCCGCTCGCGGGGCTCGCGGCCGCCATCGTGAGCGTCGCGTGGTGGATCGGGATCGGACGCAAACATGCATGGGCGGGCATCGCGCCCGCCTTCTCGCCGCTGTTCGGGGTGCTGCGTGTCGGGCCCGCGCTCCCCGTGATCGTCGGCCTGCTGGTGCCGTCGTGGTGGCAGGCGGCCGCCGCCTCAGGCCTCGCAGGTCTCGTGCTGGTCGCAGCGGCGGCCGCCTCCGGGGTCACGGCTCCCCCGTTCCTGACGATCGATCCGACGGCTCTCGCAAACCCGTTGGCGCCCCTCGCCGCCGCACCGGCACCGCTGTCCGCGTGGTGGCTGCCCGCGATAGTGACCGCGCTCGGGTGGGCGCTCGCGGCGCTGCTCGCCAACCGCGGCGCACGCCGCGCGACCCGACCCTTCGCCGTGGTGGGTTCGCTCTCCGGACTCGCGGTCGCGCTCGCTTCCGTGTCCGTGGGGCTGACAGGATTCCAACGGATGGGGCGCCCGGCGGTCGTGAGCTTTGTGGCGTCTTCTATACTGGTGGCTGCAGCGATAGCGCTGGGACCGCCGCCGGCACGCGGCCATGACCACGAGGAGCGCGTCTAGAACATGAGCATCCTGTCTGATTTCGAGGACCGCGTCGGCGGTGCGTTCGAAGGCCTGTTCGCCGGGGCGTTCCGCTCGCCGCTGCAGCCGGTCGAGATCGCCAAGGCTCTCGGACGGGCGATGGACGACGGTCGTGCGCTCGGAGTGGGCAAGGTCTACGCGCCCCTGGCTTACAAGGTGGCCATCTCCGAGGCGGACGAGCAGCGGCTCGTGGACTTCCTGCCAACCCTGGGCGGAGAGCTGGAGACGTACCTGTCGAACTACGCCCGCGAGCACGCGTACACGCTGGCCGGCAAGCCGGTCATCACCTGGGTCGTCCACGACGACCTCAAGCTCGGACGGGTGCGGGTGAGCGCTTCACTCGCGTCCGCGGAGGACTTCGAAGACCTCGTCGAGCCACCGGCGCTCATCGCCGGCGGTCTCTACGACCAGGAGATCGAGCCCCCCGGCGATCTGCCGTCCATAGACACCGTCACCGTGGGCGAGACCGCCCACGACGTCGCACTGCGCGGCGAACGGATGGTCGTCGGGCGCCTCAAGGCCTGCGACATCTGCCTGTCCGACGTCAACGCGTCGCGGGAGCACGCGGCGTTCGTCCGCGAGCCCGACGGGTGGGCGATCGAGGACCTCGAGAGCACCAATGGCACGATGCTCAACGGATCGCCCGTGCAGCGAGCCGCGCTGCACAACGGCGACGTCATCGAGATCGGCCTCACACGGCTGGTCTACCACCGTCAGAGGGGATGACCCCGAAGTGATCGACGTTGCGTTGCTGTTCGGCCGCATCGTCTTCATCGCCCTGATGTACCTGTTCCTTTTAGCGGCGGTGAGGGCGGGGCTCGGCCTTGTGAAGGGTGGTGCTCCCGCTGAGAGCGACAAGCCGCTCGCGCTGATCGTGACCTCCGGTCCGCCGGAGTTGCGCGGCGTCAAGGTCCCGCTGACCGGACGGGTGCGCATCGGCCGCTCGCCCGAGTTGGAGCTCGTCATCGCCGACGACTTCGTCTCGACGCGCCACGCCGAGGTCGTGTCCGACCGCGGCGGCACGCCGACGATGACCGATCTGGACAGCACCAACGGCACGGTCCTCAACGGACGCCCGCTCAAGCGCCCCACCAAGCTCGTCGAGGGCGACGAGATCGTGTTGGGCGTCGTGCACCTCATGGTCGGCCGGCTGTGAAGCCGCGCGCCCGTGCCGGCACCGCCGCCGGCCTCACCGATCCCGGGCTGCAGCGCGGCGGCAACGAGGACGCGCTGCTGCTCGAGCCGCCCCTGTACGCCGTCGCGGACGGGATGGGCGGCCACCGGGCGGGCGAGATCGCGAGCCGCGTGGCCGTCGAAGCACTGTTGGCCGACGCTCCGCGCACGGCCGATTCCAAAGCGCTCGGGCGCGCCGTGCGCACCGCGAACAGTGCGGTCATGGACGCGGCCGAGAAGAGCCGCACACGAGCCGGGATGGGCACGACGCTGACCGCGATCATGGTCGACGGAACGCTGCTCGCGGTCGCTCACGTCGGTGACAGTCGGGCCTACCTCTTGCACGAAGGCGTCCTCGAGCGTCTCACGCAAGACCACTCGATGGTGGCCGACCTGGTTCGCCAGGGCTCCCTGACCGAGGAAGACGCGCGGGTCCATCCGCAGCGCAGCGTGATCACACGGGCACTCGGCAGCGATCCGAACATGGCGGCCGACACCTTCGACGTGCGGGCCGCCGTCGGAGACCGCGTGCTGCTGTGCTCGGACGGACTGTCATCCATGCTCACCGACGATCATATCGCCGAGATCCTGCGCGCCGCTCCCGATCCGCAGGCGGCCACTCACGGTCTCGTAGACGCGGCCAATCGCGCCGGCGGGTACGACAACATCACGGTCATCGTCGTCGATCTTGACGACACCCCGGCCGCCGAGCTATCGCCGGCCCCGGGCTCGTCCGCGGCCGGACGGCGCATCGCGGCCCGCCTGCTTTGGGTCGTCGCGGCGCTGGCCCTCGTCGCCGCCGGGATGTACGGCACATGGGCCTACGCGCGCTCGCGAGCCTACCTCGTCGACCAAGGCGGCTACGTCACCGTCTACCGCGGTGTTCCCGGCTCCCTGGGCTCGCTGCGGCTGAGTTGGCTCGAGGAGAAGACCGAGATCCGAGTCGACCGCCTGCCGCTGCCCGTGGCCACGCGGCTCAAGGACGGCATCCCTCTGAGCGACCTTCGCTCAGCGCTCCGTCGCGTCAGCTCTTACCGCACGTCGCTCGAGACGTCGCCATCCGTGGCCCCGACCGCGTCGCCGCAGGCGCCATAAGATGAGCGCCATGTCCCGACGCAACACGGAACTCGCGCTCCTCGGAGCGGTGTCGCCCATCGTGCTGGGCATCTTCGCGATGCTCTACGCACGTCAGGGCTCGCCGCTGTCCCTCGCGGACTTCGCTGTCCCCGTCGGGCTGCTGCTGGCGTTCGTGGCCGCGCACGTGGCGCTGCGGAGGCTGGCACCCGGGGCGGACCCGGCCCTCCTGCCCATAGCGGCGCTCCTGTCGGGCGTGGGCCTGGCGTTCGTGACCCGTCTCGACCCCAAGCTGGGAGCCACGCAGACGCTGTGGCTGCTGGGCGGCGTCGTCGCGATGGTGGGGACGCTCGCCTTGGTGCCTTCGCTCGAGCGGCTGGCCCGCTACAAGTACACGATCATGCTCTCGGGGCTGGGCCTGCTTCTGCTGCCGGCGTTCGTCGGACGCGAGATCAACGGCGCCAAGCTGTGGCTTCGCGTCGGCGGCTTCTCGTTCCAGCCCGCGGAGATCGCGAAGATCCTGATAGTCGTGTTCCTCGCGGCATACCTGGCGGAGAACCGCGAGGTGCTCTCCGTGTCGACGAAGCGGGTGCTCGGCATGCGGATGCCCTCCGCCCGCCACTTCGCCCCTCTGCTCGTGATGTGGGCGATATCTCTCGTGGTGATGGTGTGGGAGAAGGACCTCGGCTCGTCGCTGCTGTTCTTCGGGGTCTTCCTTGCGATGATCTACACGGCCACAGGGCGGCCTTCGTACGTGATCGTGGGCCTCGCGCTGTTCGCGGTCGGTGCGACGGGCGCGTACATGGCGTTCGGCCACGTCCGCACGCGCGTCGACATCTGGCTGCAACCGTTCGCGGACACCGCCGGAAAGGGCTACCAACTCGTACAGTCGCTGTTCGCGCTCGCCGCGGGCGGGATGGTGGGCACGGGGATCGGTGCGGGGCTGCCGCGGCGCATCCCGTTCGTGGCGACCGACTTCATCTTCTCCGCCATAGGAGAGGAGCTCGGGCTGCTCGGTGGGGTCGCCATCTGCATAGCGTGCCTCGTGTTCTGCCTTCGCGGCCTGGCCACGGCCACACGTGCGCGCTCCGACATGGCCGCACTGACCGCGACCGGTCTGGTGGCGGCGTTCGGGCTCCAGACGTTCGTGATCATCGGGGGCGTGTCTCGGCTCATCCCGCTGACCGGCATCACCTTGCCGTTCGTGAGCTACGGCGGCTCGTCGATACTGTCCAACTTCATCCTGCTGGCCCTGCTGCTGCGGGCCGGAGACGAAGCGCCGGGCGAGGAGGCCGAGCTCGTTTCCTCCGGCGCCACCAGCGTGCTGTCGCGGCTCGCCTTGTCGCGCCGGATGGTGGCTATCGCCGTGGCGATGGCGCTGCTGACCACCGCGCTGATCACGAACCTCACATGGGTGCAGGGGGTGCAGGCGCAGTCGCTGGCGAACAACCCGGCCAACACGCGCAACCTCGCTGCGGAGTTGCGACAGGAGCGTGGCGCGATCCTGACGCGCGACGGCGTCGTGCTGGCCCACTCGGTCGCTGGGCCCGGCGGCGTGTACAAGCGAACGTATCCAGCCGGCACGCTCGCGGCGCATGTGACCGGCTACTTCAGCCCCAAGTACGGCCGCGCCGGCGTCGAGTCGGTCATGAACGACGTACTCACGGGGCACCGCGCGTACTCCACCTGGGCCGACGTCATCGACGCCGCGGCCGGCAAACCCGCTCCGGGCAACGACATCGTCCTCACCATCGACAGCCGCATACAGGCGGCCGCCGAGGCGGCGCTCGCCGGACGGCGAGGGGCCGTGGTCGTGGTCGACCCTCGCACGGGAGCCGTGCTCGCGCTCGCCTCTTCGCCCGTGTACGACCCCAACTCCGTGGACTCGCAGTGGGCGGCCCTGTCGGCCGGCGGCGGCGCGGCGCCGCTCGTGGACCGCGCGATACGAAGCACCTATCCCCCGGGCTCGACGTTCAAGGTGGTGACGCTCACCGGCGCTCTGGCATCGGGAGTCGCGACGGCGGGCAGCACGTATCCGGGACCAGCCTCGCTCGACATCGGCGGTGGCAAGATCACCAACTTCGAGGGCGGAGGCTACGGCGACATCACGCTCAAGAAGGCGACCGAGAGCTCCGTGAACACCGTCTTCGCGCAGGTGGCGGTCGCCCTGGGCGCCAAGCGCCTCGTCGAGCAAGCGCGCGCTTTCGGCTTCGACAAGCCCGATCCGCTCGAGCTCTCGACCGTCCCTTCAGTGATGCCGGCCCCGGAGACCGCCACGAAGTGGGAGACTGCGTGGGCTGGCGTCGGCCAGCCCGTCGGCCAGCGCGGTGTCGCGGGACCGGTTGCGACACCGCTGCAGATGGCGTTGGTCGCGGCCGGGATCGCCGACAATGGCGTCGTGATGCGACCCTACATCGTCGACCATGCTGCGGACCGCGCGGGCGCACCACTCACGACCGCCATCCCCCGCCCCTGGACGACGGCCACCGACCCGGCCACCGCAGCAGCCGTCCGCGACCTGATGATCAGCGTCGTGAAGAACGGGTCGGGCTCGCGGGCCGCCGTCAACGGCGTGACCGTGGCGGGCAAGACCGGCACCGCGGAGGCCAGCAAGAAGGAGCCGACGCACGCGTGGTTCATCGCGTTCGCACCCGCGGAGGCTCCCACCATGGCGATGGCGATCATCCTGGAGAACGCGGGGGTGGGCGGCCAAGTCGCAGCTCCCGCCGCGAAGAGCGTGCTCGAGGCGGCACTGGCAAGGCAGGCCAAATAGGCAACGGCGGACCTCACCGGGCCGCTGACGTGCGGCGACGAGCGGTGAGAGCGTTTGGATGTGCGGTAGAATACGGCAAGCGCCATTGTGCGTGAGCCAGACAGACACGGGAGACCACGTGGACGAGCGGGTGTTCGGCAGCAGGTATCGCGCGACGGAGAAGATCGGCAGCGGAGGAATGGCTGACGTCTTCAAGGCCGTCGATGAGGTCCTTGGCCGCACGGTGGCCATCAAGGTCCTGCATGCGCGCTATGCCGCGGACGAGACGTTCGTAGCGCGATTCCGTCAGGAGGCCCAGGCGGCCGCCAATCTCTCGAACCCCCACATCGTGAACATCTACGACTGGGGGCGCGAGGGCGAGGACACGTACTACATCGTGATGGAGTACGTACGCGGCACCGACCTCAAGCAGCTTGTCGAGCAGCGCGGTCCCGCGGATCCCATGAAGGCGGCCGAGTACGGGATGCAGGTCTGCTCCGCGCTCTCCGTCGCGCACGGGTACGACATCATCCATCGGGACATCAAGCCGCATAACATCGTCCTGACCCCCGATGGCACCATCAAGGTCATGGACTTCGGTATCGCCCGCGCGGGCAACACGATGATGACCCAGACCGGCTCGGTGCTCGGGACCGCGCAGTATATCTCGCCTGAGCAGGCGCAGGGCCGCCCTCTTGGCCCGGCATCGGACCTCTACTCGCTGGGCTGCGTGCTCTACGAGATCACCACGGGCCGCCTCCCGTTCACTGGCGACACGCCGGTGGCCGTCGCGCTCAAGCAGGTCAACGAGCAGCCGGTCCCGCCGCGCCAGCTCAACGGCAACATCCCCCCGGCGCTCGAAGCGGTCATCCTCAAGGCGATGGAGAAGGACCCGGCCAAGCGCTACCACTCGGCCGACGAGATGAAGGCCGACCTGGACCGCGTGGTCGGTGGCCGTCCCGTGGCCGCCGTCGGCCCCCGGGTCGACGATACGAGCGTCATGCCCGTCGTGTCATCGGACGAACCCCCGCCCCGTCGCGGTTCGGGCGCAGGCGGCGGCCCCGGTCGCCGTCGGATCAGCCCGTGGGCGTGGGTCGCACTCGGGATCGCTGTCCTGCTCATCGGGATCGGCGTGGCCTGGGCGCTGTTCGGAGCCGCCTCGATCGCTGTCCCGGACGTCGCGGGAATGACGCCCAAGGACGCCGTCACCGCGCTCACCGCCGTGGGCCTCAAGGTCGGCAACACGGACAAGAAGTCGGACGACAAGATCCCGGAAGGTCAGATCATCGCCACGACCCCGCCGGCAGGCGTGCGCGTCGGCAAGGGCACCGCCGTCGACCTGCTCGTGAGCACCGGCATCGAGAAGGTGCCGGTCACCACCGTCACCGGAATGACCGAGGATGACGCCGTGCGCGCCCTGCAGCAGGCTGGTTTCAAGGTGACGTTCCCGCTGACGCGCGCACCGAGCGACAAGGTGCCCGCCGGCCAGGTGTTCGAGCAAAGCCCCGCGGCCGGTGCTCCGGTCGCCAAGGGCACCGCGGTCGCACTGTCAATCTCCACCGGCGTGCAGCAGGTCGCCGTGCCGGACGTGAAGGGCCAGTCACAATCGGCCGCTACCAGCGTGCTGAAGAAGGCCGGCTTCACTGTCACGGCCTCGCCAAAGCCGAACTCCGGTGTCAACAAGGGCACCGTCTACGATCAGTCGCCCGCCGCCGGTGTCCAGGCGCCGAAGGGCAGCGCCATCACGATCATGGTGTCCTCGGGCCCCGAGATGGTCGTCGTTCCCGACGTGAAAGGGCAGTCCGAGGCCGACGCCAAGACCGCGCTCGCTGCGGTCGGTCTCCTCATGGACAGCCAGTCGGCCGGCCCGACGTTGGACCCGGCCAAGGCCAACACGGTCTCGAACACCGATCCAACCGCCGGCGCTTCGGTCCCGAAGGGGTCCACGGTCAAGGTGTTCGTCTACGGTCCATGAACTAGATTCCGGAAGAAGGGGTGAGAGCGGCGCGCACCTCGTCGTCCGTGGTCTGCGGGAACCAGTCGTAGAACTGCCCCACGGCCGCGAAGCCGCGCGGTTCCGCCACGGCCACCACCCTGTCGGCATGGCGCCTGATCTTCGCGGCTGACGAAGGGGCGACCACCGGTGCCGCCACGATCACGCTGGCGGCACCCCTTTCGCGCAGCAGGCCGATGGCCTTGAGGACCGTCAGCCCGGTCGCGATCCCGTCATCGATGAGCACGACAGTACATCCCGCGACCTCGAGCGGCGGCCGACCGGCCCGGTACGCCTCGAGCCGTCTGGTTATCTCCGCGCGCTCGTCAGCGGCCGCCTGCTCGAGGTAGGCGCGCGAAACGTCCGATCGGTCGCCGATCAGCAGCCCACCGTCCTCATCGACCGCCGCGACCGCGTACTCCGGCTGTCCGGGCGCGCCTATCTTGCGGACCACCACGACGTCCAGCGGCAGGCCGAGCACCCGCGCGACCTGCGCGCCGACCTCCACGCCACCCCGGGGTATCCCCAGCAGGATGACGTCATCGCGGCCCCGGTACTCCTCCAGCAGTGCAGCAAGCTGCACACCCGCATCCGCTCGGTCCCTGAACATCACCGGCACCTCCTGTGCGGATGATTCCCCCGAGGCCCGCGGCACCTCCCATCGCGGTACCATATCGTGAGCGGAATGGCCCATCGACAGGAGTGCGCGTGGCGTTCATCGACTACTACGAGGTCCTCGGCGTGCCCCACAACGCCGGCGAGGATGAGATCGAGAAGGCGTACCGAGCGCTCATCCGCAAGCACCATCCGGACATGGGCGGCGACACCGCCACGGCGCAGCTCATCAACGAGGCGCACGATGCCTTGTCCAAGCCGGGCAAGCGCACACGGTACGACGCCGAGTACCGCTACCGCCGGTCACGCGCAGGGACGACAGCATCCCCAGGCGGCTACACGGGTGCCGGTACGCCCGCGGGCTACGGCGGGTTCCCCGGTGGCGGCTACACCTACACCCCCTCTACCGAGGACTGGCAGCCCTTCGACTGGCGAAACGACCCGGACATCGCCGGCGGCACACGGCTGCTGTTCTCACTCTTCGAGAACCTGCCCACGATCCTGGGTCTGATAGTCATGCTGTTCCGCGCGACGTTCACCGCGGTGCGCATCGGAGTGCCGGTGGCGGTCCTCGGCGGGCTTGCTTCGTTCGCCGCTTCGTTCGTCGCGCCAACGGTCGCGCCCTGGGTGTTCGGGGGCTCGACACTCGCGGTCGCCGGCCTCGTGGTATGGACATACGTGCTGGCTCTGTCCAACCCCGTAGGGTTCGACCGGTGGTCGGGCTTCTTCTGGGGCAGATTGCTCGGAGGGCGCGCGAGTTGAGCCTTGCTGCGGGCTGCTAGCCCAGCGCCTCTTTGAGCGCCTGTGGATCGAAGTCCACGATGCACTGCTCGCCTATCTCGAATGTCGGCGTGATGACTTTGCCGGCGAGCTCGACGACGCGATGAGCGGCCTCGGGCACCTCCTCGATGTCCACCACGACATACTCATAGCCCTGCTCATCCATCCATCGCAGCGCCCGACGGCAATCGCCGCACCACGACCGACAATAGACCACGCACTTTGGCTGCTCTTCAGGCATCGGATCCGTCCTCCCATAGTGGCGTCGCTTGCAAGTCGCGCGGCACCGGCCGATACAAGTGGTATACCCCGCCGGCGGTGAGCGGGGCCGTCTGGTGCTTCACCGCCCCAGGCGTGTACAATCGGTGGTGATGTCCAAGTGACATGCTCGATTCTGGGGGAGCACTTGTCGAACTCGAAGATCGTCAGGGTCGCATGCCTTCTTGCGGTGCTGGTCACGGTGATGCTGTGGTTCGCGTCGCCGGCCTTCGC
>JANYJF010000038.1 GCA_025361885.1 Coriobacteriia bacterium
GCGGGCAAGTCGGTGGTCACGGCCAACAAGGCGCTCATGGCCGCTCACGGGCAGGAGGTCATGGAGGCGGCCGCCACGGCGGGCGTCGACATCGCGTTCGAGGCCGCGGTCGGCGGCGGCATCCCGATCATCTCGCCGCTCAAGCACTGCCTCGTGTCCAACGAGATCCTGTCGGTCATGGGCGTGGTCAACGGCACCACCAACTACATCCTGACCCGCATGACCGAGGACGGCGCCGACTACCCGACCGCCCTGGCCGAGGCGCAGGGACTGGGCTATGCCGAGGCCGACCCAACCGCCGACGTGGACGGCCACGACGCCGCCGCCAAGATCGCCATACTCGCATCCATCGCGTTCAACTCGCGCGTGACGGTGGACCGCGTCCCGGTCGAGGGCATCCGCGCGCTGACGCCCGCAGACATCAAGTACGCCGCCGAGATGGGCTATGCGATCAAGCTGCTGGCCATCGCGCGCAGGACGTCCGATGGCATCGATATCCGGGTGCATCCCACGATGATCCCGGCCGCACACCCGCTCGCCAAGGTCGCTGGCGTCTATAACGCCATCTACGTGACCGGCGACTCGGTGGGCGAGACGATGTTCTTCGGCGAGGGCGCCGGCTCGCTGCCCGCCGCGTCCGCCGTTGTCGGCGATGTGATCGAGACCGCGCGGCACATCCAGTCCGGTTGCCTCAACCTCGTCGGTTGCACGTGCAACGAGCAGCTGCCGATCCGCGACCTCGCGACGCTCGAGACGCGCTACTACGCGCGCCTCCGCGTGCTGGACCGCCCAGGCGTGCTCGCGGCCGTCGCCTCGAAGTTCGGCGACCACGGCGTGTCGATCGCCTCGGTCATCCAGAAGCGCGTCTACGAGTCGGGCGACGCAGAGATCGTCTACGTCACCCACACGGCCTCCGAAGGCGCGGTTCGCGCCGCACTCGACGAGATCGGCCGACTGGACGTCGTCGACGAGGTCTCCACGGTCATCCGGGTCGAGGACCTGTAGGTGGCCACGGCTCCCGCGCGGGTCACGGTCCGCGTGCCGGCGACGACCGCGAACATCGGACCCGGCTACGACTCGTTCGGGCTGGCGCTCGGGCTCTACAACACGTTCACCGCTGAGCCCGCCCAGACCTGGCTCGTCGATGTCACCGGCGAAGGCGCCGGTGAACTCTCGAGCGGTGCCGACAACGTCGTCGCCTTCGCCATGGCACGTGGGCTGGCCGAGTGCGGAGCGCCCGCGCAGGCCGCGCACGTCACCTGCGAGAACCGCATCCCCACAGGGCGCGGCCTCGGTTCGTCCTCGTCGGCGCTCGTGGGCGGCCTTCTCCTCGCCGATGCGTGGTGCGGCGGCGCGCTCGGCCGAGACGGCGTGTTCTCCATTGCGGCGGAACTCGAGGGGCACGCGGACAACGTGGCGGCCGCCGTGTTCGGCGGACTCACCGCGTGCTGGGAGGATGGCGGCCACCGCTGCGCGCCGCTGATGCCTGCACCGCTCGCGGTCGTGGTCGTGATCGCCGCCGAGCCGCTGTCCACGAAAGCGGCCCGCGCGATGCTGCCGGACACGGTCCCGTTCGCGGACGCCGCGTTCGATGCCGGCCGCGCGGGACTGGCGATGGCCGGCCTGCTGCTGGGTCGCGGTGACCTGCTGGGTGCGGGGCTGGCGGATAGGCTGCACCAACCCTACCGGGCGCTGGCGATACCGGACTTCGATGATGTGTGCGGCGCTCTGCTCGACTCGGGCGCCGACGGCGCCGCGCTGTCTGGCGCCGGGCCCACAGTGATGGGTATAGTCACCGCTGAGGATGACGCCGCAGCGTTCGATCGTGCCGCGGGCGTCGCCGCGAAGGCGCAGCGGATCCTATCTTGCAGTGGTAGGCGCGCCCCACTCGCCCTCGCCATCGACCGCACCGGCGCCGTCGTACTGTAGCGGACCTCGGATCCGGTGAGGCGGCATCACCCGGAAGCGACACCTCTCACGCCCCCTTCGCGGGGCCGGAACACCCGCCGGATGACCGGCACCACGCGGTGGAGGGAATTCGAGATGACCGAGTCCGAACCGATCGTCATCGCCCAGATCTCCGACCTGCACTGCGGGTCGATCTACTACCGCCCTCAGCTGGCGGAACGGGTGGTCGAAGAGCTCAACGAGCTCGCCCCGGACATCGTGACCGTCACCGGCGACCTGACCGACATGGGGTTCCACGACGAGTACGTCACGGCCAAAGAGCTGCTGGACGGCATCGAATGCCCGCGCATGCTCGTCATCCCCGGCAACCACGACGCCCGCAACGTGGGTGAAGTCCACTACGAGAGGTACTTCGGCGCTCGCGACAGCGAGATCGTGCTCGACGGCGTGCGGTTGCTGGGCATCGACTCCTCCGAGCCCGACTTGGACGGCGGACACGTGGGCCGTGCCCGCTATCGCCGCATGGAGGAGAGCTTCGCCGACCCTGATGAGTTCAAGATCCTGTGCATCCACCACCACCTCGTCCCGGTGCCCGGCACCGGCCGCGAGCGCAACATCGTCCAGGACGCAGGAGACCTGCTGAGCGTGCTGGTCGGCTCCGGATGCGACCTCGTGCTGTGCGGGCACAAGCATGTGCCCAACGTCTGGCGGCTCGAGGACCTGTTCGTCGTGAACGCAGGGACGGCCTGCTCGGCACGGCTCCGTGGTGACGGCAAGCCCTGCTACAACATCATCGAGGTCTTCCCCCGCCGCGTGCGCGTGAGCTACGCGTACCCGTTCGGCGAGCGTCAGGTAGTCGCCGACTTCCGCAAGGCCCACGAGCACGCTTGCCGGTGGCGTCCGGCCGATGAGGAGTTCAACGAGGAGGGCGTGGCGTGAGCCGCATCGTCGCGATCATCGACGGCGAGCACTACCCACCGGTAGTACGCTTCGCCCTGAGTGAGCTGGCGAAGAGAGGCGAGGTCGTCGCCGCTGTCTTCGCAGGGGGTACCGAGAAGGTGGGCGGTTCAGGCGAAGATGGCTACGGCGTGCCGCTGTTCCGCAGCGACACCGCCGTGCAGGCTCTCTCCGCGGCGATAGCGGCCCACGACCCCGACGAAATCGTCGACCTCTCCGATGAGCCTGTGCTGGGCGCAGCCGATCGCTTCCGGCTGGCAAGCGTGGCGCTCGCGTCAGGCGTGTCGTACCGGGGGGCCGACTTCGCATTCACGCCGCCCGTCTGCGACACACTCACCCGCACACCCGCGCTCGCGATCATCGGGACCGGAAAGCGTGTCGGCAAGACGGCGATCTCGGCGTACGCCGCACGCCGCTTGACCTCAGCTGGCCGCGACGTGGTCGTGCTCGCGATGGGCCGGGGCGGTCCCGCCGAGCCGGAGCTCATCCGTGGGGACCAGGTGGCGCTCACCACCGCCGACCTGCTAGCGCTCGCGGCCGCAGGCGGGCACGCGTCATCCGACTGCTACGAGGACGCGGTCATGAGCCGGGTCGCGACCGTGGGTTGCCGCCGCTGCGGCGGCGGGCTGGCGGGGGAGACGTTCTTCTCCAACGTCGCCGAAGGCGCGGGGCTGGCGGACTCGCTCGGCTCGGACATCATGCTGCTGGAGGGCTCGGGCTCCGCGATCCCGCCGGTGCGTGCGGACGCGCGTCTGCTCGTGATCGGTGCGGCTCAGGGGCCCGGTTACGTGACCGACTACTTCGGGCCGCTGCGGCTTTCGCTCGCCGACGTCGTTGTGGTGGCCGGCGCGGAGGAGCCCGTGGCATCGCCGGAGATGATCACGAGCGTCATCGACGCGATCCGCGCGGCCCGGCCCGATATCCCGTGTGTGCCGGTGGTCTTCCGCCCCAGGCCGCTGCTGCCGGTCGCCGGCGCCCGGGTCTTCTTCGCGACGACCGCCCCGGCGGCGCTGGTGCCGGTGCTGGCGGCGCACCTGGAGAGTGAGTACGGCTGCACGGTGGTCGCCACTACAGCGAACCTCTCCGACCGCGCGGCGCTGCGCGAGGACCTGGCCGAGGCCTCCGGCAGCTTCGATGTGTTGGTGACCGAGCTCAAGGCCGCCGCCATAGATGTGGTCGCGGTCGCCGGCGAGGCCGCGGGCGTGCCCACGGTGCTGTGCGACAACGTGCCGGTGTCCATCGGGACGGTCGGGCTGGAGTGTGCCATCGACGACGTAGCCGCGCTTGCCATCGCGCGCGCCGCGAGAAGGGACCCCCGATGACCGACAGCCAATCAGCCGACCGACCCCTTCGCCCGCCGATCGTCCTGACGGACAAAGCCCACGGCCTGCCATACAGCAAGGGCCTGATGGCGCAGTCGTTCATGTCCACCGGGCTGCCGCCTTCGCGCGCGTACGCGGCAGCCAAGAAGATGGAAGACGACATGCGGGACCGCGGCGAGCTGCGCCTCACGATGGGGCGCCTCAACGAGGTCGCGGAAGTCACACTTCGCGAGGTGGCGGGCGAGGACTACGCGACGCGCTACCATCGGCTCACGGCGATATCCAAGCTCGACAAGCCCCTCATCATCCTGATCGGCGGGACCACCGGCGTGGGCAAGTCCACCATCGCCACCGAGGTGGCCCACAGACTCGGGATCACGCGCATCGTGTCGACCGATAGCATCCGGCAGGTGATGCGTGGTATCTTCTCCAAGGACCTCATGCCCGCGATCTACGAGAGTTCGTTCGACGCGTGGCGCAATCTGAGAGTCCCCGTGCCGGTCGGCGCAGATCCTGTGATCGTTGGATTCCGGGAGCAGACCGCCGTCGTCACCACGGGCATCGTCTCCCTCATCGAGCGCGCGGTCGTCGAGGGCGAGAGCATGGTCGTCGAGGGCATCCACATCGTGCCCGGCTACATCGAACCTTCCTCATTCGACAACGCGTGGGTCGTCCCGCTCGTCATCGACGTCCAGGACGAGGACGCGCATCGCAGCCACTTCTACATCCGCGAGGTGCAGACCGACGGGACACGACCATTCGAGAAGTACCGGGCTGCGTTCGACAACATCAGGCTGCTCGGGCACTACATCGAGGACCTGGCGAGGGAGCACGGAACCCCGCTGATCCATAGCCACCAGCTCGACCGGACGGTGGCGGAGACACTGGAACACATCGTCGGCGCCGTGATAGGCGAGGCCGGCGACGCGCCCGGGGGGCCGGACGCGAACCGAGACGAGGGATCAGGAGCGCAGACGTGAAGTTCTTCCTGGACACGGCCGACTTGGACGAGATCGAAGAAGCTGTCAGTTGGGGCGTGCTGGCCGGTGTGACGACCAACCCCACCCTGTACTCACGCACCGGCGGGAAGCTCTCGAGCTTTCACGGGCACCTCAAGCGGATCTGTGAGCTGTGCCCCGGTCCCGTCAGCGGCGAGACCGTCAGCCTGAAGCGCGACGAGATCGTCCGCGAAGGCGAGGAGCTCGCGGCCCTGGCACCCAACATCATCGTGAAGATCCCGGTCATGCCCGAGGGCCTGGCCGCGACGAAGTGCCTGTACGACAAGGGCATCAAGGTGAATATGACCCTGTGCTTCTCGGTCCCGCAGGCGCTCCTGTCAGCGCGGGCCGGCGCGTACTACGTGTCGCCCTTCGTCGGCCGGTTCGACGACATCTCCGAGGACGGCATCGAGCACCTCGCCAACACCGTCAACGCCTTGAACAACTACGACTTCGGCCATCAGGTCGAGGTCATCGCGGCATCCATCCGCTCCGCGAACCACGTGGTGCAGGCGGCCCTCATCGGCGCCGACATCGCCACCGTGCCGTTCGCGGTGCTCAAGAACCTCGTCAAGCATCCGCTGACCGACCGGGGACTGGAATCGTTCCTGGCGGACTGGGAGAAAGTGAAGCAGTCATGAGTGCACGTCCCCGCAAGCGCGGTCGCCGTGGTGGTGCGGGCGCACCAGCCGAGCAGGCCCCCTCGATAACCCGCGCCGATCTCGAGGTCAAGACCATAGCCGAGCTTCGGGCCATGGCAGTCGAGCTCAGCCTCGAAGTCAAGGCGCTGAAGAAGAAGGACGAGTTCATCGACGCCGTACTCGAGGCCAAGGTGAAGTCCGAGGGCTTCATCGACATTCTCGGCGTTCTCGACGTCCTGCCGGAAGGCTACGGCTTCATCCGGACCAGCGGCTACCTGCCCGGCGACCGCGACGTCTACTGCTCGATGACGCAGGTGCGCCGGTTCGAGCTGCGCCGCGGCGACCTCATCAAGGGTCAGGTCCGTCCGCCAAAGGAGACCGAGAAGTACTCCGCGCTCCTGAAGGTCGACTCCATCAACGGCAAGTCCCCCGAGGAGGCGCGTCGCCGCAAGGACTTCCGCGACCTCACTCCCATCTACCCCGACGAGAAGTTCTCGATGGAGTGGAACAAGGACGCCATCACCGCGCGGATCATCGACCTGGTGGCGCCTATCGGCAAGGGCCAGCGTGGCCTGATCGTCTCCCCACCGAAGGCCGGCAAGACGACCATCCTCAAGGATATCGCGGCCGCCATCTCGGCGAACAACCCCGAGGTCTACCTGATGTGCCTGCTCGTGGACGAGCGTCCCGAGGAAGTCACGGACATGGAGCGCTCCATCCATGGCGAAGTGGTCTCATCGACCTTCGACATGCCCTCCGACAACCACATCGCGGTGGCCGAGCTCGTCATCGAGCGCGCGAAGCGCCTCACGGAGATGGGCTTCGACGTCGTGATCCTGCTCGACTCGATCACGCGCCTGGCCCGAGCGTACAACCTGGCCACGCCGGCGTCCGGACGCATCCTTTCCGGCGGCGTCGACTCCACGGCCCTGTACCCGCCGAAGAAGTTCTTCGGTGCGGCTCGCAACATCGAGGGTGGCGGGTCGCTGACCATCATCGCCACCGCGCTCGTGGATACCGGTTCCAAGATGGACGAGGTGATCTTCGAGGAGTTCAAGGGCACCGGCAACATGGAGCTGCGGCTCGACCGGCGCCTTGCTGACAAGCGCATCTTCCCGGCCATCGACGTCATCGCGTCGGGCACCCGCAAGGAGGAGCTCTTGCTCGACCCGGTGGAGGCGCCCTACATCTGGCAGCTGCGCCGCGTCCTGCACTCCTTGGAGTCCGGTCCGTCCATCGAGCTGCTCATCGACCGTCTTCGCAAGACGGGGTCCAACCGCGAGTTCCTGGCGGCTATCTCCAAGACGAAGGCCGGCAACGGCAAGTAGGACGCAATGCCGCGAAGTACTCGAAGGGCCCCGGGATGCACGTCCCGGGGCCCTTTCAAATGGGGGCGTGATCCGCGGGAACGCAGAGGCCGGGGCGAGAGAGCGCCCGGGATCGTCTCGTGATGAACCACCCTTAAGGTCCCAGTTCCTGCTATGATTACCTTGCCGAGTTGCGCGCCTCTGGGGGGCGCAACTCCACAGGGTCTATTTTAGGTCGCAGGTGCGTCCAATTGTTCGGATGGGTTGTCGCGATTAAGACTCTCGCTTGCCATCGACACCGCGCTTTCACGACTATGGCGACCGTGACAGCCCTAGTCGCTGTCGTGCTTGTCTTCGCACCGCGGACCGCGCACGCAGTGACGCCGCATGCCATGTATGGTACGGGGAACCTCTGCTCGACCTGCCACGTCCCGCACACTGCTACCACCAGCGACTCGCTGATGAAGAAGACATCCGGCCCGGCGGGTCAGCTGTCGGTGTGCTACACGTGCCATGATGGGACGGGCGCCAGCACTGACATCAAGTCGGGGGCGTCCAACTCCTTCGCCCTCTCTAGCGGACACGCGCTCGAGGACCTCATCGACAACCCCACTCCCGACCTCACGAACGCATGCTCGGGCTGCCACTCGCCGCACAAGGACTACGCCACCACGCCGAACCTGTGGAAGAGCGTGGTCAACTCGACGACCGTGGGCGGCAACGACAACACGTGGTGCTTCGCGTGTCACAACGACTCGCAAAGCTGGTTCGTCGGGACGTATCCGGTTCTTGCCGCCCCCACGCGCGACGCGTCGGGCTTCCCTGCGAAGGGCACGTATCCCGGCAGGTCGACGTACTCATCGACGGTGATCAACGCCCACGCGTCCATTCCGGCGAGCATGCCGGCCGCCGGTAGCGCGGCGACCACGAGCACTTTGGCAACGGGTAGCTGCCTGTACTGCCACGCCTCGCACCGCGGGCCGAACAAGTACGATGGGCTGCTTGCCACATTCGTCCCTGAGACCGCAGCGACCGTGGCGAGCGATCGCGTGAATGGCGACTACGCGGCGTTGTGCTTCGACTGCCACGGCGGCGATGCCGCCTGGACCGCGAAGGCCCCCGGCATCGTCAACATCAAGCAGTTCGTCACCTACCAAGGCGCCGACAACACGCGCAACTCCGGGCATCGGATCAAGACCGCGGGAGGCACACTGCCCGTCAACGCGCCGCTGCCCTGCTACGATTGCCACAACCCGCATGGATCAACACGCGGTAACAAGTCGCTTCTCTCCGACGCGATCGGACGGAACCTCGATCCGACCACGGCCGCGGGGATCAGGCAGTTCTGCTTCGGCTGCCACACATCGTCCGACGGCAAGGCGTGGGACAGCACGAGCACGGCGTACGTCCCCGCGGGCACCCAGACGGTCGAGGGACTCCGGCGTGACGGGACGGGCGGTTCCGTTCTCAAGATCGCTGTGGTCACCAACGCGCACGCATCGACCGACAGTGCGTCGTGCTACACCTGCCATGGCAGCGACTACGCCACGCCGTCGTCCAACAACGTCCACAATCCCACCGGTGGCATCTCCGCCGGCGGCCAGGACTGCTACGGCTGCCACAGCACCTACCAGACCTTCATGGAGGACAGCCTCCCGAACAAGACCGGAGCCAACCGCGCCACCTACTACCACCACGTGCTCGGCGGTCCGATCGCATCCTTCTGGGATGGCGACAAGGCCTTCGCGGCGGGCTCGTACCCGACCTCGACGACGGATGTCTACTGCCTGAGTTGCCACGTGGACCACGACAAGTTCAACGCGTCGAAGTCCGGCAACCTGCGACCCGACATCGCGACCGTCAACCCGGCCGGTGCCAGCACCGACTACTCCACGACGTCGAACGCCGGGGTGTGCACCTCGTGCCACGCAACGAGCCTGACCAAGCAGGTGGGGACGGACCAGAAGAGCGACGGCTCCACCGCTGCGCCCAAGGTCCTTGCCGGCTCCGGCGCCAACCAGTTCGGGGCATCGGCCCACAACTACTACGCGACTTCGACTTTCGCGGATGCCACGACCTTCAACGCCAACTGCTCGAAGTGCCACAACGACCCGCAGACAAAGAGCTTCCAGACATCGGCCAACAAGTTCTCGACGCATTACTCGCCCACGCGCCGGATCTTGTCGGCGTTCGGTGCGGGTGTGACCGATCCCGCATCCGAGCAGCGCTGCTACGGCTGCCACAGCGGTGACGTGGCCGGAGCGGACGCCTATGGCGCAGGCAGCATGTCGCAGGCGGCTCGCCGCATCAAGACCGAGTTCTCCTTGGCCGGCTCCAAGCACCCGGTGGTCGCCTCGGGGGCCAACTCGGTGGAATGCGAGAACTGCCACAACGCCCACGTGGTGACCAAGGCCGGCAACCGGGTCACCGACCCGGCCAACACGTACAACACCATCGGCTACACGACTGCCGCGGAGCAGGCGACCTTCTGCCTCAAGTGCCACTCGTCCGCGGCTGCGCTGCCCGCCTATTCGGTCACGGGCGCCACCTACATCCCGTCGACGGTCACGATCGCCGCCGGCGACCAGCCGTCGATGAACAAGTCGACCAACGCCGCCCGGTCGCACTGGGTGCCCAACGGCTCGATAGCCGCTGGGTCCGAGAAGTCGTGCGCGGTGTGCCACGAGTCCCACGGGTCGGCGTACTCGAAGCTTCTGGGCGCCTACGACCCGGTGACGGGCACCAACAAGATCAATGGGGCGACCATCACCGGGAACGACAACTCCGTGTGCTACGCGTGCCATACGGCGGCGGATGCCGCATGGCCGGCCGGCGTGCGCAACGCGTTGGGGTATCCCACCGACGGCACGTGGCCGGGGTCCGCGGTCTTCTCCGCCGCCAAGCACAACAACGCGACGGTCGTCTATCCGGGGGCCGGCTTCACGGGCGGCCTGTGCAACAACTGCCATGACGTCCACGGCACCGCGAACACCTACGATGAGCTGGTGTCCACGTACACATCGGCCAACTTCAAGCTCTGCTTCGACTGTCACGACGGCTCGATCGCGGCGACCAAGAACATCAAGCAGTTCTCGCCGACGACCGCGGGCGGAGCCGCGGCCCAGACGGCCTCGACGCGATTCGGCCACAAGACGCTGTCAGCGGGCAACCTGGCGGCCGGCTCGGCCCTCCCGTGCTACGACTGCCACAGCCCGCACGGCAACGCGAACAGCGCCTTCGGCCTGCTGGTCGTCACACAGACCGCGCTCAACACGACGACGACCATCGGCGACGCGGCCAACGAGATCAAGATGAGCGCGATCGATCAGGCGACCGCCGCCAACGTCCGCAACTTCTGCTTCTCGTGCCACACGACCTCGGACACCACGGCCGGCTGGAACGGCTCGGCCATGGCTGTGGTCGGAGCCGGCGCCAAGATCGAGGGCATCGACCGGACCGTCTACAACGCGGCCGGCGCGCACCTGAGGCTTCCACCGGTCAGCGGGCACGCGGCGGGCGACGCCCAGTCCTGCTATCAGTGCCACGGCAACGACTACTCCTCGGCTACCTCCAACAACGTCCACAACCCCACGGGCGGCATATCGCCTGGTGGCGTCGCCTGTTACACCTGCCACGCGTCCTACCAGTCGCCGATGGAGGACTCCACCGGCAGCAAGGTCGGCGCTACGAATACGAACTCCTACCACCATGTCATGGGCAGCGCGTCGAACGAGGGCGACACGGCCTTCGGTCCCGCGACCTACCCCGGCCCCGGGACGAGCGTCTACTGCCTCAGTTGCCACGTGGACCACGACAAGTTCAACGCCAACAAGGGAGCGAACCTCCGTACCGCCGCGACCGCCGGGACCGCGGTCGGCTCCAACAGCGACTTCGTCTCGCCGGGGGGCGGCGTGTGCATCGGATGCCACAGCGTCGCGCTCACCAAGGACAACACGAGCCAGAGGAGCGAGCTGGCGTCAACGAAGACCCCGGTCATCGCAGCGGCAGACTATGACCTGTCCGCGCACGACTACACAGCAACGTCTTCGTACGGAGCGAGCACCTTCCTCGCGAACTGCGCGAAGTGCCACAGCGACGCGGCCACCAAGACCTATCAGACGAGTGCGCAGACGTTCGGGATCCACTACAGTCCGGCGCGCCGGATCCTTGCGGCACTCGGAGGCGCTCCGCTCACAGATCCGCCTCAGGAGGAGTTCGCGTGCTTCTCGTGCCACAGCCCGAACACGGCCGGATTCAAGGTCACAGCGAACCGAGACTGGTTCAACCTTGTGGCGATGTCGACGTCCTCGCAGGCGATCTACGGGCTGATGACGAGCTCTTCGAACCGCCTGTACTTCAAGGCGGCAGCTGAGGCGGGCGTTTCAGGAAACCAGCCGGTCGGCGACAAGGCGCCCGACGCCTACGCCGGCGGTGCATGGCAGGTCCGGGCGATGTCACCCCCGGCCCCGACCGTGGCCTACGAGAGCTACGACATCGCGAACTCGGCCCTGGTGTCGGGGACTCAGAACTGGCGACGTGTGCGCTTCGTCTCTCCGGCCGTGGCCGCGACGGTCACCGTTCCCGCATCCGCATGGACGGTGTACGCCTACGACCGCGAGGCGAATGTTGCCGCGAAAGCCTTCCTGCGACCCTTCATATACGTCTGGCGCGCCGACAACGCTACCAAGGTCGACCTCGTCACGGCGGCGAACTATGCCACCGAGATGGGTGTCACCGCGGCACCGGGCGCCGCTCAGACCATGACCACCGCGAACGGCGCGAGCGTCCAGCTTCGACCCGGCGACACGATCGTCGTCGACCTGGCCATCCAGTCCCAGGCGACCGCCATCGCCAACTACGCGCTCACGTACGCCTGGGGCTCCGGGGCGGCGGGCTACCTGCAGGCGCCGGCGGCCGTCACCTTCGTCACCCCCTCGGGGACCGGTCACAAGGTCGGCGACTACTCCGGCAAGCACGTGCCGTCGATGCTGGACGAGTCGCAGGCCTACATCTCGGCCAACAAGCACGTCGAGTGCGCGGATTGCCACGACCCTCACGCCGCCGCGGCCGGAACGCACGCGGCTCAGACGAACAACGCCCCCAACGCGCTCAAGGGCGCCAGCGGCCTGACGTGGGTTGTGGGGACGAGCATGAACTGGAATGCGGCAGGTTCCACGCTGACGACGGTCGACGGCGTCACCAAGGAGTACCAGATCTGCCTGAAGTGTCACTCGCGCGCCAACACGTCGTTGACGGCCTGGAACGCGGGATGGACGGACGTGGCGCTGGAGTTCAGCACGGCGAACGAGTCCTACCACCCCGTCTTCGGAGCCGTGAGGAGGGCTGTGACGGCGACGTACATGAAGGCTCCGTGGAACACCAACCTGACCACCTTGACCATGTACTGCTCCGACTGCCACATGGACAGCGCGGCCACGCCGGCGGCACAGGGACCGCACGGCTCGGCCCTGCCTCACGTCCTGAGGGGGAGCTGGACCGGTGGGGAGAATCTGAGCGCACCGCCCGCCGACTTCCTGTGCTCGAAGTGCCACACCCTGACAAACACGAACGTCGCCCACTCCAAGGGCGCCCACCAAGGGTTCCCCTGCAGCTACTGCCACATCGTGCGTCCGCACGGAGGCCGGACTCCGCGCCTGATCGCCACGGTCAACGCCCCTGCCCCGTACGGCTCAGGGCCGCAGATGAAGAGCTTCAACTATCCGGTGTCGGGCACCCAGGACTGCGACACAGTGTGCAGCAACCACTCAAAAAGCAGCTTGCTGCCCTACTCCTGGCCGTAGGATCGACTCGGTGTCCCGCGGTAGCCCATACATGAGGCGCCTTCTTCGGGTTGCGACGTCCCGGTCGCTCGCGGCTGGGCTGATGCTGGTGCTCGTGTCGGTCCTCATCGTGTCGCTGATGGTGCGCGGTGGTGCCCCCACTGTGCCTACCGACGCCGGACCGAACCCTGTGGCATTCTCCGCGCCCGGGGCGCTCGGTCTGGGTCGACCCTCATCATCGCCGCTCATGCTGGTCCTGCTCTCTGTCCTGTGCCTGGTGATGCTCGTGGCGGCCATCCAGCGCGTTGGGGTCGCGTGGCGCAGGACCGTCGCGCCGCGGCGACCGGTCCCGGGGAACGGCGAACAGCTCGATGGTCACGCCGAGGGCGTCGAGTCGCGCCTCGCAGCGCGCGGATGGATTCGGCTTCCGGCTGCCGATCCCGGCGATGTCCGGCTCGTGAGGAACCCCTGGGGATACTGGGCAGGTGTCGTGCTGCACATCGGCCTTGTCGTGATCGTGGTTTCCGCTCTGGTGGTGACCCTCACCGAGCGGCGTGCCGTCGCTTCGCTGCGTGTGGGCGACCATGTCGGTCCCGGCAGTGTGTTCGCAGCCCAGAAACATGGGTTCCTCACCGGCCCGCTGACGCTCCCTGCGAGTCTCACGCTCGACGACGTGCGCCCCACCTTCGGACAGAGCGGCGACCTGGCGCAGATCACCACGACGCTCGCCGACACCTCCACGTCGGACCTCGTCACGGTCGCCGTCAATCGGGTGCTCTCATGGCGGGGCATGCGCGTGTACCAGTCGCAGGAGTTCGGACCGGCGTATCAGTTGACGTTCGCGCGCGCCCAGGAAGCGTTGGGGGCCCAGGTCGTCGAGATGCTCGTATCGAGTCCCGCGGGATCGCCGACCTTCAGGGACATCGGCATGCCATGGGGCCCCGAGACGTTGCGTGTCCGCTCGGTCGTCGGGACACCAGGGGCGAGCGCGGTCACGGCGACGGTCACCTTGAGGCTGGTGCAGGATGGGAAGGTGCTCGGTGAAGCACCCTTGACGCCCGGTAAACAGTCCGAGCTGGGGCCCTACACGGTCAGACTCGATTCAGTCACCTGGTGGGACCGCCTGATCTTCGTGCAAGATAACGGGATACCGTTCCTGTTCCTCGGGTTCCTTCTCACCAGCTCCGCGGCGGTCGTGTTGTACGCAGCTCCGGTTCGCGAGGTCTACATCGCGCGATTCGCCGATCACACGGAGCTCGTGTACCGTGCCAGAGGGTTCGCGGGCTCTGATGAGGAGCGTCAGCGGATCATGAGGTCAGCAGCTGTGAGCAAGGAGACAACAACGTGAGCGCCGGATTCCTGCTTGCTGCCGACGTGCGGTTGCATATCGTCGCTGCGGCTGTCTATGCCGCGGCCACGCTGCTCGCTGTGTTCGGTGCCGCGCTCCCGAATCGACCCGTGTCCGACTGGGCGCGGCGTCTCGGTCTGGCTGGTCTGGCCGTGCACAGCGCGGGCATCGTGAGCAGGTGGCTCGCAATCGGGCACGGCCCATACCTGACCAAGTACGAGAACCTCTCGTCGTACGCATGGATGGCGGTCGTCATCTTCTTGATACTCTCGTGGCGTGTGCCGCGGTTGCGGATCATGCAGCTCGGGATCTGGCCGGTCGCCATGCTGCTTATCGGTCTGGGCGTCTATACGGGGCCGGAGGTGGCCGCGCTGCCTCCCACCTTCAGCGGGATCTGGCTCGTCATGCATGTCACGTTCTACTTCGCGGCTTTCGGGACGGGACTCGCGGCCACGGTCGCTTCGGCGCTGTACCTCACGCGGCGCAGCATACGCACGCCTCAGAGCGGCAACGTGGCGGACGGGGACATCCTCGACTCATGGGCATATCGGCTCGGCGGTCTCGCATTCGCCTTCTGGGGCGTCGGGATGCTCACCGGCTCGATATGGGCGTACTACTCGTGGGGCAGCTTCTGGAACTGGGACCCGATTGAGACGTGGTCGCTGATCACGTGGGTGATGTTCGCTCTGTACCTCCACATGCGGCGGTTCTTCGGCTGGAAGGGCGCCCGTGCGGCATGGCTGCTCTTCGTATGCTACGGCTTCGCGCTGATGTCGCTGTTCGGCACGTCGCTGCTGACGCTCACACAGCATTCGGAGTACTTCAAGTGAGGCGCCTCACCGCGGTGGCGCTGGCCGTCGTCCTCATCGCCATGGCGATCGCACTGGCAGCGTGCGCGCCCGACCCCCGCATCGCGCAGGTCCAGTCGACCGTCCGGGCGTACAACGCTCAGTTGGCGAAGGCCTACGCCGAGCAGGACATGAATGCGTTGGCTCCCGTCGCGACGAAGAAGCAGGCGGAGACCGAGTACTATCTGATGGCATCTCTCGGCGAAGGCAAGCTGCGCATGTTCTCGAAGCTTGATTCCCTAGAGTTCGGCTCCATCGTCTTCCCCGGCGACACGGTTGCCCTGGCGCGCACGTCTGAGGTCTGGGACTACCGGCAGATCTCGACGGAGACGAGCGCCGTCGTGCGCGCGGAGAAGGGTGTGACGTACCATCTCGAGTATCGTCTCGTCCTCCAAGGCGGACGGTGGCTCGTCGACTCGGTCAAGAGCACGGACCCCACACGAACCGCCGCTCCATCAGGCGCGGCTTCCACGACGCCGTAAGGCCCCAGATGTCCATCGCCATCATCATCAACAACTACCTGCACGACGTCGCCTCCGCGATGCTGCTCGCGAGCGCGCTCGTGGTGTGGCTAGCCGGCAGGCAGGTGGAGCGAGGCGCCTCCCCGGCCGCCTTCCTCGCGGCGTATCCGCTGCTGAAGCGCATAGCGTGGGGGTCGCTCGCTTGGATCGTGGTCGGCGGGATACCGCGCGCCATCTTCTTCACCCGCTACGAGTGGGATCCGGCCGTCATGCGGGGCATCGTTCCCGCGCTCATCGTGAAGCACGTGCTGATGTCCGCGGCGATTCTCACAGGCGCGGCGATGTGGACGCGGGTGTTGCGGCTCGTCCGATCCGACCGAGGGCAGCAGGTGGGCGCATGAGGCGCCTGTGGGCCGGTGTCATCGTCGTGTCGCTCTCGCTGATGCTCAGCGGCTGTGCCGGCACATCCTTTGCGGAGGCGCATCCCGCGGCGCGCGCGGTCACCGCGCTCCTGAAAGCCAGGGCCGCCCGCTCGACCGATGTGCGGGCATACCGCCCGTATGTGAGCGAGAGCTCGGTCGCGACGGAGCTTGCCACGGCGGCTTCCGAGACCGCCACCCACTCGCCGATCCCGGAATGGCGCGCACCCTATGTGAGTGCGGTCACGACGGCGACCGCCGACGTGGTGGTCGTGTGGATCCCGGCGAAGGCTTTCGCCGTCTGGCCGGCGGCCACAGACTTCAAGCTCGAACGCCTGGGCGGCTCCTGGGTCGTGACGGATGCCGTCACCCTCGAGGCGGCCGCGATCCCGAAGCCTCTGGCGACCCCCAAGCCCGACGCGTCCCGGTAGCCCGCGTCAGGACCCCGTTGTCTCATCCGGCATCATGCCCTGCATGCCGGCGCCCAGGAAGTCGAAGCGCTCGCCGTAGTCCTTCATCATCTGCGTGAAGGCGCTCAGCATGTAGCGGCGCTTGAAGCCGTCCTCGAGCGCGAGGACTTCGCGCATCTTGTGGCTGTAGAAGGTCATGTAGCACAGGC
>JANYJF010000008.1 GCA_025361885.1 Coriobacteriia bacterium
TGGTCGGGCTGACAGGATTTGAACCTGCGACCCCTTGACCCCCAGTCAAGTGCGCTACCAAACTGCGCCACAGCCCGATGGTGCGTGCCGCCGTCAGGCAGCGAAGAGACATAGTACGGCTCACCGGCGCTCGGTTCAAGCGCGAACAGCACCCCTGTCAGTTCCGCTCGTCTACTTGACGCTCGGGCCGTCCGTCACGGCGCCGCGGTAGTACACGACTTCGACGTCCTCGACGGTGATCAGACCGTTGCCCGCCATGGCGGCGAACACCTCGGCGAGCGCGGTGATGCGGAACTCCTCGTCGACCACCGTCACGACCACCGGTAGGTCCGATGACATGCGAAGGTCGTGCGCAGCGTGGATGCGGCTCGTAGCGCCGAAGCCCTCGATGCCACGCAGGACCGTGGCCCCGGCGCACCCGGCGGTACGAGCGGAGTCGACCATCGCCGAGTACAGCGGCCTGTCGTCGTCGTACATGTCACTCTCACCGATGTAGACGCTCAAGCGCTTCGCGCGCCCGTGCAGGATCTTCCTCGCCATGCTTGGTCATCCCTTCATGATCGCGGTCACCCGGTCCAGCAGGACTCTGGCGAGCACGCGCTTGTCCATCTCCGGAAGCTCCTCGTCACCCTGCGCGGTCACGAGTGTGACGCGGTTGCGAGCCGAGTCGAAGCCGAGGCCCGGCTCGGTGATGTCGTTGGCGACCACGAGGTCCAAGTGCTTCGCCATGAGCTTGGCTCGCGCTCCGGCGGCCGCGTCACCGCTCTCGGCCGCGAAGCCCACGAGGACACGCGAGCCCTTGCGCTCGGCCAAGCTCGCGAGGATGTCGGGATTCGGCACCAGTTCGATGGTGTCGGGCGCATCGTCCTTCTTGATCTTGCCCTCACTCGCCTCGGCAGGCCGGAAATCGGCCACTGCGGCCGAAGCGATGACCACGTCGGCGTCATCGAACGCCTCCTCGGCGGCATCGCGCATCTGCAACGCGGTCTCGACACGCACAGTGCGCACACCGAACGGGTCGGCGAGCGTTGCCGGGCCGGTCACGAGCGTGACGTCGGCGCCGCGGCGGGCCGCCTCCTCAGCGATCGCGAAGCCCGTGCGCCCCGATGATCGATTACCGATGTAGCGCACCGGGTCGATGGGCTCGCGGGTCCCACCGGCGGTCACGAGCACGCACACACCCTCCAGCTCCCGCGCGCGGCCGAGCTCCTCGAGCGCGGCGGCGACGATGGAATCCACGGCCGCCAGCCGACCCTCCCCCACTTCGCCGCACGCGAGCTCGCCGCTCTCCGGCTCCACGAACATGACGCCGCGCGCTCGCAGCGCCGCGACGTTGGCCTGCGTGATCTCCTTGCGCCACATGTGCACGTTCATGGCCGGAGCGACGATCAGCGGCGCCTCGGTCGCGAGCGCGGTCGTCGTGAGCAGGTCGTCGGTGCGGCCGTGCGCCAGCTTCGCGATCACGTTGGCTGTGCACGGCGCGATGACCATCACATCGGCCTCCTGGCCCAGCGAGATGTGGTGGATCTTCGCATCCGGCTCGTCCCATAGGGAAACGGCGACGGGCTCGCGTGTCAGTGCCCGGAACGTCACGGGAGTCACGAACTTCGTCGCGCTCTCGGTCATGACGACTCTGACGCGGATCCCTGCGCGCATGAGCGACCGCGCGAGCTCGCACGCCTTGTAGGCGCCGATGCCGCCGGTCACGCCGAGAACGACTGTCTTGGGTGTGATATCCATGGCGGCCATTCTACCGCGAGCGCATGGGGAACATACCAACAGTGCGCCGCCCGCGTCGGTGGGCGGCCCCTTCGCGTCGGAGAAAGGCTGGAGCTCCCATGACAACAGCGGATCCTCGTGGCGAGAATCGCCCCGACCTGCAGATCAAGATAGGCGGGCCCGCGGGTTTCGGCATCAAAGCGGCCGGGCAGACCCTCGCCCGTTCGTTCGTGCATGCGGGCCTGAACACGTTCGACCTCACGGAGTACCCCTCGCTCATCAAGGGCGGCCACAACGCGTATCAAGTGCGCGTCTCCCCGGAGCCCGAGGTCCTGTGTCACGTGATGCCGGTCGACATCCTCGTGGCACTCGATCACGAGACCGCCGAGCGGCACGTGAGCGAGCTCGTCGAGGGCGGGGCGCTGATCTACGACCCGGATAAGACGGACGTCGAGGGCCTGATCGATCCCGAGCACGTCTGTGCGGTACCGGTGCCCCTCGATACGATCGTGAAGGAGGCCGGCGGCGTGGCGATCATGCGCAACGTCGCGGCCCTCGGCGCGGTCGCCGGACTCGCGAAGTTCCCCCTTCACTACCTCACCGACTCGCTGGAGGCCCAGTTCGCGAAGAAGGCCCCGGAGATCGCCGAGAAGAACGTCGCGGTGGCCACGAAAGGATACGAGTTCGGCTCCAAGACCGAGTGCGCCTTCCCCTTCCGTCTCAGCCCGGTCGAGGACGCGCCGCCACGGCTCCTCGTCGACGGGAACGAGGCGATCGGATCGGGTGCGCTGGCCGCCGGCATCGGTGTGTACTGCGCGTACCCTATGACGCCGGCCTCGTCGCTTCTGAGCTTCATGGCGGCACGAGACCGCGAGCACGGCGTCGTGGTCAAGCACACCGAAGACGAGATCGCCGCCATGAACATGGTTGTGGGCGCCGCGTTCGGCGGCGCGCGGGCCATGTGCGCCACCTCCGGCGGCGGCTTCTCTCTCATGGTCGAGGCATTCGGGCTCGCGGGCGTGAGCGAGTCGGCGGTTGTGGTCGGCCTGCTCACGCGCGCCGGACCAGCGACCGGTCTGCCCACGTGGACCGAGCAGTCCGACCTTCGCTTCGCGCTCCATGCGGCCCAAGGCGAGTTCCCGCGCGTCGTCGTGGCGCCCGGCGACCGCACGCAGGCCTTCGAGCTGACCTGGAAGGCCTTCAACCTCGCCGACCAGTTGCAGACACCGGTGGTCATCCTGGGCGACACCTATCTCTCGGACAACCGCGCATCGATCCCGGTCTGGGACCTCGAAGCGGTCACGGTCGAGCGCGGGAAGCTCGTCACCGAGGGCGACATGGTGGAGCACCCGGACACGCTCGGGGAGGACGGCCTCTACCTCAGGTACAAGGTCACAGACGATGGGGTGAGCGTTCGTGCGCTCCCAGGTGTCACGGGCGCGTGTCAGGTGGTGAACTCCTACGAGCACGACGAATACGGGTATGGTGCCCAGGGCGAAGTGGCCGCCACGCGCATCGCCCAGCACGAGAAGCGGATGCGCAAGCTCGACCTCGCCTCCAGTCTCGTTCCACCCCCTGTCGAATGGGGCTCGGAGGACCCCGATGTCTCCGTGCTGTGCTTCGGCACCACGGTCCAGCCGCTCCGGCAGGCGATGGCGTGGCTCGCACGCGACGGCGCCAAGGTGCGGGCGATGCAGGTGGTCACCCTGTGGCCCTTCCCCGCCGATGCGGTGAGCGCGTTCATCGGGGGTGCGAAGAAGACCATGGTCATCGAGGGCAACTACGCCGGGCAGCTCGAAGGACTGATCCGCGAGGTGTGCCTCCTCGGCGTCGACCACCGGCTCCATCGCTACGACGGGCGGCCCTTCTCGCCCGAACAGGTCCACGAGTCGCTGAAGGAGGTGCTGTGATGCCGACCGTCAAGGACTTCGAGACTCCGAACAAGCCGACGTGGTGCCCGGGGTGCGGCAACTTCAACATGTTCCAGGCGTTGAGGCAGGCGTATGAACTCACGAGCCAGGACTTCGAACACCTCGCGGTGGTGTGGGGCATCGGCTGCCATGGCAATGGCGCTGACTTCACGCGCTGCCAGGGCTTCCACGCGCTACACGGGCGCGCGCTGCCGGCGGCGACAGGCCTCGCCCTGTCGAACCCGGAGCTGACCGTGGTCGTCGAGATGGGCGACGGTGACGGCTACGGCATCGGGCTCGGTCACTTCGTGCATTCCTGCCGCCGGAACATCGACATGACCGTCGTGGCGCACGACAACCAGATCTACGGGCTGACGACCGGGCAGGCCTCCCCCACGACCGAACACATGATGAAGACCGTCTCCACCCCCACCGGCGTGCTCGAGGAGCCTGTCAACACCATCGGGCTCGCCATCGCGGAAGGCGCGACGTTCGTGGCGCGCGGATTCGCGGGCGATGTGCCACACATGACAGCCCTGTTCCAGCAGGCGATCGAGCATAAGGGCTTTGCCGTGGTCGACGTCTTCCAGCCGTGCGTGACGTGGAACAAGCTCAACACCTTCGCATGGTTCCGCGAGCGCGTGTACAAGGTCGAGGAAGAGAGCGGGTACGACCCGACCGACCGAGCGGGCGCGATGGCGCTGTCGCTGACCACGTTCCACGACATGGCGTGCACGCCGGAGCAATGCAAACTGCCGATCGGGGTGCTCTACCGCGAAGAAGGACGGCCGACGTATCAGGACGGCCTGCCGCAGCTCGACGAGCCGCTGTGGAAGCGGGCGCTGGCACCGCGGGACCTGACGGAGATGGTGCGAGGGTTCATGTGAGAGCGCACGGCGGGCGCGAGGCCGTCATGCGCGACCGGGGCGGGTCGATCAGCCGTCGAGCGAGTCGTGCTCACCGAGCATGCCGAGGAACACCTCGACCACTGAAGGGTCGAACTGCGTTCCCATGCCCGAGACGAGTTCGCCCATCGCCTCGGCCCGGCTGCGGGCCGGTCGGTACGGTCGCTCGTTGATCATCGCATCGTACGAGTCGCACACGGCGAGCACGCGCGCCTCGAGCGGGATCGCCACCGCAGCGAGGCCATCAGGATAGCCGGCGCCGTCCCACCGCTCGTGGTGATGCCGGATCCACGGCAGTACCTGGTCGAGGGTGGTGGACATCAGGATCCGCTCTCCGAGCACGGAGTGCTCGCGCACGTGCGCGGTCTCCTCCTCGGTGAGGGGACCGGGCTTGCTCAGCACGTCGTCGGTGACGCCGATCTTGCCGATGTCGTGCAGCAGTGCCGCCGTCTCGATGAGCCGCACGCGCTGTGATGACATCCCCAGCTCCCTCGCGAGCACGACCGCCAGGGCAGCCACGTTCCTCGAGTGGTACTGGGTCGCAGGGTCACGCGCGTCGACGGCGGCAGCGAGCGCGCGAACCGTCCCCAGGTGCGACTGCTCTTCGATCGTGCGGATGCACGACTCCGCGTCCATGTCGGAGACCACGTCAGAGTCGTAGACGAGCACCTGGTCCTTGCCGTGATGCTTCGCCCAGTACAGCGCTCCGTCGGCCTTTCGGGCGAGCTCGTCGGCGTCCGCGCCGGCTGCGGGGAATCCGGCGATCCCGATCGATACGGTGACGCTGGATCCGGCACCCGCATCGATGGCCCTGATCCGCCGCTCCATGCGCAGGCACATCTCGAAAGCCTCGAGCTGCGCGGTCTCCGGCAGGATGATCCCGAACTCATCGCCGCCCAGACGACACACCGTGTCGGAATCTCGGCATACCGAGCGGATGGCGTCCGCCACGGCCCTGAGCAGATCGTCGCCGGCCGGGTGGCCGTACACGTTGTTGACCACATCGAAGTCGTCGATGTCGGCGACGACCACTGCGAGGTCCTCGCCGTACTGCCTCGCGATTCCGATCTCGACAGCCAGCCGCTCGTGGAAGAAGCGGTGGTTGAACAGGCCGCTGAGAGTGTCTGTCTCCGACCCGTGCATGAGACTGCCGTTCTCGACGGCCACGATCGCGCTGCGACCGGCCACGAGCATCGCGATCAGCGTCGTGACCACCAGGAACACCCAGTACGTCAGACTCCCGGGGGGCGAGCTGAACGCACGCCATGCCACCACTGGCATGACGAGAAGCAGCAGGACCGGCATGACCAGCCCGCCGCGCCTCGACTTGGCCGGCTGGAACAAGGGGGCCGGGCGAAGTGGCCAGGCATCCTCGGCCGCGGTAAGTCGGTACGCCGTGGCCACCACGAGCAGATAGAGACCGAGGACCAGAAGAAGGTCCAGCGCACCACGCTGCAGACTGCGCGAACCCTCGACGGCTGTCGCGAGCCACAGCGGCCATGTGACGACACCCACCCCGTACAACGCGATGGCCCCCGCCACGGCCTTCTCCCACGAACGCCATCGGGTGACCTTGAAGCCGACCAGCGTCAGCACGACGCCCGCGATGATGATCGCCCCGAACGTCGGGTAGATGGCCGCCCAGACGTGGGTCGCGGGCGTGAGCTTGGTCGAGATGGGCGCGAGCAGCACCTCGGTCAGCGCGAAGAACATCGCGAACAGCAGCACCGCTGCGGCCGTGAAGTCAGTGTAGTAGCGCAGCCGCAGCATGAGACTGGCGTTCTGGAACTTGGTCATCGACATGACCATCGCGAAGAAGAATGTGATCGCGGCCACGTGGAGCACCTGGAAGGGCGCGTAGACCGGCGGCGGTCCCTTGACGTCGACGACGACGAGCCACCACACGTAGTACAGCTCGCTTGTCAGCAGCACGGCATTGGTGCCGGTGAGCAGCAGCCAGAAGCGCGACTCGAGTCCGCCCGATGCGCGGTAGGCCATCAGCCCCGTGACGACCGTGAGCGATAGCGGCAGCACATAGGCGACCTCAGAGACCATGAACTTCCCGACGGCCGAGAGCGGGAGGTACTCCGCACCGAGGTAGACGACCGCCAGCACCACGAACCCGAGCCAGGCGACCAGACGGATCGCCGCGCGCCGGTAGGATCGCGGCAGGACCGATGTCCGGGTGGCTTGGTCGATCACGCGCGAAGCCCCCTTCCGGCGATGCGGATGAACGCCTCGGCGAGCGCGGGGTCGAACTGGGTCCCCATATTGAGGTCCACCTCCTGGATCGCGGCCGCCTTCGACAGCGCCTTGCGGTAGGGCCGGTCGGAGATCATGGCGTCGTATGCGTCACATATGGCCAGGATGCGCGCCTCGTACGGGATCGCCTCGCCCGACAGTCCGCGGGGATAGCCACGGCCGTCGTAGCGCTCGTGATGCGCCGCGACCCACGGCAGGATCTCCACCAGACGTGTGGACGACAGGATCTGCTCGCCGAGCTGTGGATGTTCCTCGATGTGCAGCCGCTCCTCGGGCGTGAGCTTGCCGGACTTGCGAAGAACGGCGTCGGAGATACCGATCTTGCCGATGTCGTGCAGCAGAGCCGCGACCTCGATGAACCGTACCTTGTTGTGGTCGAGTCCGACCGCCTCGGCGAGAGCCACCGCCAGGGTCGCGACGTTGCGCGAGTGGTACTGCGTGAGCGGGTCCCGGGCGTCGACAGCGGCAGCCAGAGCGCTGACCGTCGCCAGATGCGACTGCTCCTGGAGATTGCGGATGCGCTCGTCCGCGTCGAGCGCCAAGACGACCTCGGGATCGTAGATCATGACCTGGTTCTTGCCGTGATACTTCGCCCAGTACTGCGCGCCGTCGGCCGTGCGCACCAGCTCGTCGCGGTCGGATGCGTGATCCGGATAGGTCGCGATCCCGATCGACGCGGTCACCGGCCGGCCCTCGACACTGTCGCCCGACCGCAGGCGGTCCAGGATGCGCTGGCAGACCTGCGCGGCCGTGGCTGAGTCCGTATCCGCGAAGATGATGGCGATCTCGTCACCGCCGACTCGACAGACGACGTCGTCATCTCGGACGGCGCCTCGCACCTGCTCCGCGACCGTGTTGAGCAGCACGTCGCCTTCCGAGTGTCCATGTGCGCTGTTGACCCGGGTGAACTCATCGAGGTCCATTGCCGCCACGGACACCCTCTCGCCGAAACGCTCGGCGCTGCGGATCTCCGCCTCCAGCCGTTCATGGAAGTGCCGGTGGTTGTTGAGTCCCGTGAGCGGGTCGGTGATCACTCTGCTGAACAGATGGCCGTTCTCGGCCACCGTCAGGCCGGTGCGGGTCATGACGAGAATGGCGACCGCCCCCGCTGCCGCGAGTAGCACTACTTGCTGTGGGGAGCCCGCTGCAAAGCGCACCCCGAGCACGCCCATGACAGGGATGGACGCGATCTCAGCGCTGGGAACTCCGATGCTCAGCCACGTCGATCGCTGAACCCGACGCTGGGGAAGCGGCCGCAACCGCGCATTCGGCCGCGCGGTCGTGTGGTGGTAGACCGCCGCAACGAACAGCATCGATAGTGGCGCGAATACGACGAGCTCGAACAAGTACATGAACAGCCGTCCACCGAACCCGAACTCAGTGCCGGCGAAGAACAACGGCCACAGCGCATTGCCCCCCGCGAAGAGGGCGATCGCCCAACCGACGATCCTCTCCCACGAGTCGAGGCGGCCGGCCGCCGAGCTGAGCAAGTGGTAGATCGCGAGCACCGCGATGGTCGAACACACGACCGGAAGCACGGCGCCCAGCATCATGTCGGCCGGCTTGACGCCGGGGAACCCGCCCAACCACGGAGCGATGACCAGCCCGTACAGGAGAGCCACCGCCGCAACACCGAGCGCAGCGGCATCGGCGACGACGCGGATCCTGTCGAGCACGCCGACAGCTCTGAAGCGGGTCATGGAGGCGAAGAAGACCAGGATCGGCACCGCGGCGACGAGGCCTACCACGTACGACGTCGTGACGTTGAGGGGCGCCGGGACCGGCATCTTCGACACCGCGAGGACGTACAGGAGCTGGTCGATGCCCAGAAGCGACAGCGCGCCGCCTATGAACAGCCAGAAGCCGCGCTCGTGCCCTTGGCTGTGAAGCGCCGCGGATCCGGCCGCGACGATGACGAAGGGGCAGACCGCCATGAAGACCCACTCGGCGGCCAGATAGCCCGAGCCTGAGGCGCCGTTGCCGGCGAAGAGAGCGATAGCGACCAGTACCGGGGTCGCCGCGAACACCCACGCCCCGATACGAAGCGACGGCCCGTCGATGGGGCCGAGCCCGCGCAAGTCGCTTGTGTCGGCGGGAAGCGCGATAGCGCCTGCGTCCGCCGCGTCCACGTCGGACGCCACCGATCAACCACGCTCCGGGGCTCGTTTTGCAGCCGTGTCATGGCCGCCGGACAGTGCACTTCGAAGGGTACCATCGCTCGAGCCCCCACGCCACGCGAACACGGCGCGAACGCTCAGCGACGCACCTTGAGAAGCACCAGGCGCGGCGTGTCCACGACCACCGACAACAACGCGTCCTCCCTGCGAAGCTCGGGCAGGGACCGCACCGTGGAATCGGACGGGTCGACCACGATGTAGGAGACGCCCCACCGGTCCAGGATGGCGCGACGCTGTGCCTGAGGAGTCCCCGTGGCCATGAGTCGCGCCGCGTCCTTTCTGCGTTGCTTCCCGCTGACGACCTCGACCGGGTACGGGCTGTGCGACTCGAGCACGTCCATCGTGTACACGGGCAGCATGCCGCACAGCTGATATGACGTTATCGGGGCGCCAGCGACCACCGGATGTCGGTCCCCCACCTCACTGGCCACGGCGGCCATCGCCTCGCTCCCCCACCAGAGCCGACGATCAAGCCGCCAAGCGGAAACGACGGACTTCTCGCCGAAGTAGCGGGGCAGCCATGAATCGCCGTGGACGCCCACTACGGTGGTGGACAACACGCTGAGTCCGACAAGGCACGCGGCGGTCCACGCGATCGCCCGCCGCGCCGCAGGCCAGCGAGTCACAGCCAGTCCGAGAGCCCAGGTCATCGAGACGTACGGTGCGAACTGGAGGAGCTTCGCCAGGCGCCGGGCCATGTGCGACGAAAAGGAGATCACGATGCTCGCCACCGGCGGGAACACGAGCAGGAGGACCGCCATTGACGCGATGACGAAGGCTCCCAGCGCCGCGGAGTCGCGACGACGCCAAGCGCGCCAGCCCGCCCAAGCGGCGAGCGCGGATCCGGTCCACAGCACGCTGCCCGGGCCCAGGAAGCTGCCCGGAAGCATCATCGACATGCCGAGCGGGAGGTGGATCACCTGGTCGCGGATCACACCGAACGTCGACTCCCCGATGACAGACGAGCCGGACAGCGCGAGCAGGCGCGGGAGCAGGACGGGCGAGGCGTCGACGAACCCCGCAGCGAGGGCGAAAGCTATGCGCAGCCACGCATGGCCGTCGTAGCGCCCGGCCGCATCCTCACGGCGCCGCGTCACCAGCCACGCGACCACGGACCACGCGGCCACGGCCGCGCCCGCGAGGCCCACGAGCTCCGCCGACCCGACGTGCATACTCACGGTCGCGTACGTGGCGATCGCCGCCAGCACCACGGTCCACCACGACCGGTCCTCGAGCAGCCTCAGGAACAGGGCGATCGCGAGCATCGCCAGTCCGTAGGACACGATATTGGGATAGGCGGACGCCCTCAGGTCCATCTTGTACAGCCCGACGAACATCAGCGCCATCCCCGCCGCGACCGCGACAGGCGACGAGGTCACTCGTCGAAGCAGCGCCCACGCGCCGATCGCGAGCACGGCCGCACCGATCCCCATCGCGCCGAGGTAGAGCGTGGACGGCTCGATGCTCGTGAGCCTCGCGACACACGCCTGCATCGTGTGCCAGATGCCGGAGGTCGGGTCGATGGTGCTGGTCGGCGTCCCGTAGATCGGGTCGGTGACGAGCACGCGACCGGTGGTGAGCAGCGAACGCACCGCTGCCACGTGATAGAAGATGTCACTCGACGCGTGAAACCACGGCCGCTGCAGCATGGCGACGAGACCAGCGGCGAGCGCCATCGGCCACGCTCCCGGCGCCTGTGCGACCCGATCGCGAAGACCTGAGCGCCATTCGCGGACCAGGAGTGCCGTGCCGCCCACGCAGGCGGCGGCGCACGTCCAGGCGAGCACCGTGATCCCGATCCCCGTGTACCAGGCGACCGTCGCGAGCGCCGCGACCACGCTCACCGACAGCGCGAACGACATCCCGGCGAACTCAGCGGCGTCCATCGTCGCTCTGCGGGACAGCAGCGCCGCGAGTCCGGCGCCAGGTAGCGCGCACAGCGCCAGCAGCAGCGGCATCGACAGCCACTCGGAGGCGACGAGGCCCCAGCTCACGCGAGTCTCCACACGCGCATAGGCCGCACGCCTACTTGGGGGCGTTCATGATGTCGAGCACGAACGCCGCGAGAACGAGCATGAAGCCGAACTGAAGCGGCAGCACGTCGATCATCACGGTCGCCGTCGACGGGGTGATCCCTCCGATGCGCTGGACGACCACCCACACGCCGAAGGCCAGCGCCCACAGCAGCATCAGAACGCCGAAGAGCGAGAACAGCGCGACGGGCGAGAAGGAGCGCACAACATACTGGAGCCAGAACCTTCGCCAGAACGCGCGGCGAAGGGTGCGAAGCAGGTGCGGGACAGTCTTGCTCAGCTTGATGTCGGAGATCTCATCGCCGTACACGGCGGGGATGTCGACATCACAGACGCGAGCGCGGAGCAGCCCGAGCGCCGCCAACACATCGTTCTCGAAGCTGTAGTCACGGGCGATGGAGTCCCAGTCGATGCGCTCCGAGACACGCCGCGTCATGGCCGTGTAGCCGTTCTGCGGGTCGAACAGGTCCCAGTAGCCAGTCGCCATCTTCGTCATGAACGTCAGCACGATATTGCCGAAGGTGCGCACCCACGGCATGCCCTCGAACGAGCCTGTGGTGAAGAAGCGGTTGCCCTTCGCGAAGTCGTAGCCTCGGTGGAGGATGGGATCGAGGAGAGCCGGCAGGTACGCGGGGTCCATCTGGCCGTCGCCCGCCATGACCACCATGATGTCGCCGCCAAGCTCCAGCGCGCGTCTGTGCGCATCGATGAGCGAGGCACCGAGACCCTGGTTCACATCGTGGCGCACCAGGACGACCCGGGGGTCGCCCGGCTCCAGCGCGGCCGCTGAGGTCTCGTCGGCCGAGCGATCGTCGACCACGATGATGGTATCGACGTACTCGGGCATCGTGCGCACGACGCCGCCCACATGGGCCGCCTCGTTGTACGACGGTACGAGCGCGATGATGCGACGGCCTTCGAGGATGTGATCACCCCACGGTCAGCGAGCGGGCTGGACAGCGAAAAAGCGCAGGTAGACCGCACGAGAGTATACCAGACGGCCTCGGGACTAGATGAGCCCGAGCGCCAGGCCGCTCTCCTCGAACGCGTCGAGCGCCTGCTTGATGTCCTCGTCGGTGTGGGTCGCCATCAAGCATGTGCGAAGGCGGTCTGTGCCGCGTGGCACGGCCGGGTGGACGATCGGGCACACGAAGACGCCGCGATCGAACAGCATGCGGGTAAGGTCCATCGTCTTGGACTCGTCGCCCACCATGACCGGCACCACGCACGTCGAGGAGAACAGGGTGTCCCAGCCCTGCGCCTTGAGGCCGGAGATGTACTTCCCGGTCTGCTCGTGGAGCTTGGCCACGCGCCACGGCTCGTCCTCGATGACGTCGAAAGCCTCGAGCGCGGCAGCAGTCGACGACGGAGGAAGCGCGGCGGAGAAGATGAACGGACGCGAATAGTGGCGAAGGAAGTCCACCATGTCATGCGCGCCGGCACAGTAGCCGCCGATGGACGGGATCGACTTGGACAGCGTCCCCATCTTGATGTCGATCGAGCCGTACATGTCGAAGTGCTCCTCGATGCCGTGCCCGGTGGCTCCGAGAGAACCGATCGAGTGGGCCTCGTCGACCATCAGGCGGGCACCGTAACGCTCACACAGCGCGTGTGAGGCGGGCAGGTCCATTATGTCGCCGTCCATCGAGAAGACGGAGTCCGCGACCACGAGGATCGTCGCGTAGTCGCCCGCGGCCTCCTTCAGGAGCTTCTCCAGGTGCGTCATGTCGTTGTGCCGGTACGTCCTCCACTTGGCGCCGGACAGCAGGCAGCCGTCCACGATCGACGCGTGGTCGAGCTTGTCCATCAGCACCAGGTCACCGGGGCCGGTCAGGCCCGTGATGATGGCGACGTTGGTCACGTAGCCCGATGAGTAGACGCACGAGTCCTCGCGCTTGGCGAACGAGGATATCCGCGCCTCGAGACGCTCGTGGAGGTCGGTCGTGCCGGTGAGCAGCCGCACGCCGCCCGCGCCGGAGCCGTATTCGTCCACGGCGGCCTTGGCGGCCGAGTCGATGCGCGGATGTCCGATGAGCCCCAAGTAGCTGTACGACGCGAGCTGGACCATATCCCGGCCGTCCGCCATCCGCACGCGATGGTTGGTCGGGCCGACGGTGGGCTGCAGGTAGAAGTAGCGGTCCGCGGCCACGAGGGCGTCCCGGCGCTCGACATACATGGCGATGCGGGAGTCGATGCCGTCCTGTGCCTTGACGCGTTGCGCTGTCTCCATCTGGGTGGCTCCTTACAGTCGCTCATCGGGGCTCGTGATGCCGGGCGCAGCAGCGCGGCGGGTTTTGTGTACAAATGTGTGCACACACCCTATCACAAGTCCTGGAGACGGCGACAAGGGTGACCTCGCCGGGAACGCAGGCGCCGTTGCGTCACACGTTCTACGAGCCGTCCCGCCCGGTCTCGAACGGCGCGAAGCGCTCGCTGAGACGCGCTGGCACCTGGGCGACGATACGGGTGCCTTCCTCCCAGTGTTCCTCGATCAGGATCTGGGCATGCTCGTGGGTGTAGCCGACCATGTCCCCGCGGTCGTACGGGAAGAGCAGCTCCATCGTGGAGGAACCGCGTGCGGCCTCCGTGACCATGCGTTCACGCAGTTGCTCGATGCCATCGCCGGTGGATGCGGAGACGATCTCCGAGCCGGGCGCATGGGCCATCAGGAGCCGGCGGTCGTCCGCTGACAGCAGGTCAGCTTTGTTGTAGACGCGGACCTGCGGCTTGGCGGCTGCGTCGAGCTCGCCCAAGACCTCACTCACAGCGGCCATCTGCTCGGCTGCCATCGGGTGCGAGGCGTCAACGACGTGAAGCAGCAGGTCGGCCTCGCGGACTTCGTCGAGCGTGGACTTGAACGCCTCGACGAGCGTGTGGGGCAGCTTGTTGATGAACCCGACGGTGTCGGTGAGGGTGACCTTGCGGCCCTCTGGCAGGTCCACCGTGCGAGTGGTTGCATCGAGCGTCGCGAACAGCTGGTCGGCGACGTAGACGTCCGCGCCCGTGAGAGCCCGAAGGAGCGTCGACTTGCCCGCGTTGGTATAGCCGACCAAGGCGATACGGAACACGCCCGAGCGGGCCCGAGACTTGCGCTGCAGCTGCCTCTCGCTCGCGACATGCTTGAGTTCGCGCCGCAGGTCCGCGATCCGTCTCCGCGTGAGGCGTCGGTCGCTCTCGAGCTGGGACTCGCCAGCGCCGAAGCGCGTTCCCCTGCCGCCGCCCAGACGCTCGGCCATGAGATGGCCCCACATACCTCGCAGCCTCGGCAGCACGTACTCGAGCTGCGCGAGTCCAACCTGCAGCTTGCCTTCGCGGCTAGTGGCGTGCAGAGCGAAGATGTCGAGGATCAACGCGGTGCGGTCGAGGATCCTGACCCGGTCCTTCTCGATGGCGTCCTCGAGGTTGGCCTGCTGGGACGGCGAGAGGTCGTCGTCGAAGACGACGACCGTGGCCTCGGTGGCGCGCGCCAGCTCCGCGATCTCCTCGGCTTTACCTGCGCCGATGAAGGTTCGCGGGTGCGGACGGTCGAGCTTCTGCGTCACGGTCCCGACGATCACACCGCCGGCGGTCTCCGCGAGACGCTCGAGCTCGGCCAGCGAGTCGGCGAGATCCCAGTCACTGCTGCGGTCGCCCCGCTCCACGCCGACCAGGATCACCCGGTCGACGACCTGGTGCACGACCTCTTCGGCCGGGAAACGCCTCGAGGACATCGCGGTCCCCTACAGCGTGTTCTTGATGCGTTCGATGGCCATCTCGAGGCGGTCGTCGGGCGTGGTGAGCGAGATGCGGACGTAGCCCTCGCCCGAGGGACCGTAGGCGGAGCCGGCCGCGACGATGACGTTCGCCTCCTCGAGGATCCTGCTCGCGAACGAGGCGGACGTCTCGCCCGCGGGGACCTTCGCCCACACGTAGATCGTCGCGACGGGCTTGAGGGGTACCTCGATGCCGATCTTTTCGAGGGCTTCGAGCACCAGGTCGCGGCGGCGCTGGTACAGCCCGTTGAGCTCAGCGATGGAGTCCTGCGGGCCGGTGAGCGCCTCGATGGCCGCGTCTTGTACCGCCGTGAAGACGCCGGAGTCGATGTTGGACTTCACTGTGCCCAGCGCCTTGATCGCGGTGGCGTTGCCGCAGGCGAACGCGACACGCCAGCCGGTCATGTTGTACGCCTTGGAGCAACTGAACAGCTCGATCGCCACATCCTTGGCGCCGGGGCGCTGCAGGAAGCTCGGAGCCACGTAACCGTCGAAGCCGATCTCGGAGTACGCGTTGTCGTGCACGATCAGCAGGTCGTGCTCCCGGGCGAACGCGATCGCGCGGTCGAAGTACTCGTCGTTCGCAACAGCCGAAGTGGGGTTGTTGGGGTAGCTCAGGAACATCATCTTCGCTTTGGCGAGGACCTCGGGGGGTGTGGAATCGAAGTCCGCGAGGAAGCCGTTCTCCTCCGTCATCGGCATCCACCAGGTCTCGCCGCCGACCATGACGCCGCCCGTGTAGTACACCGGATAGCCGGCGCCTGGGACCAGCGTGTAGTCGCCGGGATCCACGAACGCCGTGAAGAGGTGGGCGATGCCTTCCTTGCTGCCGATGAGCGCGAGCGTCTCGGTGTTGGAGTCGACATCCACATCGAAGCGGGTCTTCATCCACTGGCTGCACGCTTGGCGGTACCGCGGAGCGCCGACGTAGCTCGGGTACTGATGGTTCGCGGGATTGCGGATGGCGGTCGCCATGGCGTCGACGATGTGGTCCGGCGTCGGGGTGTCAGGGTCGCCGATGCCCAGCGAGATCACGTCGATACCCTGCGCGCGCTTCAGCTCACGTTTGCGGTCGATCTCGGCGAAGAGGTACGGGGGCAGGTTGGCGATCCTGTTGGCGGTCCTCATCTTCTCGCTGTCATCCCTTTCCTGCGGTCGTTTCGAGTCTTCTTGCGGTGCGCCGCGAGCGCCCCGAGGTTGTCGGTCATGGTAGCAGACGTCGGTCACACATCGGCGTCCTCGTCCTCGTCCCAGATCGTCATCACGCCGGCGAAGACCTCTTCGGCTGGGCCTGTCATGTAGACGTGGCCGTCCGGCGCCCACTCCACGCTCAGCTCGCCGCCGGGAAGCTCGATCGTCGCGGTGCGTCCCGTGCGGCACGACAGCGCGGCAACGACGGCGGTCGCGCACGCTCCGGTCCCGCATGCGAGCGTCTCACCCACGCCGCGCTCCCACACGCGCAGTCGTACGAGGTCCGTCTCGCCCTCGACAAGCTGCGCGAACTCCACATTCGTCTTGGCCGGGAAGTGCGGGTCGCTCTCGATGATCGGCCCCAGGGTGTCGACTGGCGCGGTGTCCACGTCGTCGACCCAGATGACGGCGTGGGGGTTACCCATCGAGACGGCCGTCACCTTGAACGTGCCGAGCGACGTCTCCAGCGGGCACTCGAAGACCTGCTGGCCCTCGAACGTGGTCGGGATCGACGGCGGGTCCAGGACGGGCTCGCCCATGTCTACGCGTGCCAGCGTCATCACGCCGTCGCCGCAGCGCTCGATCTCGACCGACCTGATGCCGCCGAGCGTCTGCACGTTCACGGAGTCACCCGTTACCTGGCCTCGGTCCACGAGCCACTTCGCGAAGCAGCGGATGCCGTTGCCGCACATCTCCGCGGTCGTGCCGTCGGCGTTGTAGTAGAGCATAGAGAAGTCCGCGCCCTCGATGGTGGCCGGCCTCACGAGGATCAGGCCGTCGCCACCGATGCCGAAGTGCCTGTCGCACAGCAGGCGGACTGCGTCGGGGTCGAAGTCCCACGAGCGATCCAGGTCGTCGACCATGACGAAGTCGTTGCCCAGACCGTGCATCTTGGTGAAGCGGAGTTCCATCGATGCGGCCCCTTTCAGGGTGTGCCGGCGCGACGGGTCATCGCGGCGGGGCGTCGGTCGATTGTACCAGTGCGAGGGCAGCTTCCCTGGCCTCGCACGGTGACAGGTCGGTGACGTCGAGCCATCGGACGCGCGGGTCCGCGCGGAACCACGTGAGCTGACGCTTCGCGTAGTTGCGGGTCGCCTGCTTGACGGAAGCGACGGCCTCACCGAGGTCCGCGTCGTCCTCGATGACCGGGACGAGCTCCTTGTAGCCGATCGCCTGCGCGGCCGTGAGCGCGGCCCGGTACCCGGCGTCGAGCAGCCGCTCGACTTCCTCGAGTAGACCCGACGCCAACATGGCGTCGACGCGCGCGTCTATGCGCTGGTAGAGCGCGGTGCGATCCATCGACACGCCGATCATGGTCGCGTCAAAGACGCTGCGGCGCTCGGCGAACCCGGCTGCCTGCGTCGCGTAGGAGGCGCCTCGGTCGAGCATCTCGAGTGCGCGCACCACCCTGCGCGTGTTGTTCGGATGGATGAGCGCTGCGGAGTCGGGGTCGCGCGCGGCCAATCGCGTATGGAGGGCCTGAGGGCCGAGGTCATCGGCTAGCGCCTCGTACCGGTCTCTGCTCGCCGTACCGAGCTCCCCCGCCGGGAAACTGAAGGAGTCGAGGGCCGCGCGCACGTAGAGTCCCGTTCCTCCGCACAGCATCGGGAGTGCCCCTCGCGCCACGATCTCGGCTATCGCTGCGCGCGCGTCTCGCTGATACAGCGCGGCCGAGTACTGTTCGCCGGGATCGACAAGGTCGATGCAGTGGTACGGCACCAGACGGTCTTGGAGCGCAGCCTTTGCGGTGCCTATGTCCATGCGGCGATAGACCTGCATGGAGTCGGCCGAGACGATCTCCCCGCCGAGTCGCAGCGCCAAGGCCTCCGCCAACGCGGTCTTGCCTGCGCCGGTCGGACCGACGACGGCTATCACTCGCATGAGCGCCCGGTCGTGACTGGTCTGTGCATCAGTGGTACCGGTCAACCTTGAACCTCTCCAGCGCGACGGGCTCTCCAGCGCGGATCCCGGCCTTGTTGCATGCGATCTGGACCTGCTGCTCCGCGGTGTCGACGCCCTCGAGGTCAGGCAGCAGCAATCCGCGGCGATAGTCGCACGACACGATGCAACCGTAGACCTTCGGGTCCAGGTCCTCCAGGGCCTCGATCCTCTCCGCGGAGCCCAGCACGTCGACGCTGATGTCGAGATCCGCGAGCTCCTCGGCCGTCATGGGCGGGAAACGCGGGTCGCGCGTGGCCGCCTCCACCGCGTTGTGGGCGATCTCCTCGGCGAGCGTGGGCTGAGTCGGGGCTATGGTGCCGATGCAGCCGCGAAGGTCGCCGGCCCGGTGGAGCGAGACGAACGCGCCGGCGCGCGACGAGAGCAGTGGGTCGCTCCCGTCGTCCACTTCAGGCAGGCGCCCGTCGCGGATCCACGTCTCGATGACCCGGCGGGCAAGCGCTACCGGAGCGCTCTCGCGCTCCCCCGGCACGCCGCCCTTCTCCCCCTTCGCGGGAGTCAGGCCCTCAACGCCTGCGAGCTCCCGAGGCGATGCGGAAACCGCGACCATGTATCCGACGCCCCACGGGCCCTCGTACGAGAGCACCTTCGTGGTGTGCTCGGTCCCGTCCAGGAAGCCGCCCAGGGTGATGAAGGAGCGGAGGCCGCACTCCCCCGCCTCATCGATGAGGTCGGGATCGATGTCAGCCAGGCCAGCGAAGTCGTTATGGGACAAGAGGCGGACGACCTGCTTGTCGAACAGATGGGCGCGGGGCGAGTAGCCGGCGTTCGAGCCGGGCAGCAGGCGATGGGACATGTCGCCACTGGCCACGAACGCCACCCTGCGGCCGATCTCGCGCGCGGCCTCGGCCACAGCGCGGCCGAACTCCGCATGGTCCTGGTAGGTAGCGAGCGAGAAGGCGAGGTCCAGCAGCGGCCTGCGGCCGTCGGGATCCAGGAAGAGCATGGGCACGATGACTCCATGGTCGAGCTCGTCGGGAGAGAAGCGTCCCATGATCGAGCGGTCGACCGCCGGGATCGCGTGTCGTGCGGCGGCGGCAAGGACGGCGGCCGCGAGCGCCGGATCACCCGCGACCGTCACACCTGCTCCCGGAGCACCGAACTGGCCGAGCGTGCCGGACACGCGGGTCGCGGTCGTGACCGTGAACGCATCGCTGAAACCGGGGCTGTGCGGCGACATGACCACGACGCAGTCCGGGTCGAACTCCGCGAGCAGGCGCGCGGCTTCGCCCAGCGCGACGATGGATGCCGCGGTGACGTGCGCGTCCTGTCCGCCGACGGCCTCGACCATGATCGGCGGATGTGGCGCGATGATCCCAAGGACGTCGAAGCTCATGTTCCAAGTCCTCCTTCGGCGCTGGTCGCGCTCAGGTGCGCGTCCCGAGTTCGACCGGATCCAGACGTCCCGGCCGTCCCCACGGTGACTATCCCCGCAGCGAGCCGAGCAGGAACCACGTCTGCGCCTCTTGGACCTCGACGTCGACGAAGCGGCCGGCGAGTCCGGACGGCCGCAGTTCGGGAGGACACGGCGCATGGACGACCTTGTTCCCACCGGTGCGGCCCAGCAGCATGCGCGGGTCGCGTTTGGACGCGCCCTCGACGAGCACCCTTTGCATGGTGTCCACAAGGGGCAGGTTCTTGGCGAGCGCGGAGGACTGGATGGCCGCCACGAGCCGGTCGAACCGCTCCTGGATCACGTCGTGCGGCACTTGGTCGGCCATGGTAGCGGCGGGCGTCCCTTCACGCGGCGAGTAGATGAACGTGAACGCCTGGTCGTAGCGCGCCGCCTCGACGAGTTGCATGGTTCCGGCGAAGTCATCTTCCTGTTCGCCGGGGAACCCGACGATCAGGTCGGTCGTCAGGGCCAGATCCGGCATGGCAGTGTAGAGCCGGTCGACCAGCGCAAGATACGACCCGGCTGTGTAGTGGCGATTCATGAGCTTGAGGATGCGATCCGAGCCGGATTGGGCCGGCAGGTGCAGATGTCGGCACACCTGCGGGGTCTCGGCCATCGCGGCGATCGTTTCGTCCGAGAGGTCCTTCGGATGCGAGGTGGTGAAGCGGATCCGCCCGATGCCGGTCGCGGCCACGGCGCGCAGCAGCTCGGCGAAGCGCGGCTGGCCGTACAGGTCGCGACCGTAGGAGTTCACGTTCTGCCCGAGCAGCGTCACTTCCACGACGCCGTCGGCGACGAGTCTGCCGACCTCGGCCACGACGTCCTCGAAAGTGCGCGAGCGTTCCCGGCCTCGCACGTACGGGACGATGCAGTACGTGCAGAAGTTATCGCAACCCACGGCGATCGGGACCCACGCATGCCAAGGGTGCTCGCGCAGTGTCGGCAGGTCGGAGGTGAAGTCTCCCTCGCCCGCCTCTAGGACCTCCACGACGGCGTCACGCTGCTCGGCGGCCGCGGTCAGCAGCTGCGGAAGCCGTGCGATGTTGTGCGTGCCGAACACGACGTCTATGTGCGGGAGCTGGCGCAGGAGCTTGGCGCCGTCGCGCTGTCCGATGCACCCGCCGACGGCGATGAGGGTGTCGAGACCGGCGGTCTTCGCGGCCTTGAGTGAGGCGACCTGTCCGTAGAGCCGCTCGTCGGCCTTCTCGCGCACGCAGCACGTGTTGAACACGACGACGTCGGCTGTCTGGTCTTCTCCGGCCTCGGTCAGGCCCATGGACGCGAGGAGCCCCGCGATCCGCTCGGAGTCGTGCTTGTTCATCTGGCACCCGAAGGTGCGGATCTCATACGTGTCCATGGCGGGAGATGGTAGCACGCGGCGGTGCGTCAGCAGTCTTTGCGGCCCGCGAGGATCTCGAGCGCACGCACGACGCCGTCCGGGGCGCAGCTGGCGCCGAGGATGGCGCTCGCAGAACCCGGGCCGTGGAAGTCGGAGCCTCCGGTCGCGACGAGCCCGCGCTCGGACGCGATCCGCGCGAAGTGCTCGCGCTGCTCCGGCGTGTGCTCGACGTGGTACGCCTCGACGCCACCCAGACCGCATGCCACGAGCTCGTCGAGCATGGACTCCGTGCCGCTGATGCCCGGATGTGCGAGGACGGCGACCCCGCCGGCCGCGCGGATCACCTCGATGGCCTGCCGAGGGGTCGCGAGCGGCTTGGCCACGTAGAACCGGCCGCTGCGTCCTATGAGATCACGGAACGCCTCTCCGACGCTTCCGACCTGACCGGTGTCGACCAGGGCGCGGGCCAGGTGGCTCCGTCCCACGGCGCCATCAGGGTCCGCAAGAGCGACCACCTGCTCGATCGTCACCTTGTAGCCGGCTGCTCGAAGGGCAGCGACCATGGACTCTGCTCGTGCGAGCCGGCTGACGCGCAGGCTTGCCAGCATGGCCAACAGCCTGACGTCCGTGTGGTCGATGAAGTAGCCGAGGATATGGGCGTCCAGGTCTCCGGCCGAGGAGGAGAGCTCGACTCCCGGAATCACCCGCAGGGACGTGCCCGACGCCGCGGTGAGGGCCGGCGCGATCCCTTCGACGGAATCGTGATCCGTGACGCTGATGGCGCTCAAGTCCGATGCCAGGGCGAGCTCGACGACCTCAGCAGCCGTGAGGTTGCCGTCGGACGCGGCGGTGTGGACGTGCAGGTCGACGGTCACGGAGGCGGCCCTTTTCCGGCAGGCGCAGGCTAGCGGTCGCGCATGTCCCGCGGCTCGACCAGGATGCGGATCGCCGTGCGCTCCTCGCCATTGATCTCGATGTCGGCGAACGCCGGCACGCAGATGAGGTCCATGCCTGAAGGCGCCACGAAGCCCCGCGCGATGGCGATGGCCTTGACGGCTTGGTTCAGAGCTCCGGCGCCCACGGTCTGCATCTCGGCGGCACCTTGCTCGCGGATGACGCCAGCCAGCGCGCCCGCCACCGAGTTGGGGTTCGAGTGCGACGAGACCTTGAGTACTTCCACGGGTCCCTCCATTGCGGCGACTGCGGGCTTCTTCGCCCGCGTGTGTCAGCTGTGCTGTGGCGGCTGGTTCATGGTGAGTGTGATGGTCCTTGGGCGACAAGTATAGCCGCAGGTGGCATTCGGAGAACAGGGCGCTTCTCGCCCGCCATCGGTCATGTCGGCGCTACTAGTCGTCCTTCTCCACCTGGAAGCGCACGGAGATGCCCTCGCGGTCCACGGTGACGCGAGGCTCACCCTTGAGCTGCAGATAGTAGCGCTCAGCGATGTAGTCGAAGGCCCCCTCGAGTTCGCGCTTGAAAGCCGCTATGTCGGTGTGGTGGAGCTTGATGCCACGCCGGTCCTTGTAGATGTCGGGGCTCTTGGGCGCCGCGGGCTCGGGCGCGTCGATCACCATCTCCGCCACCCGGTCGAGCGCGGACAGGTCCCCGGCGAGCACGCGGTGCGCCGTGCGCTCAGACACCGGCAGGCCGATGGAGGTGGCCACGGCAACGAGCTCGTCCGCGTCAGCGGCGATGGCAGGGCGCTGCCACACCGGCAACTTGCCCGGGTCGTCGCAGAACATGAGCTGCGAGGTGTCGAGGCAGGCGTGCGCCAGCGAGTGCAGAGTGGCCACCACCTCAGTGGGCGTGCCGAGGTAGACATCGACTTCCGGGTGTTCGAGTGCGAACTCGACGACGCCACGGATGATGTTGTGCGGGCCCCGGGCCACCTTCGACCGGCCGTCCTCCCCCGTCTCGACCGTGGGCCAGGCGGACTGGTCGGCGCGCTCGGCCAGCTTCGTCGTGTCGGAGACGATCGCCAGTGCCAGCCCGCGGTGCGAGTCGGATGCGACGACACGAGCCTCCTGGACGTTGCTGCGCACCGAAAAGAGCGCCATGCCCCGGCCGTGCACGCCCCAGCGGTCCATGACCATGGTCTCAAGCTTCGATGTGACGCGCGGCTGGAAGATCGCCTCCTGCAGGTGCGTCGGCACGCCGACACCATCGTCCACGACGGTGAGGTGGCGCAGGTCGCCTTCGCGGGAGGTGGCCACGAATATGCGACGCGCGTGCGCGTCCCGGGAGTTGCGTAGCAGCTCGACCACGATGTCCTCGAAGCTGCGGATGTCGTGCTTGGCCTGCCTGCGCTCTGCCTCCGAGATCTTGAGGCGCACGAATCCGTCGCCCAGGTTCTCCTCGACCTTGACGTACTGGTCGCCGGAGACGGACGTGAGGAAGCCGAGCAAGGAGTCGTTGTCAGGCATGGATTCCAGTGTAGCGGCGCCGGCGCGGCGGCGGTAGGAGCAGCTCGGCTGCGTCCGCGGGTTCGCCGCGTGTCTCCCGGCACAAGTCCGGATGCGCGGAAGGCCGCCTCGAGGGGCGGCCTTCGCTCGGCTGGTAGCCGACGATATCGTACATCGTGACGCTTACTTCGCGTAGTCGATCGCGCGGCTCTCGCGGATGACCATGACCTTGATCTGGCCCGGGTAGTCCATCTCCTCCTCGATCTGCTTCGCGATATCTCGCGCGAGCACGACCGAATCGGTGTCATTGATCAGGTCGGGCTTGACCATGACGCGGATCTCGCGACCGGCCTGCATCGCGTACACGCGCTCCACGCCCTTGTGGCTGGACGCGACCTCCTCAAGCTTCTCGAGTCGCTTGATGTAGCTTTCGATGGTCTCGCGGCGGGCGCCGGGACGCGATGCCGAGATGGCGTCGGCGGCCTGCACAAGCACGGCTTCGACCGTCTGCGCCTCAACGTCACCGTGGTGCGCCTCGATGCAGTGCAGGATCTCCTTGCCCTCGCCGAGACGCCTGGCCAGGTCGGTTCCGATCAGCGCGTGTGGACCTTCGATCTCGTGGTCGATGGCCTTGCCGATGTCGTGCAGCAGGCCGGCACGCTTCGCGAGCTTGATGTCGACGCCGAGCTCTGCGGCCATGACGCCGGCCAGGTAGCTGACCTCGAGCGAATGCTTCAGGACGTTCTGGCCATACGAGGTACGGAACTTGAGGCGCCCGAGGGTGCGCACCAGCTCCGCGTGGAGCCCGTGGATCTGCGTCTCAAAGACCGCCTGCTCACCGGCCTCGCGGATCTGCTGGTCCACGAGCGTCTGGGCCTTGTTGAACATCTCTTCGATCCGGGCGGGGTGTATGCGACCGTCGGCCAGCAGGCTCTCCAGCGTCACGCGAGCGGTCTCGCGGCGGACCGGGTCGAAGCTGGACAGGATGACGGCCTCGGGGGTGTCGTCGATGATCAGGTTGATCCCGGTCATCTGCTCGAAGGCGCGGATGTTGCGACCCTCGCGCCCGATGATGCGGCCCTTCATGTCGTCGCTCGGGATGTGGACCACGGACACGGTCGATTCGGCGGTGTGGTCCGCCGCCACGCGCTGGATCGCGATGCCGATGATGTTGCGCGCCTTCTTGTCGGCTTCCTCGCGGGCGCGGGCCTCAGAGTCGCGGATGTAGGCGGCCGCCTCATGCTTGACGTCGTCCTCGATGCGGCTGAAGAGCACGGACTTGGCCTCGTCGCCGGTCATGCCGGCCAGATGCTCGAGCCGAGTCTTCTCCTCGGCGATGGCATCCTCGAGGTCCTTGGCGCGCTTCTCTATCTGGCCCTGAGTGGACGACATCTGGTGCTCTCGCTTATCCAGACCCTCGGCGCGGCGCTCGATGGACTCCTCGCGCTGCATCAGTCGGGTCTCGAGGGCAGTGACTTCCTTACGGCGTTCCTTGGCCTCGGCCTCGGACTCGGACTTCAGGCGGTACGCCTCGTCCTTGGCTTCGAGCTTGGCTTCCTTGCGGAGCGTCTCCGCGTGCCTTTCGGCGTCTGCGACTATCCTCTCGGCTGATTCACGAGCTCGGTCGCCCTGGCTGTCGGACAACAGCTTGCGGGCGACGAAACCGAGGGCAGCCCCGACGACGATGGCTATGATCACGTATGCGAATACCATCTTCGGGCCCCTCCCTTCGAACATAGACGATCATGCTGTGGCGTATGCGGCGCCGAGGGGCCTGACACAAGAAGTCCGGACGTCTCGGCGTCCGGCAAAGGCGACCCTTCATCGCAGGGATCGACCCCGGATGGCTAACGTCGAATAGGACGCGAAGCGTCCTCGAAGCTGCCGGTCGTGCGGGTCGTACCATACGAACACCGCGTGCGCGCTCGCGCGCAGGGGCGGTGGGATCACATTTGCCGCCGTCATCATAGGGCGGCGAGGCTGCCAGCGTCAAGACATAGCAGCCCTTGCCAGCAGGGCTCAGTCGCCGGATTCCTGCAGGTAGGAAGGGTCGTCGACGTGGGCGAGCGCATCTACGGCGTCGCGGGCGGCACGCAGTGAGACACCCGTCGGGAATCCCTTTCGAACGAGGCGCGAAGCAACCCGGTCCACGCTGCCTCCGAGGCGTGCTGCCAGTCTGGCGGCCATCTCGCGGGCGTGACGTTCGTCGTCGGACACGGAGACGAGCTCATCGACCGCCGCTGCGGCGAGGTCGGGGTGGACTCCCTTGGCGGCGAGGTCCCAGAGCACTCTCCTGCGGCCCAGGCCGCGGATCTCGAGAAGCTGCCACGCAAGAGCATGCGCGAAGCGTTCGTCGTCGACGAGTCCCGATGCTTCGAGATCTGCGGAGACTCCACGTGCGACCTCGTCGGGGTAGCCGTCCCGCGTGAGCTTCTCGACCAGCTCCGAGACGCTGCGCTCGCGGCAGTTGAGCAGCCGAAGGGCTTTGGCACGCGCGAGGACGGGTTCGGCCTCGTCGATATCGCGGGCCAGGTCCTCACGCGGCGCGATGTGGCCCACGCGTATCCCGAGGTCCGTGAGCACCTCAGCGGAGGTCGCGCGCCAGTCATCGCTGTCGAGAACGACGACACGCCGACGGGTGCCGGCGGGTCGCTTCTTTATGTCGGTGACGAGTGCCATGGGCGGGCGCGCCATTCTTCCGCGTCGGCTGCTACTTGGCCATCGCGGTAGTCTTCGGCGGAGCCTTGGCGGGAGCCACATCCTCCGCGGCTGCCTTCGGGGACATGCCCTGTACGGGCAGGCCGAGGCGCTCGCGGATGATGATCTCGAGGGCATCACGCAGGTCAGGATGTTCCTTGAGGTAATCCTTGGCTGCCTCGCGTCCCTGACCGAGGCGCTCCTCGCCGTAGTTGTACCAGGCGCCGGACTTTGCCACGACGCCTTCCTCGACGCCCAGGTCCAGCAGGCTGCCTTCCTTGGAGATGCCCTCGCCGAACACGATGTCGAACTCCGCCTGGCGGAACGGCGGCGCGACCTTGTTCTTGACGACCTTGGCGCGTACTCGGTTACCGACGATGTCGGTGCCCTGCTTGATCGAGTCGATACGGCGGATGTCGATCCGGATGGACGCATAGAACTTGAGCGCACGCCCGCCCGACGTGGTCTCGGGGCTACCGAACATGACACCGATCTTCTCGCGCAGCTGGTTTATGAAGATGCACGTGGTGTCGGACTTGGACAACGAACCCGCGAGCTTGCGAAGGGCCTGGCTCATCAGGCGAGCTTGCAGGCCGACCGTGACGTCGCCCATCTCACCTTCGAGTTCGGCGCGCGGCACGAGGGCCGCCACGGAGTCGATCACGATGACGTCGATGGCGCCGCTGCGCACGAGCATGTCGGTGATCTCGAGGGCCTGCTCACCGGTGTCCGGTTGGGAGATGAGGACGTCGTCGATGTCGACTCCGAGCTTGGCCGCGTACGCGGGGTCCAGGGCGTGCTCCGCGTCGATGAACGCGGCGATGCCGCCGCCACGCTGAGCCTCGGCGACGATCTGCAGCGCCAGTGTCGTCTTGCCCGATGACTCCGGCCCGTATATCTCGACGATCCTTCCCCGCGGGACGCCGCCGATGCCGAGCGCCGCGTCGAGTGCGAGCGCCCCCGTCGGGATCGCGGGCATGGAGCCGATGTTGGCGCGATCGCCGAGGCGCATCAGCGAGCCCTTGCCGAACTTGCGCTCGACCTGTTCCTTGGTGAGTTCGAGTACCTTGTCGATCTTCTCGCGCTCTACACTGCTCACGACTTCAAAGCTCCTTCTTGTCAGCGGGAGACCCCGTCAAGGTCACACCGAACCTACACGAACGTACGTTCGCTGTCAACGCCCCGAGAGCGGTATCACCCCGAGTTCCCGGTACATCGGTCCTGCGGGACCCAGTGTGCTCGCGAAGAGCGTAACCGACGGCACTGACATCGCCCTCGCGCCGGCTCTCGCAGGGTCATGGAGGACGGCTGACGCGGCGTCGAGCGCCGGCGAGGATGCGACTCGCGGGCGGCGGGCCCTCACGAGCGTGACGTGCGGCCGGAAGGAGCGTGCGTCCCGGGCCAGTCCGAGCAGCTCCTCGAGCACGCCTTCCAGGCCGGATGCCAGCAGCTGGCATCGCTCGGTCTCACCGCCCGCGAGCGTCCACAGCATCGACGCCCTGCGCTGTGACGGCACGGCGCGAACATCCGACAGCTCGAGATGCAGCCGGGTGTGACGGGCGCCCTCTTCGCGCAACGCTTCGAGCACCGGTGCGAGTGCGGGACCCGGGAGCGCGCCGATGAACTTGACGGTGATGTGCAGCAGTCTAGGATCGACCCACTTCTCCCCCGCCCATGCCGGCGAGGTCACCCTGAATGCGGCACAGGAATCGCGAAGCAGTGCTCGCGAAGAGTCCGGCAGCGTCAACGCCAAGAAGGTTCGAGAAGGCACGGCGGACCGCTCAGGCGTTCAGAGCGCGCCGGAGCGAGTCGAGCGCCGTCACGGTCGAGCGCTCGCGGACCGCATCACGATCTCCCGGGAGGGACCGCATGAACGCCGTGGTGCCTTCAGGCGCGGCCAGGCTGAACCAGACCGTCCCCACGGGCTTGCCGGGTGTGCCGCCGCCCGGTCCCGCGACGCCCGTGATCGCGCATGCGTGCGTGGCGCCTGTGATGTGCCTGACGCCCTCCGCCATCGCGCGCGCGACTTCCTCGCTCACCGCGCCGAAGTGCGCGAGCATGCCCTCCGGCACGTCCAGAACGCCGCACTTGACTCTGTCCGCGTAGGAGACCACTCCACCCAAGAAGACGTCGGAGGCACCGGGGATGTCGGTCAGTGAGGCCGCCACGAGCCCCCCGGTGCAGGACTCGGCGAGCGCCAGGGTCGCTCCCCGAGCCCGCGCGAGCGCAAGGACCGTCTCGGGCAGAGTGGAACCGTCGGTCGAGTACACCGCGTCGCCGAGACGCGACGCGATGGCCTCGCCGGCCACACGGAGCTGGTCCGACGTCGCACCGCGCCCGAACAGGATCACGCGGACGTCCCCGAGCTTGGCCAGCACCGTCAGCCGGATGTCTTCGCGATCGCCCAGCAGGTCGGAGGCGACCAGTTGGACGTCCGACTCCGACATCCCGCTCGTTCGAACCACGTAGGGCTGCGGCGCTTCGCCGGCGAGATCGGCCACGAGCGACGCGAGCATCGGCCTCATCTCTCGCGGCGGCCCCGGCAGCAAGACGAGCATGCCGCGCGGCGTCGGAACGACCTGGCCGGGAGCCGACCCCTTCACCGCCGGGATCACCCGCGCCCCGTTCAGGATGTCCGCCTGCGCGAGGAGCAGTTCGCTCGCCCTGGAGTCAGTGTGCCTCAAGACGGACGCGCGCAGGCGCTCCACGATGGAGGCATCGCGAGAGCACGCCAGACCGAGGGCCTCACAGGCCGCCTCGCGGGTGATGTCATCGTGGGTGGGTCCGAGGCCTCCGGTCACGATAACGACGTCGTGCGAGGCCACCAGACGCCGCAGCGTGTCGGCTAGCAGGTCGATGTCGTCGCCTATGCTGACCGCTTCGCGCACCTCCACCACGGCGCCGGCGAGTGCCAGCGCGATCTCCGCGGTATTGGTGTCGATCGCGATCCCGGACACGAGCTCCGTGCCGACGGTGACAACGGCCGCCGTGGCCGGCCTGCCCGCCGCGGGTCTCATCGCGTCGCTCCCGGGTCGCCGCTGGACCATGGCCCGGTGATGATGTGCCGCGCATGGTAGAAGTAGTCCACCGCGGAGACCACCGTGAGCACGAGAGCGATTCCCATGAGGAACCATGCGGTGGCGGATGCGGCTGAGGCCCACGACGCCGGCACCATCGTCGATTCGCGCAGGATGAAAGCGATGATCGCGACGATCTGGAAGAACGTCTTGACCTTGCCGTAGTTGGAGGCGGCGATCACGCGTCCTTCGGCCACGGCAACCATGCGAAGGCCCGACACGATGAGCTCGCGGCTGATGATCACGATCGCGACCCACCCGGGGACGGCGGCGAGCTGCACGAGTCCCACAAGGGCCGCCGTGACGAGCAGCTTGTCTGCCAGGGGGTCCAGGAACTTGCCGAACGTGGTGACCTCGTTGCGCGCGCGCGCCACATAGCCGTCGACCGCGTCGGTGGCGGCGAGGACCGTGAACACAGCTGCGGCGAGCCACGGGCGCCATATGACCCAGGCCTGCGTGTTCCCGAACTGTCCGAGCAGGAACACGAGGAACACCGGGATGAACGTCATCCGCACGATGGTGATCCAGTTCGCGAGGCCGATGCGCTTCACGAAAGCACCTCCCCCACGAGCTCGTATCCCAGCGTGTCGACGACGTGCACGTGCGCTATGGAACCCTCGGGGAGCGGGCGGTCCAGCAACACGGCGCCGTCGACCTCGGGAGCCTGACCGCGGTGCCGCGCGATGGGTCCCTCTTCGGGGTCGTCGGGGATGTCGACGAGCACTTCGAGCGTGGCACCGACGTACTCCGTGGCCTTGTCGAAGCCGACCTCATCGGCGATGTCGCGAAGGCGCTGTACACGGGCGCGCTTCGTGCGCGCGGAGACCTGGTCGGGCATCGACGCCGCGGGGGTGCCTTCCTCGCGCGAGAACGGGAAGACGCCCACGTAGTCGAGGCGCGCTTGGCGGACGAAGTCCTCGAGCTTCTTCGCGTCGGAACGTGTCTCACCGGGGAAGCCGGCGATCAGAGTCGTGCGAAGGCACACGTCCGGCATGAAGTCGCGGATGATGCCGATGAGCCGCAGGTACTCCTCCCCGTTCCCCGAGCGGGACATGCGGTGCAACACAGAGGCAGACGCGTGCTGGAGCGGCATGTCGAGGTAGTGGCACACGGTCGGCTCGGTCGACATGGTCTCCAGCAACTCCGGTGTGATGCCGTCCGGCTGGACGTACATGAGCCTCAGCCACGCGAGGCCCTCCACGTGCGCCACCGAGCGAACCACGTCGGAGAGCGAGGGGGCGCCGACACCGAGGTCTCGGCCGTAGGCCGAGATATCCTGACCGATCAGAATGAGTTCCTTCACGCCGCCCTCGACCAGGAAGCGCGCCTCCGCCAGTAGATCGTCGAGAGCGCGGCTGCGATACGGACCACGGATCGCGGGAATCGTGCAGAACGCGCAGCGCCTGTGGCACCCGTCGGAGATCATGAGATACGCCGAGGGACCAGTGACCGTGCGCTGGATCCCCGGGGAGCTCTTCACGCCAGCTCCCGACACGCCGGTCAGCCTAGCGATGACCTCGCGGAGCGTGCGCTCGCCGGTCACGGGCACGAACGCGTCCACCTCGGGCATCTCGCCGGCCAATTCATCGCCGTAGCGCGACGGCATGCAGCCGGCGACGACCAGGGAGCGGCCCTGGCGCTCGGTCTTCCAGCCCTGGCCGAGCTCCAGTATCGCCGCGATCGATTCCTGGGTGGCCTCGCGGATGAAGGAGCACGTGTTGACCACCGCTACGTCGGCGTCGTCCAAGGAGTCGACCACATCGAAGGACGCGCCGAGGGAGGCTCGCATCCGGTCGGAGTCGACTTCGTTCTTGGGGCAGCCGAGTGTGACGAAGGCCACGGTGGGGCGGCTCATGCTCGTCGCCCGCCGTCTACCGGCGGTTGTTGAACTGGAGCGGGATGCCGTAGTCGTTGGCCTTGACGAACGCGATGACGGCTTGGAGGTCGTCGCGGCTGGCGGAGAACACGCGCAGCTTCTCACCCTCGATCTGGACCTTGACCTTGAACTTCTCGTCGCGGATCTCTTTGTTGATGCGACGGGCGAGGTCGGCCTCGATGCCGTCGACGATCGTCGCTACCTGTCGGATCGAGCTGCCACTAGCTGTCTCGGCCTTGCCCCACGACAGCGCCTTCAGGTCGATGTTGCGCCTGACGAGCTTGGAACCCAGCACGTCGATGACCTGCTTGGCCACGAAGTCGCTCGGCGCCTTGAGGGTGATCTTGGCCTCGTGCTTGTCCAGTTCGATGGACGCGCCCGTGTCCTTGAGGTCATAGCGCTGCACCAGCTCCTTGGCTGCCTGCTGCACTGCGTTGTCGACCTCCTGCATGTCGACTTCCGAGACGATATCGAAGCTCTGGTCCTTCGCCACGATGGGCACCTCCTGGAGTATCCGCCGCGGACGATACTCTCGCTCCGGGCTATGGGTCGGTCAGCTTCCGGTCTTGAGGGTGATCTCCGCGTTCGCCTTGGTCGGCAGCGTGACTTTGGCGCCGTCTTTGGTCACGGTCACTGCCGCCGGTTTGGCCACCTGCAGTGTCACGGACTTGGTCACGAACCATTCGCGGCTCTCGCCCGCCTGCAGCGTGCCGTTGTAGGCGCTGAGGCCATCGACGGTCGCCGCGACGAACGAGGCTTGGCCGGGGCGCACGGTCACCCTGAGCTTGAAGGTAGCGTTGACAGGGGTGACGACGCTGGTTGCCTCCGCGGCTCCGGGCGAGGCGGTGACGCCCTTCGTGGCGGATGCCTCGGAGGTCGTCGGGAGCGCCGAGGTTCCCTTGGCGGGAATCATGCGGCCGATGCCGAAGATCAGCAGGAGCACTACGACGACACCGCCTGCGACGACGAGCCACGTCTGAGGCGGGATGCCGTGCTCCTGGTGCCGATCCGCGACGACGGTCTCAACGGGGACCTGGCTCAGGTAGAGTTCCGCCGGATGCGCAGGCTTCGAGGAGGCGAGCCTGGCCTCCGTGCGGTACTGCTCGAGCAGCGGTCCAGCCGGGATCTCCAGGTAGCGAGCGTAGCTCTGGATGTAGCCCTTGACGTAGGCCTCGCTGGGAAGCTCGTTCCAGCGACCGTCTTCGAGGGCCTCGACGAGGCGCGAGCGGATCTTGGTGCCCTCGACGACGTCGGCGAGCGACTTGCCCTGCCGCCTTCGCTCGCCGGATAGCGTTTCTCCAACCGAACTCATCGTATCGTCCGTCCTGAGATGTTCCGCTGTACAGCGGCGGCCCACGCGAGATTGTAGCCCATTGATGCGTTCGTCATGCTTCTCCCCCATCATCGGGGTCGGTGCGCTCGAACGCCTTGATCGACTCCAGGTCCTCGATATCCACGAGCACATCGCGCGGCTTGGAGCCGTCGGGGGCGCCGACGATGCCTTTCTGCTCAAGCATGTCCATGATACGGCCGGCGCGGGAGTAGCCCACCTTCAGGCGCCTCTGGAGTAGCGAGGTCGAGCCGATCCCGGATGTCACGACGATGTCGGCGGCATCCCAGATCAGAGGATCGTCGTCATCGTCCCCGCCAGCCACGCCGCCACCAGCGGCAGCTACCTTGAGGTGGAGGATCTCCTCATGGTAGTCGGGCTCGGCCTGCTTCTTCAGGTGGTCGACGACCGCGTTGATCTCGTCCTCGGACACGAACGCGCCCTGGACGCGCTTCGGCTTGTTCAGCGAAGGCGTCGACAGGAGCATGTCACCGAGGCCGACGAGCTTCTCCGCGCCCGTCTGGTCGAGGATGACCCGGCTATCGATCGACGAGCCCACCATGAACGCGATCCGGTGGGTGATATTGGTCTTGATCAGCCCCGTGATGATGTCGGTCGATGGGCGCTGCGTGGCGACTATGAGGTGGATGCCCGCGGCGCGGGCGAGCTGCGCCAGGCGACAAATGGAGTCCTCGACCTCGCGCGCGGCTACCATCATGAGGTCGGCGAGCTCGTCGATCACGATCACGATATAGGGCATCGCCTCGGCTCCCTCGGGAGCGCGGCCCTCGGCCACCATGCCGTTGTACATCGCGATGTTGCGCGCGCTGGCCTTCTGCAGCCGGCGGAGGCGCTGTTCCATCTCGGTGACGGCCCAGGCCAAAGCGCTCGCTGCCTCCTTGGATTCGGTGACGACCGGAACGTAGAGGTGCGGGATGCCGTTGTACTGCGACAACTCGATGCGCTTCGGGTCGATGAGGATGAGCCGGACCTCCGCGGGCGTGGCCCGCATGATCAGCGACATGAGCAGGGCGTTGATGCACACCGACTTGCCCGTGCCGGTCGAGCCTGCGATGAGCAGGTGAGGCATGCGCGCCAGGTCCTCGATGACGCGCTCTCCCGCCACGTCCTTGCCGATGCCGAGCAGCAGTGGGCTGGAATCAGGGAGGTTCGCGCCGAGCAGCACGTCGCCGAGGGTGACCGTGCTGCGCAGGTCGTTGGGAACCTCGATGCCGATGAGCGCCTCGCCCGGGATGGGCGCCAGCACGCGCACCACGGTCGCGGCCAGCGCGAGGGCGACGTCGTCGGACAGAGCGGTGACGCGGCTGACCTTCACCCCCTTCGCAAGCTGGATCTTGAACAGGGTGACGGTCGGTCCGGGGACCCACGTGGTCACGCGGGCCGGGATGTCGAATGTGGCGAGGGTCTGCTCGATGAGAAGAGCGGTGTTGCGGAGCTCCTTGTCCGAGGCCCGCGTGGCCGCGGTATGCGGGCTGACGGTCAGAGCGGTCAGCGGCGGCAGGACGAAGCCTTCCATGGGCCGCGGCCCGACGACGCGCGATGTGGGTACGGTGCGGCGCGCGGACTCGGGGTCGGCGCGCCGCGGCTTGGCCGTGGCCGCGTCCTGTGCTGCGAAGGGTCCCCCAGCGGCCGCGCTGAGGTCCTCGAGCGGCATCGTCTTGGCCCCGGCGCGAACACGCCGCTGCGGCCGGAGGTCCTCTTCGACGGGCTCGGGTCCGAACATCTCGCGGAGTCGGTTGTACGTCTCGGCGACGGTGACGCCGGTGGCCAGGATCACGCCGATGAGCATGAGCGCCACCAGGATCACGTAGCCGATGACGGAACCGGTGGTCTTGAGCAGCGCCCAGGCGACGCCGCCGCCGAGGTAGCCGCCGTACGCTTCCAGGTTCTCGCTGGCCCACCAGAGTGTGAGCGGTGCAGGCGACGCGAGCGCGACCATCGTGATGAACGACGCGAATGCGAGTCCGAGTCCGCCGCCCACGGTCCACTCGCGCATGTGGAACCGCTCGAAGAAGAACGTGAGTCCCCATGCGAAGAGGAAGAGTGCGATCGCGTAACGTCCGATCCCGAACGCGAGGCCCAGGCCTGTGGAGATCGCGCCGGGCAGCGGAGCGTCGGCGCGGGTGAGAACGGCGATGAGCACCGCCACCGCAAGGGCCGTCAGTCCGATGCCGTAGATGTCCTTGACGATGCCCGGATCGAGTCCGAGTGGACCCTTGGATGGTTCTGGAGCGGGCCTCTTGCGGCCGCCCGTGCTGCGTTTACGGGTCTGCGCCAATTGCTGTCTCCATGTCGGTCGGTGTCACGGAGCGTGGATGAGTGCGCGGGAGGCGTTCGATCACCCGCGTGCAGGTCGTGATAAGTATAGACCCACGCCTGTCCGCCCGGGACCCGTCAGCCCCGGAAGAGGTAGAGCGCGATCACGAAGACGCCGAGCGCGATGCGGTACCACATGAACACCGAGAACGAGTGCTTGTGCAGGTACTTGAGCATCAGGCGCATGAACACGAGTGAGGAGATCGCAGCGGCCACGAACCCGAGCCCCCAGTCGAGCGACAGCAGCCGGCCTATCGGAACGTGTCGCAGTCCGAAGACCGCGCCGCCGGCGATGATCGGCAGCGCAGCCATGAACGAGTACTTGGCGATCCCTTCGCGCGACAGGCCGAGCCCACGTCCTACCGTCATGGTTGCTCCGGATCGGGAGACTCCCGGGACGATCGCTGCGGCCTGCGCGAGGCCGATCCACCCCGCACGCTGCCACGTCATCGACTCAAAGGGGTCCTGTCTAGTGGTGTGGCGGTCCACGGCCCACAGCAGCACACCGAAGACGATGAGCGTCGAGCCTATGAGCCACGGCGCCCGGAACGCGGTCTGGACCTGCTTCTCGAGCAGGACGCCGAAGATGGCGCCTGGCACCGACGTCAGCAGCAGGAAGCCGGCGAGCTTGAGCTGGAGCGGTTCGCGGTTCGCGATGCCCTTGGCGAGCACGACCCAGTCGCCCCACAAGGCGATGAGGATCGCGATGGTCGAGCCCGCGTGCAGCGCGATGTCGAACTGCACGGTGCTCGTGAATGCGAGCGCGGCGTCGTGCTGGAGCCCGAAGATCCACGGGATCAGAGTCAGATGCGCCGACGACGACACCGGCAGGAATTCGGCAAGGCCCTGAACGAGCCCGAGGATGACGGCCCACACATGCGCCACGCGCTACACCTCCACGACGATAGGGATGATCATGGGGCGGCGACGTACCCGCTCCCACATGAACTGCGACAGTGCCTCGCGCACCGCACGCTGGATGACGCTCTGGTCGGTCGCGTGCTCACGCTGCGTCTTGGCGAGCGCCTTGCCGACGCGCTCGCGCGCCTCGACGAGCAGATCGTCAGCCCCGGCGCCATGGACGAGCCCACGCGTCACGATCTCGATGTCGCCCACGAGCTTGCCCGTCTGGGTGTCCACGGCGATGACCACCGTCGCTATGCCGTCCTGGCTGAGCAACTGGCGGTCGCGAAGGACAACCTGGCCGACCTCGCCCACGGAGAGTCCGTCCACGAACACCACGCCGGACTGGACGTGCTCCGCCACCTTTGCACCGTTCTCGGTGATCTCGAGGGCGGCACCGTTCTCGAGCACGAAGATGTCCTCCGCGGCCATGCCGACCGCCTGTGCGATTCGGCTGTGCGCCACCAGGTGCCGCGTCTCGCCGTGTACAGGCATGAAGAATCGCGGCTTGACCAGCTGGAGCATCAGCTTCAGCTCCTCGGCTGACGCATGTCCGGAGACGTGGACGTCGGCAGTCGGGCGGTAGTGGACCTCGGCGCCGGCCTTGAACAGCCTGTTGATGACGCGGCTGACGGCCTTCTCGTTACCGGGGACCGGGGTCGCGGCGAGTATGACGGTGTCGCCCTTCTCGATCGAGACGGTGCGATGGTCGGCGTTCGCCATACGTGCCAGCGCGGACAGCGGCTCGCCCTGACTGCCGGTCGACATGATGACGACATCCTCGGGAGGCAGGTCGCCCGCGTCGAACGCGTCGATGATGTCCTTGTCGTCGATGTGCAGGTAGCCCAGCTCTCGCGCTATGCGCGTGTTGTTGACCATCGAGCGTCCCGTGACCACGACCTTGCGCCCGGACGCGACCGCCGCGTCACAGACCTGCTGCACCCGATGCACGTGGCTCGAGAACGACGCGACGATGACCCGCTGTGGTGCTTCGGAGATGATCCTCGCGAGCGTAGGACCGACTGATGCCTCGGACCTGGTGTATCCGGGCGATTCGGCGCCTGTGGAGTCCGAGAGCAGCAGCAGCACGCCATCCTTGCCCGCCTTGCTGAGCGCGGCGTAGTCGGTGGCGCGTCCATCGATGGGCGTCTGGTCGAGCTTGAAATCGCCCGTGTGCAGGATGTTGCCTACCGGCGTTCGGATGAGCAGTGCCACCGCGTCGGGGATCGAGTGGTTCATGCTGATGAAGTCGAGTCCGAAGATGCCGAGGTTGACGTGCATCCCATCGCGTATCTCGCGGAGCTTCGGCTTCATGATCTTGTGTTCCTCGAGCTTGACACCGATCAGTCCGAGCGTGAGCTTCGTGCCCAGGATCGGCACGCGCTCCCCCACCTCTTTCAGCAGGTACGGCAATGCGCCCGTGTGGTCCTCGTGGCCGTGTGTGATGACGATGCCCCGCAACTTGCTGACCCGCTTCACCACGTAGGAGAAGTCGGGAAGAACGAGGTCGACTCCCGGAGTGTCCGCGTCGGGGAACATCAGACCGGCGTCGACGAGGATCATGTCCTCGCCGTACTCGATCACAGTCATGTTCTTGCCGATCTCGTCGAGCCCACCCAGAGGTATGACGCGCAGGCGCGTCTTCTTGCTTGTCATCTGTGGATCAAGCCTTCTTCCCGTGCTATCGCACGACGGGCGTCCCCGGCACCGTATCTGCCGGGCGACCCCGTCGCATCTGTCGTATTCGTCGTGGCCGCTACAGGAGGCCGGTATGCTCGAGCACGCGTCGAAGCTCCGCGCTCTGCTCGGGCGTTGGGGGCACGAGAGGCAGCCGACAGCCGCCCACGTCGAAGCCCGTGATCGCGAGGGCATCCTTGACCATGATCGGGTTCGCCGTGATGAACAGCGCCTTGAACAGGGGCAGCATCTCGAGGTGCAGCTTCAACGCGCGGGTGTGCTCACCGTCGGCCTGCGCATACACCATCTCGCGCAACGCGGGTCCCGCCACATGGGACGCGACGGAGATCACCCCGGTGCCCCCGAGTCCCATCATGGGCAGTGTGTCCTCGTCGCTCCCCGAGAGCACCTCGAAGCCCTCGGGAGCTCCGTCGATGATCTGGGCGATCTGGGCGAGGTTCCCGCTGGCCTCCTTGACCGCGACGATGTTCTCGCAATCGTGAGCCAGGCGCAGGGTGGTCTCCGCTGTCATGTTGATCACGGAGCGGCCAGGGATGTTGTAGAGGATGACCGGCACGTCTACCGACTCAGCGATGGAGCGGAAGTGGCGGTACAGACCCTCCTGCGGTGGCTTGTTGTAATACGGCACGACCGCCATGATCGCGTCCACGCCGAGGCTGGCCACCCGCTGCGCGAACTCCACGGAGTCGGCGGTGCAATTGTCGCCGGCGTTCGCGATGATCGGTGCGCGGCCGTCGACCGCCTCCATCACCGCGCGGAACAGCTCGAGCTTCTGGTCGTAGAAGACCGTGGGCGACTCGCCCGTGGTACCGCAGACGACCAGCGCCTCGCTGCCCGAGTCGAGCAATCGGCTGGCCAGCTGCTGGGCGCGAGGGATGTCTAGAGCGAGGTCAGGGGTGAAGGGGGTGACCATCGCGGTAATCAGTCGTCCGAATCGTGGGTTCGCCACGGGTCTCATCTCCTATGTGGAACCGGTTTCCCGACCACCATTGTGCCATACGTCACCGACATCGCCCGCGCCGTCGTTGCGCAGCTGTGAAACGACGGCGCTCTAGGTGCCGAGTCCGAAGGCTCGATGCAGGGCGGCGATGGCCTTGCGCTTGTGCGCCGAGGCGACCAGGACCGAGATCGTCGTGTGGGAGTCGGCCACCTGCAGGACATCGACGCCGGCATGGCTGAGCGCCGCCGCCACCCGCGCCATGACGCCGGGCACGCCGTGCATGCCGGCGCCGACAAGTGTGACTCTCGCCAGCCCGGTCTCCGTCGCATACGGCAGGCCTATGGGGTCGAGGGCGCGCATCGCGTCTGGAAGCGAAGGCTCTGCCAACGAGAAGACGAGGCTCGCGCCGAAGGGGGTGAACATGTCCAGGCTGACCTGCGCGGCGGCCATCGCAGCGAACACGCGGGTCATCTCGTCCATCGCGCCGGTCTGGTCCTCCTCAGCGGGAAGGTGCACCGTGATGCGAGCGACGCCGTCGGTATGGGACACCGAGGTCGCGACAGAGGCACGGCGTACCTTCGCGATGCGCTCGGCGTCCACGATCAAGGTTCCCGCGGCGTCGGAGAACGTGTTGCGGATGCGGACCGGTATGCGTGCATCCATCGCGATCTCGGCGGCCGACGCGTGCATGATGCGGGCGCCGTGACGGGCCATCTCGAAGAGTTCCTCGTACTCGAGGGCGTCGAGCACCCGTGCCAGCTCGCACACACGCGGGTCGGCGGTCATGACACCGTCGACGTCCGTGTAGATCTCGACCGCCTCGGCGGACAGCGCCGCGGCGATGGCGCACGCGCTCGTGTCCGAACCTCCGCGTCCGAGCGTCGTGACCTCTCCCGCCGGGCTGATACCCTGGAAGCCGGCGACAACGGGCACACGGCCGTCGGCGAGCGCGGCCGTGAGCGCGGTGGGATCCACGAGAAGGACGGTCGCGTTTCCGTGCAGGTCGTCCGTCAGGACACCGGCGTCCGGGCCCGAGAACGCCATCGCGGGGATCCCGGCGCCTCTGAGTCGGTGCGCGACAACGACCGATGAGACGATCTCGCCGCACGATGCGAGCAGGTCGCTCTCGCGGGCGTCGCGCTCGGCGCCGCCCACCAGCGACAGCAGTGTATCGGTGGCGTACGGACTGCCCTTTCGGCCCATCGCCGAGACGACCACGATCACATCGTGGCCCGACTCGATCGCAGCGCTCACCCGAGCCGCGAGCGCCGAGCGTCCCTCGCGCGTCGCCACCGATGTGCCGCCGAACTTCTGCACGATCACCGGACGAGTGGCACCGGCCACGTCAGTCCTCCATGAACGCGTCGAGGCCCATGATGAAGCCCGCGTGCTCGCCGACCGCGCGCACGGCGAGGACGACACCCGGCATGAAGCTCGTGCGGTCGATCGAGTCGTGGCGCAGGGTGAGGGTCTGACCCACCCCGCCGAAGATGACCTCCTGATGTGCGACGAGCCCGGGAAGACGGATCGAGTGGACGGAGACGCCGTCGACCAGCGCGCCTCGTGCGCCTTCGGCGATCTCGGTCTCGCGGCCGGGAGCGGCCGGGACCTCGCGTCGTGCCCCGGCGATGATCGCCGCCGTGAGGATGGCAGTGCCTGAGGGCGCGTCGGCCTTGCGGTCGTGATGCAACTCGATGATCTCGACGTGCGGCATGTAGTGGGCCGCCTGTCCTGCGAACCGCATGAGCAGCACGGCGCCGATCGCGAAGTTCGGAGCCATGAACAGGCACGGGCCGGGGTTCTCGGTGGACAACGCCTGGAGCAGGGCCAGTGACACGCCGGTCGTGCCCACGACGCAGTGCACGCCGGCGGCGAGGGCGGTGCGAACGTTGCCCTCGACCGCGGTGGGGTGCGTGAAATCGACCATGACGTGCGGCACGGTCTGGGCTATGGCGGCGGTCAGGTCGCCCATGACCACGATCGTCGCGCCAGCTCCGTCGTTCACAACGCCGCCCGCCGCGTTCGGATCCACGGCGGCGACCACACGCATCCCGTCCGCGGCCGTGACCGCCCTGACGACCTCGCCGCCCATGCGACCGGCTGCGCCGCTGACCAGTACGTCTATCATCGCGATGCCCCCCTTACCTCGCTTGCCGCTAGCCGAGCAGATGCGTGACTGCGCCGATATCGTGCGGGCCCACTATGGCCAGCACTCGCGGCTGCGTAAGCATGTCGACAGCCACACGTGCCACCCAGTCGCGGTCGACGGCCTCGATGCGGTCGACGAGCTCGTCCATCGTGAGGATGGTCCCGTGCGTGATCTCGCTCTTGCCGAGGCGGACCATGCGGTTCGACGTGCTCTCGAGTCCCAGCACCATCGAACCCTTGATAGACTCCTTGGCGCGATGCAACTCGTCCTCGGTCACGCCGGAATCGAGTATGCGCTCGACCTCGGCCTGGATGAGACGGACGACCTGCTCGGTGTTCTCCGGGCGAGTGCCGGCGTAGACGGTGTAGGCGCCGGTGTCCAAGAACAGCGAGTGATAGGAGAAGACGGCGTACGCGAGTCCCCTCTTTTCCCGGATCTCCTGGAACAGGCGCGAGGACATGCCGCCGCCCAGGATCGCGTCCATCACGCCGAGAGCGAAGCGGTCCGGGTGCTGCGCGTGCAGTCCGGCCACTCCCCAGCAGATGTGCGCCTGCTCGGTGTCCTTGGTGACCACTTGGAGGCGCGACTCCACAGAAGGCGTCACATGCGGGCGTTCGTGGCGCGGACCTTCGGGAAGACGCAGGTTCTCCTCCACGAGGGCGACGATAGCTTCGTGCTCCATGTGGCCCGACGCCACGACCACGACGTCGCCCGTGCGGTAGTGACGCGACACGTAGTCCTTCGACGCCGCGTTGCCGAAACCACCGACCGTCTCACGGCGGCCGAGCACAGGACGGCCGACCGGGTGGTCGCCCCACAGCGCGGACGCGAACAGGTCGTGGACCTTGTCGTCCGGAGTGTCCTCGTGACGGGAGATCTCCTCGAGCACGACCTCGCGCTCAGACTCGCATGCGTCGTCGGCCATGAGCGAGTGGGAGACCATGTCAGAAAGCGCCTCGATGGCGGGCCCGACGTTGGTGTCCAGAACGCGCGAGTAGTAGCAGGTGTACTCCTTGCCGGTGAATGCGTTGAGCTCAGCGCCCATGCGGTCGAAGGTCTCGGAGATCTCGGCGGCGGTACGCGTCGGCGTGCCCTTGAACATCATGTGCTCGATGAAGTGCGACATCCCGGCCTCTTCGGGTGCCTCGTCGCGACTTCCGACGGCGGCCCAGATGCCGATCGCCACGGAGCGCACGGTGTCGATCCGCTCGCTCAAGACGGTGATGCCAGTCGAGGTGACACTGCGGTCGTAGAAGGTATCGCTCACGTCTGTCTCTCCGTCGGTTGCGATGAAAGGCCGGTCAAGGACGCAGGCCCGGCAGGCGGTTCCTGAATCCCAAGTTCGGACTAGGGTACCGCCCGCCGGGCCGGCGGGCACGTCATGTATCCGAACCGTGGGTGCTAGTGCTGCCGGCGCGGCCTGCGGTCGCCGCCACGGTCTCCGCCGCCGCCGCTGTGCGGACGGTCGCCACGGTCACCGCTGGGGTGATCGCCCGAGGGCTTACCGGACGACGGCGGAGCGTCGGGCTTGTCGACCCGGTCGAGCGAGATCTTGCCGCGCTCGTCGATGTCGAGGATGACGACCTCCACCTCGTCGCCGACGTTCAGGACGTCTTCGACCTTCTCGACGCGACCCTTGGCCACGCGCGAGATGTGGAGCAGACCGTCCTTGCCGGGATAGAGCTGGACGAAGGCGCCGAACGCCTGGATCCCGACGACCTGACCCATGAACTTCTCGCCGATCTCCGGGTCCTTGGTGATCATCTGGATACGCTTGACCGCCTCCTCGCCACCCTGGTCACGGCTGGCGATGTAGATGGTGCCGTCGTCGTTGACGTCGATGTCGGCGCCCGTGGCCTCGATGATCGAGCGGATCATCTTGCCCCCCGGGCCGATGATGTCGCGGATCTTGTCGACCGGGATCTTGATGGTGATCACGCGCGGCGCGAACTCGGAGAGCTCGGCTCGCGGCTCGGCGATCGACTCGAGCATCTTCGCGAGGATGAACGCGCGGCCTTCCTTCGCCTGCATGAGTGCCTTGCGAAGGATGTCGACCGACAGGCCCTTGGCCTTGTTGTCCATCTGCATGGCGGTGATGCCGTCGGCGGTGCCGGCGACCTTGAAGTCCATGTCGCCGAGGAAGTCCTCGAGACCTTGGATGTCGGTCAGGATGGCGACATCGTCACCCTCCTTGATGAGTCCCATCGCGATGCCGGAGACCGGGGCCGAGATCGGCACGCCTGCGTCCATGAGCGCGAGGGTAGATCCGCACACGGAGCCCATCGAGGACGAACCGTTGGACGCCAGCACCTCGGAGACGATGCGGAGCGTGTACGGGAAGTCCTCCTCGGCGGGGACCACCGGGAGCAGGGCGCGCTCGGCGAGAGCACCATGACCGATGTCGCGACGCTTCGGACCGCGCATGAAGCCCGTCTCGCCCACGGAGAACGGTGGGAAGTTGTAGTGGTGGATGTAGCGCTTGCCTTCGGCCACGTCGATGGTGTCGATGCGCTGCCACTCGGAGAGCATGCCGAGTGTCAGTACCGAGAGGACCTGCGTCTGACCGCGGGTGAACAGGCCTGAGCCATGGCTGCGGGGCAGGTAACCGGCGGTCGTGGTGATCTCGCGCACCTCGTCGAGGGCGCGGCCGTCGGCACGCTCCCCCTCTTCGAGAACCATCGTGCGCATGGTCTTCTTCTCGAGCTTCTTGAGGACCGCCTTGATGTCCTTGCCGTCAGCGGCCATCTCCTCGGGTGTGAAGGTGGCGAGGATCTGGTCCTTGACCGCCTGGACGTCTGCCATGCGAGACATCTTGTCCGCGTTGTGCAGCGCTACCTTCATCTTGTCTGCGCCGGCCGCGAAGATGCGATCGATGAGCGCCGGATCGATCTGGTGCACGGGAACGATCATCGGCGTGATCTCGAGCTTGGCCAGGAAGCGCTCCTGCACCTCACAGAACGCGGTGATGGCTTCCTGCGCGAACATGAGGGCCGCGAGCATATCCTCCTCGGTGACCTCGTGCGCGCCGGCTTCGAGCATGTACACGGCGTCTTTGGAGCCGGCGACGATTAGGTCGAGATCGGACGCCTCGGCCTCTTCGAACGACGGGTTCACGATGAAGGCGCCATCCGCGTCACGGACGACGCGGACGCCGGCCAGCGGGCCCTCGAAGGGGATGCCGGCGGCGAGCAGTGCTGACGACGCTCCCATGATGGAGATCACGTCGGGCTGGTTGATCTGGTCGGCGGAGAGCACCGTGGCGATGATCTGCACCTCGTTGCGGAAGCCGTCCGCGAACGACGAGCGGATCGGGCGGTCGATCATGCGTGCGGTAAGCACGGCCTTCTCGCTCGGTCGGCTCTCGCGCTTGATGAAGCCGCCGGGCAGCTTGCCTGCGGCGTACATGCGCTCTTCGAAATCCACCGTCAGCGGAAAGAAGTCCAGGTCCTTCGGGGTCTTCGATGCCGTGGCGGTGACCAAGACGATCGTGTCGCCCTGCCGCACGACCACTGCGCCGCCGGCCAACTTGGCCAACTCGCCGGTCTCGAGCGTGTAAGACTTACCGTACAGTTCGAACGTTTCGGTTACCTTTCCCATTCCTCTTCCTCTTCCTTAAAATGCCGGCCGGGGCATCTCCCCATCGTCTTTGCCGGCGCCTCGTGGAACGTCGCTTCGTGCGATGCGCTCCTTGTCGAACCGTTCCTTTCGTATTATGCGCGGGAGCGAGGGCTTCGTACCCCCGCTCCCGTTGCAGTCGGTGTGGTTCCGCGGCGTTAGTTGCGCAGCCCGAGCTTGACGACGATCGCGCGGTATCGTTCGATGTCGTTCTTCTTCAGGTAGTTGAGCAGGCGGCGCCTCTGGCCGACAAGCTTGAGCAGCCCGCGCCGGCAGTGGTGGTCGTGGCTGTGCTCACGGAGATGCTCGGTGAGGTCGCGGATGCGTTGCGTGAGCAGCGCGATCTGAACTTCGGGGGACCCGGTGTCGCCGTCGGTCTTCGCGTGGTCCGCGATGATCGTGGCCTTGGTGTCCTTGGCGAGCGGCATGATGTTCACCTTTCCACTACGTACTCGTCGCCTCCGGCCGAGTGCTGCGTCGGTGAGATGCGCAACTCCAAGCGCGGGGCCTGTCAGTGAAGCCGATGTAGTGTACCACACGGCGTAGCAGCCACTCGGCGCCGATCCGATCGGGCCTGCCGGTGCGGCGATCAGCCACTGCGCGGGGGCGCCATGGCTGATCGGTCGAGCGGATGTGAGCCTGAGCTACCCGACCTTGCGGTCGATCGGCTGCGGGGTCCACGAGTCGATGGCGCTGCGGTCGACGACGATGTTGCCGCCCACGATCTTGGCAGGGAGCTCATCGATCGGGTAAAGCTTGCAGGCCCCACTGATCCCGACGCCAGTCTCGAGGTTGCGCTTCGTGCCGCACGAGGAGCAGGTCAGGGTCAGGTCCGCATCGACGCGCTGGCGCTGGCCTTGGCACGGGGGGCAGTAGCTGATGCCCACAAAGGCCTTTCCGGACGGCTTGACGTACGCCATCATCGGGATCGGCTTCGACCCGGGCTTGGTGTACTCGAAGTAGACGATCTTGCTCTCCACCAGCTTTGCGGCCGGGATGGAGACCTGCACGTCGGTCTGTGCGGCCTTGATCTCCGTCATCTCGGTCACGCCGGTATACACGGCGACGTCGGCGACCTTCGGTTCCTGGTAGCCAGCGGGCAACAGACGTCCGATGTACTTGGCTTCCTCGGACGGAGTGCCGGCGGTCGAGACTCCTGCGGTCGACGCCACGGCCGATGCGGGACCGCTTCCCTGCTTGGCTCCACCGCCGTTGGTGGCGACCATCAGCGCGATGACGATGACGGCGGCGACCCCGGCTGCGATCAGCCACAGCTTCCTGGATGCAGCCGCCTTGACGGCTGGCTTGGAGTTCGGTTTGGCGGCGGGCTTGGCGCTCGCGGGAGTGTGTTTCTTATGCTTGGTCACGGCGTGCCTCCGGGTTCGACGGGAGACCGATGAGTGTCGTTCGACCCTGACACTGTGCAACCGGCGCGCCAAGAACGGGCACCAGCTCCGTGCGCAATCACGCGAAGAGCGTGAAGAGCAAGGAGCGGCCTACCTCTCGAACACTTCGCGCACCCGTCCCACGTCCTCCGCGATCTGCGCCGCCAGCTCCCCCGTCGACTCGAACCGTCGCTGGTCCCTGATCCTCTCCAGGAACTCGACGCCGAGCGTGCGCCCGTACAGGTCACCACTGAAGCCCACCACGTGGACCTCGAGCACGGCGGTGGCCGTCGGGAACGTGGGCGGCACGCCGACCGAGACGGCGGCGGGAGCGGCGATACCCTCGATCACGGTCGACGCCGCGTACACGCCGTCAGCCGGCAGCGCCGCGAACGTCGCGATCTCCAGGTTGGCGGTCGGCGCGCCGAGTTCGCGTCCGGAGTGCCGACCCGGCACGACGATGCCTTTGAGCCGATGCGGACGGCCGAGCAGCGCGGCCGCGCCCGTCATGTCGCCGGCGCTCACCAGCCCGCGGATGCGGGTCGACGTGACCGGCGCGCCGCCGGCGCGCACCAAGTCGTGGGCGAGCACCGTGAACTCGTGCTCGGCACCGTAGCGGACGAGCACGTCGACGTCGCCTTCCGCGCGGTGGCCGAATCTGAAGTCGTAGCCGACCACCGCGGCGACCGGCTGCGCGGCTGCGACCAGCACCTCGTCCAGGAACACGAGAGGCGGCATGGCTGCCACATGCTCGTCGAACGGGATGACGAGCACCACGTCCGGCCCCTGGTCAGCGAGAAGGCTCAGCTTATCGTCGAGGTCGAGGAGTTGCGGAGCGGCCGAGGCTGGAGAGACAACTTGGTCGGGATCGCGGTCGAACGTGATGACCGCGGACAGGGCGCTCTTGGTGCGGGCGAGCAGGACCGCATCGCGGATGAGCGCCTGATGGCCGACGTGGACGCCGTCGAACACACCGATGGCCGCGACGGTAGCATCGAGCGGCTCCATGCCGGGCTTCCAAGTCAGGATGCGCGTCATGCGGGATCGCCCCGCAGAAGCACGACCTCGGGCAACAGCGCGTCGCCGGCCACTCGGTAGACGGCAGCGAGGATGCCATCCACCGTGACCGCTACGCGTGACCCGTCCCGCGCCTCCGCCGACGCGAGCGCGCTCGGGATGCGCTTGCCGGTCACGACGGTGGCGCGGTCGGACGCCACACACGGCAGATCCAGCGCCGCCAGCGGGTCGGCGAACATCGCGCGGACGGCGGACGGCCCGCCACTCATGGCCTCGGCGGTCACGGTCTCGAGCGGGCGGGCGTCGGCGAGACTCAAAGTCCCCGCCTGCGTGCGGCGCAGGGCCGTGAGGTGCGCGCGCGTACCCTCGGACTCGCCGATGTCTCGGGCGATCGCGCGGATGTAGGTGCCCTTCGAGACGGTCAAGGTCACGTCCCAGGAAGCCGGGTCCTCACGAATCGCGCGCAGCTCCGCGCGGGAGATCGTGATCGTGCGCGCCGCCAGTTCCAGCGCCTCGCCGGCCCGCGCGGCTTCGTACGCCGTGCGCCCCGCGACCTTGATCGCGGAGTACGCCGGTGGTGTCTGGGTGCCGTCGCCGATAATGGCGGCCAGAGCCTCGCGCGCATGGCCGGCTTGCACAACGCGTGACGGGATGTCCGCTGTGGCCACGACTTCGCCCTCCGCATCGTCGGTGTCTGTTGCCGACCCGAAGGTGATCGTGGCCTCATAGGACTTGGTCGCTGACGAGAGGTACGGCTCCAGGCGCGCATACGGGCCCACCAGCACAACGAGCAGCCCGGTAGCCATAGGGTCCAGGGTGCCGGCGTGTCCCACGCGTCCCTCCCCCGTCGCGCGGCGCACGGCCGCGACGACGTCGTGGCTGGTGGGGCCGGCGGGCTTGTCCACGAGCAGGATGCCGGCGAGGTCAGTGGCGCCGCGCCGCCTCGCGCTCATCGCGCGGCGCCTCCGGGCAACAGCGGCAGGATCGCCGCGAGCGCGTCGTCCAAGTCGCCTTGGACCGTGGCTCCCGCAGCCGCGGAGTGTCCACCCCCGCCGAGCGCCCGAGCCACAGCGCCGACATCAGCGCCGGTCTTGGAGCGCAGCGACAGGCGCACCCCGCCATCGACCACCTTGGCCAGGAACACGGCGTCCACCCCGCCGAGCTGACGTACGGCATCGACGAGGTTCTCAGTCTCCGGCATGGTCGTGCCGGTCGCGACGAGGTCGTCTTCGCTCACCCACGAGTACGCCACGCGGCCGTCGTTGGCGACCGTGACCCGCGAGAGGGCGAGGCCGAGCAGTCGGAGCGAGCCCGGGCTGCGACGTTCATACGTGGCGTCGTATGCGGCGTACGGGTCGGCACCTGCGATCACCATGTTCGCGGCGTCGCGGAGCGCCCGGTAGTCCGTGTTGCCGTAGGAGAAGCGCCCGGTGTCGGTCATGAGGGCGACGTAGAGGCAGTGCGCGATGTCGGGCGTGGGCTCCACGCCCAAGTGCCGCAGCAGCCGCCAGACGATCTGCCCCGTCGCGGCCGCGCGCGGGTCGAAGAGCTCCACGTCGCCGAAACGCCTGTTGTCCGGATGGTGGTCGGCGACGACCACGAGCCTGGCGTCGTCGGCCAGTCCCCACGCCGAGCCCAGACGTGCCGGGTTCGGCGTGTCCAGTGCCAGGAAGACGTCGGGCGCTGGGATGTCCGCTGAGCGCACGAACATGTCGCAGCCCGGCAGGAACGAGTAGGTGACCGGCACCGGAGAGTCATCCGCCAAGGTCGGGACGGCGGCCACGCCCAGCGAGCGCAGCGCGAGGCTGGCCGCCAGCACCGAGCCGATGGCGTCGCCATCTGGGTCCACGTGCGCGCACACCACGACCGAGCCGGCGTCCGTCAGCGCGGAGGAAGCACCGGCCCAGTCCAGACGAGCGCGCATGGCGCTACTCCCCGCCCTCGTCGACCTCGTCCGCAGAGGCGGCCTCATCCGCGGCGGTCTGCTCGTCGGAGCGGACGGAGTCGCGCAACTCATGCAGGACCTCGGCGATGCGCATGCCCTCGTCGACCGATGCGTCGATGAAGAAGTGCAGGTCAGGCACATACTTCATGACGAGTTCGCGGCCCAGCGCGGAGCGAAGGCGCCCCTTCGCCGACTGCAGCCCCGCCAAGGCTTCCTTGTAGCGCGCCTTGTCGCCGTGTGTCGTGATGAACACGTTGGCGTGACGCAGATCGGGGCTCACCACGACCGAGGTAACGGTCACGAGCTCGACGCGCGGGTCCTTCACCTCGGTCATGATGATCTGTGCGAGTGCCTGGCGCACCGACTCGTCGGTACGGCGGGCACGTGAGTACGACTTCACCGGAACTACTCCTCGCGGGCGACCTCGATGGTCTTGTAGCCCTCGATGATGTCGCCCTCCTTGAGGTCCTGGAAGTTCTCGATCCCGATGCCGCATTCGTAGCCGGCCTTGACCGACTTCGCGTCGTCCTTGAAACGGCGCAGAGAGTGGAGCTTGCCGTCCAAGATGATGGTGCCCTGGCGGACCACGCGGACCTGGTCGTCGCGGTGGATCTCACCCGACTGCACGTAGCAGCCCGCGATGACACCGATCTTGGGAACGCGGAACAGCTCGCGCACTTCGACGACGCCCGTCTCCTGCTCCTCGATCGTCGGGGCCAGCATGCCGACGCGCGCGGCGTTGATGTCCTCGATGATCTTGTAGATCACGCGGTACAGGCGCAGGTCGACCTTCTCGGTCTCGGCAAGCGCTTTCGCCTTGGGCTCCGGCCGAACGTTGAAGCCGATGACGATCGCGTCGGACGCGTCGGCCAGCGTGATGTCGGTCTCGGTGATGGCACCGACGCCCGAGTGCAGGACGCGGATGCACACCTCGGCCTGGTCGATCTTGTCCAGTGAGTCCTTGAGGGCCTCGATCGAGCCTTGGGTGTCGGCCTTGATGATGAGGTTGAGGTCCTGGACGCCTTCCTGGATACGCGCGAAGAGGTCGTCGAGGGAGACGTGCTCCTTCTGCTCGTGTGCGAGCAGGCGCTTCTTGAGGTCGCGCTCCTCGGCGATCTGACGGGCCGCGCGGTCGTCCGGGGTGACCTTGAAATCGTCACCGGCGGACGGGAGCGAGGACAGCCCGAGGACCTCGACGGCGTCGGCAGGACCGACGGAATGGAGATGCTTGCCCTTGGGATCGACGAGCGCACGAACGTGTCCATGGGCGGTACCGGCCACGAGCGCATCGCCTACGTGCAGCGTGCCGCGCTGGACGAGGACGGTGGCCACAGGTCCGCGACCGCGGTCGAGCTTGGCCTCGATGACCACACCGCGGGCAGGGGCGGTCGGGTTGGCCTTGAGCTCGGCCACCTCCGCGACGAGCAGGATAGTCTCAAGCAGCTCGTCGATGTTGACGTGCTTCTTGGCCGACACGTCGACGAAGATCGTGTCGCCGCCCCACTCCTCGGGGATGACGCCGCGCTCGGACAGCTCGGTACGGACCCGCTCGGGGTTCGCGCCGTCCTTGTCGATCTTGTTGACCGCCACGATGATCGGCACCTCGGCGGCCCGCGCGTGGTCGATAGCCTCCAGCGTCTGCGGCATGACCGAGTCGTCGGCCGCCACGACCAGGATGGCGATGTCGGTCATGTTCGCGCCACGGGCACGCATCTGCGTGAACGCTTCGTGGCCCGGGGTGTCGATGAAGGTGATCTTCTTGCCGTTGTGCGTGACGACGGAGGCACCGATGTGCTGCGTGATACCGCCGGCTTCGGTGGCGGCCACACCCGTTGAGCGGATGGCGTCCAGCAGCGACGTCTTGCCGTGGTCGACGTGACCCATGACCGTGACGACCGGGGCTTTGGGGACAAGGTCCGCGGGATCGTCGATTATCTCTTCCTCGAACTCCACGTCCGGCGCGACGATGTCGAGTAGCACGCCGAATTCTTCGGCGATCTTGTCCATGGTGGAGGCGGCCATGACCTGGTTGACGGTGTGGATGTCGCCTATCAGCAACAGGCGCTTGATTATCTCGCTCGTGGGCAGACCCAGAGCCGAGGCGAACTCGCCGACTGTCGCACCTTCCTTGATGGTGAGGATGCCGTCGATCGAGACGCTGACCGGTCCAGCTGACATGACAGGTCCCGGCGCCTCGTTGTTCTCCCGACGCCCGGAAGGCTTCTTGCCCTTCTTGCCCTTGCGCCCGCCGGGCTGCGGCGCCGTGGCCGCGGCCACCTGCTTCGCCTGCTCGACGACCGACTGGCTGACCGTCGACGTGACCGCTTCGGCCTCCTTGGCCATCTGGCGGTAGCGTTCCTTCTCCTCCGCCTCGAGGCGGGCTTCCTCGGCCTTGCGGGCGCCCTCGGCCTCGGCCTTGGCGCGGGCTTCCTCGGCCTCGGTGGCCTTGCGCGCAGCCTCGGCCTCCGCCTCGGCGCGGCGGCGGGCCTCCTCGTCCGCGTGGCGTTTCACTTCGGCGGCTTCGGCAGCCTCGGCGACAGCGCGCGCGGCCTGCTCCTCGGCGGTGCGGGCAGCCTCTTCCGCGGCGCGGGCAGCCTCTTCGGCGGCCAGACGGGCAGCCTCTTCGGCGGCGCGTTCGGCCTCGATGACGGCCAAGCGCGTGCGCTCGGCCTCGAGCTCCATCTGTCGCTCCGCGATCTCCGGCCCGAGGTTCTTCCGGATCTTGTCGACGTAGGCGTCGACCAGCGTCGACGCATGGTTCTTCGCCGGTATCTTCATGGCCTGGATCTTCTCGAGGAGCTCCGAAGAGGTCATCCCGAATTCCTTGGCCAGCTCATGTACTCGCATGCTAGGCACGTGCGTCACCATCCCTTATGGAGCGGTCGGTCCTATCCGACCAGCAGCCGCTCGAAAGCCTCTCTCAGCCGGTCCGTATCGTCCTCGTTCATGTTCACACGCAACGCCGATGAGAACCGGCGCCTGCGGACGGCCGCCTCGAAGCACTCGAGATCGGCGCACACGTACGCGCCGCGACCGTTGCTCTTGCCCGACGGATCCACCACGACGTCGCCTTCAGGCGTGCGGACGACGCGGACGAACCCTCGTTTGTCGGACGAGGCCCCACACCCGATGCATGTGCGTATGGGCGCCTTGCGAGCCTTCATCTCTACCGGCTTTCCTCCTTCTCGTGCAGCCCGCAGAAGCGGCTGCCGGGGCGCGACTTGTTGCGACACCGGATGCCGGACGCGGTGACCGCTTCGCAGCGGCCGTCGCCCTGGTCCGCGGACGTCTCCCCGCCGCCGGCGGCAGGTTTGGCCAACCCGGCCGTGACCGCCTGAGACGAGGACTTGATGTCGATGCGCCATCCGGTCAGCTTCGCGGCGAGGCGGGCGTTCTGCCCCTCCTTGCCGATGGCCAGCGAGAGCTGGTCGTCGGGGACGATGACCGTGGCGGAGTGCTCGGGGTCGGAGATGATGACGTTGTTGACCTTCGCCGGGGACAGAGCGTGCGCCACGAAGGTCGCCGCGTCGTCCGACCACGGCACGACATCGATGCGTTCGCCGCGAAGCTCGGCGACCACCATGCGCACGCGGGAACCCTTGGGACCGACGCAGGCGCCCACCGGATCGAGGCCCGGCTCGCGCGAGGAGACCGCGATCTTGGAGCGCATGCCCGGCTCGCGCGCCACCGACTTGATCTCGACGATGCCGTCGTAGATCTCGGGGACCTCGAGTTCGAAGAGGCGCTTGAGCAGGCCGGGGTGCGTACGCGACACGACGATGGAAGGCTCCTTCGTCGTCTTGCGTACGTCGATGATGTAGGCCTTGATGCGCTGGTTGTGGTCGTAGCGCTCCGTCGGCGGCTGCTCGTTGGGCGGCAGAAGCGCCTCGACGCCTTCTCGCAACTTGATGAGTGTGTAGCGCGAGTCCGACTGCTGGACGGTGCCAGTGACGGAGTCGCCCACCCGGTCCTGATACTCGTCGAAGATCTGCTCGCGCTCGGCATCGCGGATCATGCCGAGGATGACGCTCTTCGCGGTCTGAGCGGCGGTGCGCGAGACATCCGCGGGAGTCACGTCCTGCTCCTCGAACACCGGCTCTTCCTCGGTGCCGCCCACCGGGACGAGCTCGTAGACGCGGATCTTGCCGGTCTCCCGGTCGATGACCACGCGACAGTCGTTCTCGAGGTCGAGGATCTTCCTGTAGGTCTGGGCGAGGTTGGACTCGAGCCTGTCGAGCATGCCCAGCTCATCTATGTTCTTCTCGCGCGCAAGTGCGCGGAGGGCGTCCATAAGCTCGGAACTCATGCCGATTCGCCCTTCCCTTCCTGTCCGAAGTCGATCGTCACTCGCAATTTCGCCTTGGTGATGGCGTGGTGCGGGACGCGGTATGCACAGCCGTCCACGTCGACGAGGACATCCGAGCCCTCGACGCCGGTGATGGTCCCGTTGAAGCGCTTGCGGCGATCGACGGCCATCTCGGTGCGGATGTCCGCGGTGCTGCCGACGAACCGCTCGAAGTCGACGAGTCGGCGCAGCGGACGTTCGATCCCGGGCGATGAGACCTCGAGTGTGTAGGAGTCGGAGAGCTGCTTGACTCCGTCGAGTGCCTCTTCGATCCATTCGTTGGCTGCGGAGATCGCCGCGATGTCGATGCCTCCGTCACGGTCCAGGTATACGCGCACGGTAGGCGCGTGCTTGTGACCGACGACTTCGACCGCGACGAGCTGGAGCTTGTGCTCCTCGGCCCGAGGTTCGAGAAGGGCGGTCAGCGTGGTGGCAAGATCGGATGATGCCATGGTGTGCAGACCTCCTTCTTCGCAGAACAAAAGAAGCGAGCATTGAGCCCACTTCTCGCAGCCAGCCTGTCCTTCAGTACCGCAGGTGGATTCTACCCGTCGCGTGCGGGCCGGTCAACGTCGAAGGGGTGTTCGCGGCGCCGTCGAAGCCCTCCCGCCGGGTCGCGTGTCAGGGCATTCGGACCGCAGCGGTGACGAATGCGGCCCCGACGCGGTAGACGTCGTCGTCCGCGAGGTCGAACCGGCCGAGCTTCCCCGCGTCTCGGCGAAGGGAGACCCGGATGGCATCTCCCGCAGGGTCCGAGCTCAGCGGGACGAGAACATCGGTCTCCGTCCCGGCAGCGACAGGTGCGATCCCGAGGATGGCGCCGGCGCGGGGGGTGCCCGCCGCGAACTCGACGACGGCCCATGAGGCGTCGGGGACGGTGACGCTCGCGATGGTGACCAGGCGCGGGGTGGTGAGTGTCGCTCCCGTCACCGACGCGCTCCCTTTTCGCGCGGAGGCTCCGACCTGAGCCACTCCGACGCGGGCGACGACCGCACGGCCATCGACCACGTACGGCTTGTCCCTGCTGGTCGCCATGTCGGCCATGTTCGCCTCGAACACGCCCGGCGTTCCTCCGTCTGCGAAGAGCGAGATCCACAGCGCGGGTGTCAGGTCGCCCATGGAAGTGAGCTTCACCTCGGCCGCGGTGGTGGTTCCCGCCGGGACGCGCTTGGTGCCCACCGGCATGCCCGGCGCGCCGTTCGCGTCCAGCCGAACGACGATCCAGGAGGCTGCCGGCGCGACCACGCGCACGACACGTATGGAGTCCATGACACCCGTCTGGTTATCCGCCTCGATCAGCGCCGTTCCACGTCTCACGGCGATACCGGCCATCGGCGAACCGGCGCCCGCGTAAGTCAGCACCGCCAGCAGCACGATCTCCAAGACGACCACTGCGGCCAGGAGCGCTCGGCGGGTCGTCGGGTTCACGACGCTACCCGGCCGGGTGAGCGGTCTTGGGCGCGAGCGCGGCCCGGGCGGAGGCGACCAGCGCGGCGACGTGCTCCGTTACCTCGGTCAGTGCCACCGATGTCCGCTCGCCGCTCGCGCGGTCCTTGACCTCGGCGATACCCTCGGCGACGCCTCTCTTGCCAACGACGACCTGGTATGGCCAGCCGATGAGGTCGGCGTCCGCGAATTTGACGCCGGCGCGCTCGTCACGGTCGTCGATGACCGTCTCGATGCCCGCTTCGGCCAATCGGATGGCAAGGTTCTCCGCCGTGTCAGCGACCTCGCCGTCGACCGCGAGCGGGATCACCGCGACCTCGAGTGGAGCAACGGTGACAGGCCATGCGACACCCATCTCGTCGGCTCGCTGCTCGATGACGGCCGCCAGAGACCTGGAGACGCCGACACCGTAGCAGCCCATGAGGAACGGCTTCTCGCTGCCGTCCTCCGCAGTGAACGTCGCGCCCATCGATTCGGAGTACTTTGTGCCGAGCTGGAAGACCTGGGAGACCTCGATCCCGCGCGCCCCGAGCAGCGGAGTGCCGCATACAGGACACCCGTCGCCAGCCTGAGCCACGACCAGGTCGGCCCATCGGCCCACCTCGAAGTCGCGCCCGGGCATCGCGTGCAGGAAGTGGTAGCCGTCCTCGTTCGCGCCCACACCCCACGAGACCTCGTCGCGAAGGGCGTTCTCGGCCACCACGATGGTGCCAGGCTTGGTGTTGACCGGGCCGAGAGAGCCCTTGGGGATGTCGAACGTCGCGAACTCGGCCTCGTCGAGAAGCCGAACGCCCGCGACGGCCAAACCCGCCTTGATGGGATTGAGCTCCCGGTCACCCGGGACCAGGAAGAAGGCCAGACGGCCATGATCGGGCGAGGCCGGATCGTCGACGACGCCCGCCATCGTCTTGACGGTGTCGTGCGCGGAGATGCCGACGAAGTCGGCCAGTTCCGCGATCGTGTGGATGTCCGGGGTGTGGACCTTCTCCATCGGACGGGCGACGGTGACCGCCGGGTGCCGCGGCACGACGGTGGAGGCCGCCTCGGCATTGGCGGCAAAGTCGCAATCCTCGCAGTAGACCAAAGCCGCTTCGCCCTCGTCCGCGAGCGCCATGAACTCGGTCGTGACCTTGCCGCCGATCTGTCCGGAGTCCGCCTCGACCGGACGGAAATCGAGACCCAGCCTCTCGCAGATGCGCGCATAGGCTCTCGACATCGCCTCGTACGTCTCCTGCAGAGATTCTTGCGAGGCGTGGAAGCTGTAGGCGTCCTTCATGATGAACTCGCGGCCGCGAAGCAGCCCGAAACGAGGCCTGATCTCATCGCGGAACTTGACTTGGATCTGGTAGAGAGAAAGGGGCAGCTCGCGGTACGAGCGGACATCGTGCCGCACGAGCGAGGTGATCAGCTCCTCGTGCGTCGGACCCAGGCAGAAGTCCCGCCCATGGCGGTCCTTCAGGCGCATGAGCTCGGGCCCGTAGACGTCCCAGCGGCCCGACTCGAGCCACAGCTCGGCTGGCTGCATGGCGGGCATGAGCATCTCCTGTGATCCGATCGCGTCCATCTCCTCGCGCACGATCTGCTCGATCTTGCGGAGGCTGCGCCAGCCGAGTGGAAGGAAGCTGTAGACGCCGGCGGCGGTCTTTCGGATCATCCCCGAGCGGAGCAGGACCCTGTGCGACGTCACATCGGCCTCCGCCGGGTCTTCCTTCAAAGTCGGCGCGTACAGGGCGCTCATGCGCACTACGTTGCTCATGCTCGGGTCGTCTCTTCCGTGTGCGGGCGGGTGATGCCCGGGACTTCGCTGCGCCTGTCCCGGGCGGGGATCCGATCTAGCCGATGCCGTTGTCCTCAGGGTGCATCGACGGAATGAGCGTGTCGGAGTCTTCGACGAGGCTGATCATCAGTCGTGCGACCAAGTCGTGCAGGATGATCGTGTGCCGGTTGCCTTCCTGGATGAAGGCATCCTTGAGCTGGCGCTTGAGAGAGGTGTCGCCGGAGACCTCGATGAGCAGGTCGATCTCGTCGCCCTTGGCGGCGAAGACCAAGGCATCGGTGGTGAAGAAGATGCCGTTGCTGCGCGCCATGGCGGCGCCGGGGCTGTCGGGGTCGACGTCAGCTACCCCGACGACGTCGATGTAGGGCACATCGATGAACCGTTCCAGCAGCGGCGTACCAGTGCGCCCGCCTCCGACGACGGCCACGCGGACAGTCTCTTGTGACATGCTCGGCTCCTCTGTGTGGTGACCGGCCCCCATGGTGCCGACCCTCTCCAGCAGGATAGCGCAAGCGGAGAGGGCTGCGCTCGTGCGAGGTGCAGGGCAGACCCTCGGACGTGACGCCTCAGAGGGCGCCGAGGAACAGCGGGATGCCGAGGACCCCGGTGACGAGCGTCGCTGTCACGGCCAGGACCAGCGCGATGCGAAGCGGCACCGGGATGCGCTCGATCGCGCGCCCCTCCGGCAGATCACGCTGCACGAGGTCGCCGTACATGTTGGAAGCGATCTTGAGGTAGTAGCCGACGGAGATGACGGTGGTCACCAGACCCACCAGCGCGAGCAGGGGAAGCCCGTGCGCGACCGCGGACTTGAAGAGCGCGAACTTGCCGAAGAATCCGGCGAGCGGAGGCGTTCCGGCCAGCGAGAACAGGAAGCAACCCATGGCCAGCGCCAGCACAGGATAGCGTCGCGCGAGTCCGTCGAAGTCGCCGATCGTGATGTGGCGGTCCTCCCCCATCCCGAGCACGACGAAGAAGGCGCCGAGGTTCCCGAAGGTGTAGACCACCAGGAAGAACAGCAGCGCCGCCTGCGAGTCCGCGCCGCCCGCGATGATCGCGATGAGCATGTAGCCCGTGTTCGCGACTCCCGAGTACGCGAGCATCCTTCGCACGTCGTCTTGCATGAGTGCCACGATGTTGCCGTAGACCATCGAGAGCACCGCGATCGCGATGAGGAACCACTTCGCGATCGGGTAGCCGGTCGAGAACGCGGGGCCGAGGATGCGGAAGATCGCCAGCATGATGGCGACTTTGGGGACGGTCGAGATGTATGCCACGACCTGCGTCGAGCCGCCCGCGTACACATCCGGGCTCCAGAAGTGGAACGGGAACGCGGTGACCTTGAATCCGAGGCCGAGGATGAGGAAGAAGAACGCGAACTGCAGGACGCCGAGCCGGGCCGCGGACAGGTGCGAAGGGTCCGGGAACAGCGCGTGAACGTAGCTGATGGTTCCGAGCGAGCCGTACAGCAAAGCCATGCCGTACAGCATCACCACGCTGGCGAACATTCCCAGCAGGAAGTACTTGAGACCCGCCGCGATAGCCCGGGCGCGCGTCTTGTGGATGGCGATGAGCGCATATGTGGGCAGGGCCAGCAACTCGATGCCCAAGAACAGCATCAGCAGGTTCTGTCCGGACACGATGACGACCTCGCCGAGCAGTGACAGCACGAACAGCCCGAAGAACTCGACCGCGTTCTCCTCGCCGTGCACGTCCCACGATGCCAGCACGACAAGCACTCCAGCCGAGCCGAACAACAGGCGTCCGAACGTGGTCACCGAATCCAACTTCGCGGCTTCCGAGAAGTAGAGACCATAGAGCGAGTGGGCGTTGGCCGCCACGAGTCCGGCGAGCCCCAGCGCGATCAGGAGGGCGGCGAGCGTGGCGTGCCTCATGTACGGGTGCGTGCGCGGCCATAGCGCCCCACACACGAGCATGCCTGCCCATGCCAGGGTGAGAACGATCTCAGGCGACCATGCGAGCCAGGCGTTCAGGTACACCTCACCGCCCGATGATCGCGGCGAGCGCGGTGGCCGCGGGGTTGATGATCGCCAGGAACGGCTGCGGATACAGCCCGAGGAACAGCGCGAAACTCATGAGAGGCACGAGGGGCAGGAACTCGGTGGCCCTCAGTTCGCACGGCATCTCGCAGATCGCCGAATCCTCGGTGGGCGGCGAGAACACGCACTGCTGCAGCATCCGGAGGAAGTACGCCGCAGTCAGCACGATCCCGATGACCGAGATGCCGGCGACCCAGCCGAATGCCTGATAGCCGCCGAAGAGCGTCATGAACTCCCCGACGAAGCCCGACAGCGCGGGAAGCCCCAGTGAGGCGAAGGACGCGAAGGCGACGATCACGCCCAGGACCGGGATAGTCGTGACGATGCCTTTGAGTCTCGCGATCTCCTTGGTGTGATAGCGCTCGTAGATCATCCCCACCAAGAAGAACAGCATGCCGGTGATGATGCCGTGGTTGAACATCTGCATCACCGCGCCGTCGATCCCGGCCACCGTGGCGGACGCGATGCCCAGGACCACGAAGCCCATGTGCGACACCGAGGAGTAGGCGACCATCTTCTTGAGGTCCTTTTGGGTGAGAGCGACAGCGGCGCCGTACACGATGCCGATGACACCCAACAGGCCCAGCGAGAACGAGAAGTACTTGAACGCGTACGGCAGCGCCGGCAGCGAGATGCGCAGGAAGCCGTAGCCGCCCATCTTGAGCAACACGCCGGCCAGCAGCACGGACCCGACCGTGGGCGCCTCGACATGCGCGTCGGGAAGCCAGGTGTGGAAGGGGAATATCGGCACCTTGACCGCGAAGCCGAGGAACAAGCAGCCGTAGATCCACAGCTGCTGCTGCATGCCGAACTTGCCGGCCTGCCCCCATTTCGCGATCTCGACGAGGTCGAAGGTCTTGGGGCCCCACATGTACAGGAGCATGAGCCCGAGCAGCATCACCACCGAGCCGATGAGCGTGTAGATGAAGAACTTGACGGAAGCGTATCGGCGGCGCTCCCCGCCCCAGATGCCGATCATGAAGAACATCGGCACCAGCACGATCTCCCAGAACACGTAGAACATGATGCCGTCCAAGGCGATGAAGACCCCGATCATGCCCACCTGCAGCAGGAATAGCAGGAAGAAGAACGTCTTGACCTGCTCCTTGAGTCGCCATGAGTAGATCGCACACAGCAGGGTCAGCAGCGACGCCAGGAACACCAGCGGCAGGGACAGGCCGTCGATGCCCAGGTGGTAGGTCATGCCTATGACCGGCACCCACTCGCGCACCTCCACGAACTGCATGCCGGGCGCGCCTGTGGAGAACGCGCCCATGATCAGCACCGTCCAGACGAACACCGCGGAGGTCCCGACTATGCCGAGCACCTTCACCGCGCGATCGTTGCCACTGGGTAGCAGCAGCGTCGCCACTCCGAAGAGCAGCGGCATCGCCACCAGGATGGTCAGAGCGGGCAGTCCCGTCATCGTGCCAACCCCTTCGCCACGTAGAAGATGATGATCCCGAACAGCAGCATGAACAGGGCGTAGTTCGCGACAACGCCCGTCTGTAGACGCTTGAGCCAGCCGCCGATGGCCGCGGTGCCGCCGCCGACGGCGTTCACCCCGCCGTCGATGGCCCGGATGTCGACGAGCCGCAGGGCGGCCGCGATTCGCAGACCGGCCCGGCCGATGAGGTTGACCGCGCCGTCGATCACGTAGACGTCGACCCTGCTGAGGCCTTCGGCGAGGGCGGACGTGAGGCGCACGAAGACCGCCATGTACACGACGTCGATGTCCATGCGTCGCAGGAAGTCGCTGGTGGCGACCACAGGGTCGAGCACCGTGCGCTGCACGATGTCGTCGATGTTGAGCCGTCGCAGGAAGTCGCTGACCGCGAACACCGGCTGGATGAACACCGAGCCGTACACGCGCTCCAGGCCGAACGTGCCGTTGCGATCGTGGGCCCCCTCGAGGCGCGAGCGGTTCTGCTCCCAGGCGATGTAGACGCCGGTAGCCGCCGCGCTGGCCGAGAGCAGCATCAGCCACCACAGCGCGTTCTCGACCTCGCCGGGCACGAGCAGCTCGCCGAGCTTGGGGAACAGCCCGGGCAGGTTGATCGCGCCCGCGACGGACGTCAGCACGGCCAGCACGACCATCGGGACCAGCATGGCCCGCGGGGACTCGTGAGCGTGACGCTGCTCGGGACCGGTGAACACCATGAAGTACTGCCGGAACATGTAGAAGGCGGTCAGCATCGCGGTCGCCAGAGCCGCGAAGAAGAGCGGATGGCCCAGGGCTTGGGTCGCGACCTTTGCGTCAGGAGCCCACATCGACACCAGGATGGCGTCTTTGGAGAAGAAGCCGGCGAGCGGCGGGATGCCCGCGAGAGCGAGGGCGCCAACAAGATAGACGATCGAGGTGATCTTCATCGTCTTGGCCAGGCCGCCCATCTCGCGGACGTCCTGCGTCTCCGACCCGTGGATGACCGAGCCGGCGGACAGGAACAGCAGGCTCTTGAAGAAGCCGTGGGTTATCAGGTGGAAGACGGCCGCCACGTACCCGCCCATCCCGAGCGCGGCCATCATGTAACCGAGCTGGCTCATGGTCGAGTAGGCCAGCGTGCGCTTGATGTCCGTCTCCGTCAGCGCGAGCGATGCCCCGAACACCGCCGAGGCGATCCCCGCCCCCGCCACGAACGGCAGAGCGCCGGACACCTCGAACACGGGGTACATCCGCGCCACCAGGAACACGCCAGCGGCCACCATCGTCGCGGAATGCAGCAGGCCGGAGACCGGCGTGGGGCCGGCCATCGCGTCGGGGAGCCAGATGTGGAGCGGGAACTGCGCGCTCTTGCCCACGGCGCCGCAGAACAGCAGCAGGCAGGCGATGAGCAGGACCGGTCGCGCGGTCGTCTCCCCCGCTCGCATCAGCACGGGGATGTCCAGCGTCCCGACCCGCGCCAGCAGCACGACCACGCCGAGCAGGAATCCCATGTCGCCCACGCGGGTGGTCAAGAACGCCTTGATGCTCGCGCGTCGCGCCTCCTCGCGCTCGAACCAGAACCCGATGAGCAGGTAGCTGCACAGGCCCATGACCTCCCAGAAGACCATGAGCTGCAGCAGGTTGGCCGAGGTCACGAGCGCGAACATCGAGCACGTGAACAGCGAGAAGACGGCGAAGAACCACGGGTAGCGCGGATCGCCGTGCATGTAACCCGTCGCGTAGACGAACACCATGAGCGCCACGATCGCCACCATCAGGAGCACGGACGCCGACAGCCCGTCGACATAGACGCCGAAGTCGAGCCCGAATCGCCCGATGGTCGCCCACCGGAACGTGGCGTGCACCACCGGCTCGCCTTCCGCCGACAGCGCGCGCACGAGCAGCACCACAGCGCACGCGAGCGACCCGGCAAGGGCGCCGATGGCAACCCAGCCACTGCGCTCCCCCAGTCGGCGCCCGAAAACCACCAGCAGCACGAAGGCGGCTGCGGGCAGTATGGGCACGAGGGCTGCTGTGAGCGCTACGGGCACCTGCTCACCCCTTCATGAGGTCGAGGTCGTCGGTGGAGGTGGAGCCGTGTTTGCGGAAGTACAGGAGCACGAGCGCCAGGCCCATGCCGATCTCGGCCGCGGAGATGACCATGCAGAACGTCGCGAAGACCATCCCGGTCATTGAGCGGTCGCCGAGTGCACGACCGAGCGCCAGGAACGTGAGCGCAACGGCGGACGTCATGAGCTCCAGGCACATGAGCGCCTGTACGAGGCTTCGCCTGGTCAGGAACCCGATCATCGCGAGGAGGAAGACGACCGCGCCCAGTATCAGGAAAGCGATGGGAGGGACCATCAGCTCGCCTCCCTGGCCAGGTAGATGGCGCCGACGAGGGCTGCGAGCAGGATGGCCGACGAGATCTCGAACGGCGCGACGTACGTGGTGAGCAGCGCTCGGGCCAGCTCCTCCGTACCGCCTGGCGCCGTCGCGGCGAGGGGAAGCGCCGCGGCGAGCGTGCGCAGCGCGTCGATGAGCGGGATCGCGAAAGCCACGCCCACGGCGAGCGCGAGCCACGTCTGGCGCTGCAGCAGGCTGTCGAAGGCCACCACGCTGGTCGAAGTCAGCATCACGACGAAGACCACCACGACCGTGACGGCGCCCGCGTAGATGAACAGTTGCAGCAGCGCCAGGAACGTCGCGTCGAGAAGCGCATAGAGGCCGGCGAAGGACAGCAGCGCTCCCGCGAGGAACACCGCGCTGTGAACGAAGTTGCGGCTCAGCATCATCGCGACGGAGCAGCCCACGATGACGACCGCCATGAGGGTGAACAGGAACCAGGAGGTGGCCTCAGCGCCCATGCCGCTCCCCCTCTCCTTCGCCCGTGGCGCGGCTGCCGTCGACCAGTTTGTAGATGAGGTCGGACTTCAGATACGTGGCTCGCTCGAAGTCGCCGGTGAAGTGCAGCGCCGAGAACGGGCAGAGCTCGACGCAGATGCCGCAGAACGTGCAGCGGCCGCTGTTGACCGTGAAGCTGAGCGGCACCTTCGGGTTCTCGGTGTCCTTCTCGATGCGGATGACGTGGTCCGGGCAGCCCGTCTGGCACGTCATGCAGGCCTTGCACGCCGGGACTCCGGCCTCGTCGTGGTACATGGCCAGGAACATGCGCGACGTCGCCGGTAGTACCGGCTGCTGATACGGGTAGAGCTGCGTCTCCGTGGGCCTGCGAAGCCGCTGGAACGTGATGCCGAGTCCCTTGAGGAGTCCCTGCCCGAACATGGTCAGAACCACCTCTTGGGCAGCACGAGCATCAGTGACGCGACGAGCATGATGTTGGCGAGCGCCACCGGGATGAGGATCTTCCAGGACATCTCCATGAGCGTGTCGACGCGCAGGCGCGGGAACGTGGCGCGAAACCACATCGTCGACGTCATGAGCAGCACGGTCTTGAGGAACAGCCAAACGGGCGAAGCTGGCAGCAGCGGCATGTTCCATCCGCCCAGGAACAGGGTCGCTATCAGGTACGAGCCCATCAGTAGCGCCGTGTACTCCGCAAGCTGGACGAGGCCGAACTTCATGCCGGAGTACTCGGTGTGGTAGCCCGCGACCAGCTCAGACTCCGCCTCAGGCATGTCGAACGGCGTGCGGTTGATCTCGGCGAGCACCGCGAGCGAGAAGATCACGAACCCGATCGGCTGTCGCACTATGAACCAGGGCCCGGACGCCTGCGCCTGGGCGATGTCCGTCAGCCGCATCGAGCCCACCGACATGACCACTCCCATGGCCGCGAGCAGCATCGGGATCTCATAGCTGATGAGCTGCGCGGCTGCGCGCAGGCCGCCGAGCAGCGTGTACTTGTTGTCGCACGACCAGCCGATGAGCGCGAAGCCCACCGGCATGACCGTCTGCATCGCGAAGACGAAGAACAGCCCGTGGCGCATGTCCACGAACGCGACGCCGGGCATGAACGTCATGGCTGCCAGGGACGTGAAGGCGGGGACTGCCACGAACATCGGTGCCACCTGGAACAGCATCCGATCGGCCTTGGTGGGGACGACGTCCTCCTTGGAGATCATCTTCACCATGTCCGCGGGCAGCTGCAGCAGGCCGTGCCAGCCGTGATGCAGCGGCCCACGCCGCGCCTGGAAGTGGCCGATGACCTTGCGCTCCCAGTACACGCCGATCAGTGCCGTCAGCGCCATGAGGGCGAAGAGACCCGCCAGCCACAAGACCGTGTTCCAGCCCAGGCCGCTCATCGGTCGATCTCCCCCATCGACGTGTCGATCCCGCCGAAGATCACGAGCGCGTCCTGAAGCTTCCAACCCGGCAGCATCTTGGGCAGGGCCGAGATATTGTAGAAGATGGGCGACCGCACGCGGAACCGGTACGGTTTGGGCCCGCCGTCGCTGACCAGGTAGATGCCGAGCTCGCCGCGCGGCGACTCGGTGCGGACGTACACCTCGCCCGCCTCGGGCTTGAGCAGGCGGGGTACCTTCACCGAGATGTCGCCCTCGGGCATGCGCTCGATGACCTGACGGCAGATGCTCGCGGCCTCACGCATCTCGGCCATGCGTACCTCGCAACGTGCGAACGAATCGGAGACCGTCGAGGTCGGGACTGCGAACTCGACCTTGTCATAGGCGCCGTACGGGGCGTCCTTCCGCAGGTCCTGCGCCAGCCCCGACGCTCTGAGGAACGGCCCGGTGATCCCCCACTCCACCAACTGGGCGGTAGTGAAGGCGCCGATCCCCTTCATGCGCGACTGCACGATCTCGTTGCCCAGAAGCAGGGCGTCCAGGTCGTCCATCAGCTCCAGGAACTCGCCGCCAAGGTAGTCGTGGATGTCCTCGAGCAGCCCGGGCGCCACGTCACAGCGCACGCCGCCGAAGCGGAAGTAGTTGTACATCATCCGAGCGCCGGTCACGGCCTCGAAGAAATCGTAGATGCGCTCGCGGGCCTTGAAAGCATAGATGAAAGGCGTGCCCATGGTGCCGATGTCCATCGTGACCCCCGCGTACCACATGATGTGACTCGTGATGCGGTTGAGCTCGCAGAAGAGCGTGCGGATCCACTCGGCGCGCTCGGGGACCTCGATGGCTGTGAGCCGCTCGACCGCCCGGCAGTACGCCCACTCGTTGCCGATCTGCGAGACGTAATCCAGCCGATCGGTGTAGACGAGATCCTGCTGCCACGTGCGGTACTCCGCGAGCTTCTCGATGCCACGATGCAGATAGCCGAGGATCGGCTTGGCTGCTACCACCGTCTCGCCCGAGAGCTCGACCAGTATGTGCGTCACTCCATGCGTCGAGGGGTGCTGGGGCCCGATGTTGAGCAGGACCGTCTCGGTGCCGGCGCAGGCGTCCGCCCGGTTGAAGGTCACCACGGCGCGACCTCCAGCCCGAACTCCTTGCGAAGCGGATGGCCGAGGAAGTGATCGGGCAACAGCACGCGGCTGGGGTCGGGGTGTCCCAGGAAGTCGACACCGAAGAGGTCGAAGACCTCACGCTCGGCGTATTCGGCCGACGGGAAGACCGGCACGAGCGTGTCGATGCGGGGATCGTCCTCGTGGACCATGCAGTGCACCGAGAACTGCTCCGAGGCCGACGCGAGGAGCTGCACGACGACCTCGATGCTCGCCATGTGGTCCACCGCGGTCACGTCGGACAGCCGGCACCCGGCTCCAGCCAGCGCGGCCACGAGCGCGCGGTACGAGTCCCTGGGCACCCTCACGAGGGGGTCGAGCCCCGACGAGTCGAGTTCGGCGTCGGGGAACGAGCCGACGATGGCTGCCAGCTCAGGAGTCATCGTCCTCGCCTTCAGGCTCGAGACACGTCTTGGGCGGGTCGGTGATGGCCTCGGGCCACTCGGGCGGCAGGTCCGGCGGGACGTAGATCGCCTCGCGGTCGCTGCCTATGAAGCTCGTGGAGGCGATCTTCTCCTGGAGCCTGAGACAGCCGTAGAACAGCGCCTCGGGGCGCGGGGGGCAGCCGGGCACGTAGACGTCCACCGGGAAGATGGTGTCGGCGCCGCGCAACACGTTGTACGAGTCAGCGAACGCCCCGCCCGATATCGCACACGATCCCATAGCGATGACCCAGCGCGGTTCGGCCATCTGGTTGTAGACCCGCGTGTAGACCGGCTCCATCTTGCGCGTGATCGGCCCCGGGACTATCAGCACGTCCGACTGGCGCGGCGACGACCGGAACATGATGCCGAACCGGTCGAAGTCGTAGCGTGCGGAGCCGGCGGTCATCATCTCGAGCGAGCAGCATGCTAGTCCGGCCTGGCATGGCCACATCGAACGCGAGCGGCCCCAGCGCAGCAGTTTATCGAGAGTGGTGGTGATGAAGCCCGGGGTCTCCGCGGTGTCGACTACGCCCACTTCAGCGCCCCCTTCTTCCATGCGTACACGAGGCCGATGACCAGCACTACGATGAAGACAGCCATCTCGGCGAGCGCGAACGCGCCGAGCTTGCGGTACACGATGGCCCACGGGTACAGGAACGCCGTCTCGATATCGAAGATGAGGAAGATGATCGCGAAGGCGTAGTACTGGATGCGGTAGGGCACCCACGGCCCACCGATCGGCTCATGTCCACACTCGTAGGTGGCGTTCTTCAGCGCGTTCGGGCGCTTGGGCGCCAAGATGGCCACGAGCGCGTAGACGACGAGGACGAACGCTACGCCGACGCAGCCCGCGAGACCGATCGCGAGGAGACTGTCCAGGTGCATGCCCTACCCCCGTGGAGCTCTTGAGCGACCGCCATTGCCAGACCCTGTTCGCGCGATGTTCAACAACGGGGTGCCCATCTCCTGCAGGCCGCGCGAATCCTGAGCGCGTCTTAGCGCGGCTGGAATGCTCGCGCTGGTGGCGCGGACCGGCTCCAAAGCGGAACACGCGCGCGCTAATGCGTTACGAACACTGGCAATCCCGCGTCCCTGATGACGTGCGCGGAGACGCTGCCGAGCAGGATCTGCTCCCCCAACGTCCGCCCACGCGAGCCGATCATGAAGCACGTCGCGTGCAGGTAATCGGCCGTCTCCTTGAGCTCGTCGATGACGTGCCCGATCCCGAGCTCCGGCTGTGCGTCGATGCCCTTGGCCGCCAGTTCGGCGCGGATGGCCGCGAGCACCCGTCGCAGCGTGCGCACTCGCGCCTCCCGGTGCTCCCGTATCTCACGAGGATTGACCACGTGCGAGATGTAGACGCAACCGATCGACGGTCCATCGAGCGACTTGATGAGATCGAGCATGCGCTCGGACTCGTCTGAGAAGTCCGTGGTGAACACCGCGCGCTTCATGAGGTTCTCGCCGAGGCGCGCCGCATGCTGCGGCGAGCTTCCGGCGATGCACGAGAACGGGAGCATGAGCACGGGCACCGGGGACGTCCGCCCGATCATCTCCGATGTGCTGCCCACGGTCAGCTCGTTGATGGCACTGCGCCCTCGGGTCCCCGTGAGGATGAGTGAGGCCGACTCCGCGTGCGCGGCCTCGAGCACGTCGGCCAGAGGCCCGTTGGGGCCCAGGATGGTGCGCACCGATATCCCCGCGCCCTCGACGATCGCCGCGAGGGCATCGAGCCGCTCAGCGAGCTCGTGTTCCTGCCGGACCGCCACAGCCTGCTCGACACCCGTGATCCGCGCGGAGTGGATGAGCACCGCCTCGCGCGTTCCGTATCTGGCGAGGCCGGACAGGAAGTACATGACGAGCTCGTCGGATTCTCCGAGTTCGACCGGGACCAGGATTCGCTCGAACACCGGGCCTCCCCGCCTGATGTGGTGTCCCATCCGCGGCCTCGCCGGTGCCGCGTGCGGCGTCTCCACTGATGCGGTGACGTCGCCGGTGTCCATGGTAGCCGATGCCCGGGTCGTTCGGACAGCGGCGACACTTCGGGGGACCGGCGACGGGCCGGAGCGCAAAGCGCGGTCCGGCCCGTCTCGTTGGAGCGTCGCGTGGAGACCGCGGGGGCGGTCCCGAGCGACCCGGTCTCCCACAAGGATGTATCTACGCCCTCGCGGTGGCACCCGCGGCGACCTGTGCGGCGGCCTCCTCGACGGGGGCCTTGGAGACGAACGTCAACCCCGCGGCGACCAGGCACAGTACCGCGGCGATGGTGTACGCAAGGCCGTACGAGCCATTCGGGAGCGTCGTGGTCTTCGACGCGTCGACGATGGCGGCCGCGACCTGGGACCCGAACACCCCGCCGAAGCCCCACGCGGTGAAGACCAGACCGTAGTTGACGCCGAGGTTCTTGGTCCCGAAGAAGTCGCACGTGGTGGCCGGGAACAGGGTCAGGTTCGAGCCATAGGAGAAGCCGATGATCGCGGCCGCGCCCAGGAGCAGCGGCACGGTCGTCGCACGGGCCAGCACGAGCATCATGACCGCCTGGAGCAAGAAGACGCCGAGCATGGTCTTCTGGCGCCCGATACGGTCCGAGATGAGGCCCGAGAGTGGGCGGCCGGCGAAGTTGCCGATAGCCAGCGTCGCGACGAGCACGTAGCTCATGGTGGTGGCGGTCTCCTTGCCGAGCTGGAGCCCGGCGATCTTCGCCATATGGCCGATGATCATGAGGCCGGCGAAAGCGGCGAAGGCGTACATGAGCCACAGCACGTAGAAGTTCGGGGTGCGGACCATCTCGCGCCACGTGTACTCACGCGTCGTCTGCTTCGGTGCGGACGCGGACGTCGACGCGTTGTAGGCGCCCGGGGGCACGAAGCCGATCGGCGGGTTGTTGAGCAGTTGAGCCAGCAGCACGATGGCGGCGAGGAACCCGATGCCCAGGTACGTGAAGGTGGCGGACACACTGTAGGTCTTGATCAGGTAGGTGGTGAGCGGCGCCGTGTAGACCGACGCCAGACCGAAACCGCCCACGACGATCCCGGTGATGAGCCCCTTACGGGAGGCGACGAACCACTTCACCGCAGCGGGCGTGGCCGAGGCGTACGCAAGGCCTATGCCGGAGCCGGTCATCAGGCCGAAGCCGAGGGTCATCATGTACGGGAACGCGCCGGGCTCGAGGTGTGTCGGGGACAGGCCCGCGACGATCATCCCCAGACCGACCAGCACACCGCCGGCCGTCGCGACCCAACGGGGACCGATTCTGTCCTGGAGCCGCCCAGCGAAGACCATCATCAAAGCGAAGGTGCCGACAGCGAACGCGTACGGCCAGTTCGCCTGCTGCGCGGTCCACAGATACTTGCCTCCATCCGCCGCTGGCAGCGACAGCGCCTTGGCGACGACGCTCCATGTGTACAGTACGCCGAGCGCGAGGTTGATCGCCAAGCCTGCAAAGGTGACCGTCCACCCCCTGGTGCTCATGTTCATCTTCGCCACCATCCTTGTCCGCCGAAGGCCGCCGCGCTGGTGCGCAGTCGTGTTTGCCCTGGCACCATGCTGGGACATGACGATGCTCGTGACGACGAAGCACACGCCGACGGGCCGCGGCGACGGTGAGCGGGTCGGAGTGAGCGGTGAACGGCGGAGTCCGGGGACGGTCAGACGCCGGGATGCTCCGCTGCGAAGGCCGCGATCTCGGCCATCAGTGCGTCGACTATCTGGTCCTCGGGGACCTTGCGTAGCGGCTGCCCTTTCGCGAAGAGCACGCCGACACCGCGTCCCGCAGCGACGCCGAAGTCCGCGTCGCGAGCCTCGCCGGGCCCGTTGACCACGCAGCCCATGACGGCCACCTTGACCGGCGTCCGCACGTCCTGCAGGCGGCGCGTGATCTCATCGGCGATGGGGATGAGGTCGATCTCGCAGCGGCCGCACGTGGGACAGGACACGATCTCCGGACCGATGCGACGTATGTCGAGCGACGCGAGGATATCCCACGCCACGCGAACCTCCTCGACAGGGTCGGCGGTCAGCGAGATGCGCACCGTGTCGCCGATCCCCTCGGCGAGCAGGATGCCGAGCCCGACCGATGACTTGACCGTGCCGGAGCGCAGCGTTCCGGCCTCGGTCACTCCGAGGTGCAGTGGATACGGCAGCTCCCGCGCAAGGCGGCGGTAGGCGTCCACCGTGACCTGGACGGACGAGGCCTTGGCGCTGACCACGATGTCTTCGAAGCCACGCGATGCGAAGTGCTCGCAGAACGAGATCGCGCTCGCGGCCAGCTTGTCGGCCAGCGCCCAGTCCCGCGACTCGTACTCCGCGGCGAGCGATCCGGCGTTGACGCCGATGCGGATCGGGATGCCGGCCTCCCCCGCCGCGTCGATGACGGCGTCGACGCGCTCCATGGAGCCGATATTGCCGGGGTTGATGCGAAGCTTGGCCGCTCCGCGCCTCACGGCCTCGATGGCGAGCCGGTGGTCGAAGTGGATGTCGGCCACCACAGGCAGCGGCGAGGCAGCGCAGATGTCCGCGAATCCGTCGAGCGCGTCCGCATGCGGTATCGCGACGCGGACGATCTCGCATCCGGCATCCGCGAGCCGTGCGATCTGGGCGAGGGTGGAGGCTGCGTCACGCGTGTCTGTGTTCGTCATCGACTGCACCGCGATGGGTGCGCCGCCGCCGATCAGCACGCCGCCGACATCGACGGCACGCGTGTCTCTTCGCTCGATCACTGGGCGGACCTCCCACAGCGGCCGACGGCCTTGGAGCGGCGTCAGCCCTTGATGATGTAGCGGACCACGTCAGCGTACATCAGGTAGAAGATCAGGGAGAACAGCAGCGCGGTCCCGACTCCGCTGATCGCGTAGGACAGCCCCTTGCGGATGGGCCGTCTCGCCACCTTCTCGACGATCTCCATGAGCACCTTGCCGCCGTCCAGGGGCGGTATGGGCAGGATGTTCATGACGCCGAGCGACAGCGACAGCAGCGCGATCATCCATGCGTACTGCAACGGCCCGGCCTTGGCGGCATTGGCGACCTCGTAGGAGATGCCGACCACACTCCGAGCCCCTCCGATCGCCGTGGAGAAGGTCTTAGGATTGAAGAATTGAGCTATGGCGACGAAGACCAGGCCCGTCCACGTGACGGAGTCCTTCAACGCAGTGAGTACAGGCACAGGAACGTTGCGGGTGCCGGGGCCGACGCCGAGAAGCGCGTGACCGTCAGCCTTGCGGCCCAGGACGGCCACGGCGGTGGCGGTGGCTCCGCTGCGCGAATAGGTCACTTTGAGCGTGGCGCCCGGCTTGCTGGAGGACACCCGCGCCAGCAGCGAATCCCACTTCGCGACCCGGACGCCGTCGAGCGCGAGAATGGTGTCTCCATGCCGCAGGCCCGCCTTGGCAGCCGCCGAGCCTGCCTGGACGACATCGAGGGTCAGCGTCGGTGTCGGAGGTCCCCACACCGAGAGCGTCACGGTAAAGATGAGGATGGCAGTCAGAAGGTTGATGACGACACCCGCCGCCAGGATCACGATCCTCTTCCACACCGGCTGCCCGCGATAGACGCCGCGACGCACGCGCGTGAGCAGGTCGTCATCGGTCTCCTCGTCGAGGCGATGGATGGTGGAGCTGGAGTCGGGTGAGTCCTTCACGGGCTCGGCCGCTCCCCAGTCCTCCAACGTGGCCAGAAGCGATGTCGCGCGGTCGCCAGCGACGCCCCGGGCGCCAAGGACATCTTCGATGTCGGAGGCCGCGAGGCTGCCACGGTCGGCGAGCAGGCCCATCGCAGCCCCGAGCAGCGGGTCCTCCACACCGGGCTCCATGCCCGCGATGCGGACGTAGCCGCCCAAGGGGATCGCGGTGATGCCGTAGGTGATGCCCGAGCGCTTGGACCGGCGCTTGAGCGCGGGCCCGGGCAGACCCAGCATGAACTCGTGGACCTTGACCCCGAACGCACGCGCTGCGAGGAAGTGCCCGCCCTCGTGAAGCAGAACAAGCAGCGAGAACGTCGCCACACCCCAGAACACAGCGGCGATACCAGTGGGCATGTTTGCCAGCAGACTCATGTCGAAACCATCCTTCCCCGGCCTGACGGTGTCGTGTCGGCATCGCGTCCGGCGCCCGACCGGCGGTGTGTGACGAGCAAGAGGCGAGCCAGTCGCCGCCGCCTCACGATGTGCCTACCGACCCGCGATGCGACCGGCGAAGATGCGGGCCTCGGAGTCGACGCGCTCAAGGTGTTCCAGCGACTCGACGGCTTCGGCCGAATGGGCCTCGACGGTCGCGGTCACGATGCGCTCGATGTCCATGAAGCCCACACGGCGGGCGAGGAATGCCGCCACCGCGACCTCGTTCGCCGCGTTCATGACAGCGGGCAGGGTCCCGCCGGTGCGACCGACGTGCAGCGCGAGAGGCAGGCAGCCGAACGTGTCCATGTCGGGCTCCTCGAAGTCAAGGCGCCCGAGCGTCGTGAAGTCGATCGGGGGCACAGGCGCGTCCCATCGGTCCGGGTGGGAGAAGGCGTACTGGATCGGGACTCGCATGTCCGTGGCGCCGAGGTGGGCCTTCACGGATCCGTCGGCGTACTCGACCATCGAGTGCACACACGACTGCGGATGCACCACGATGCGGATGTCGTCGTATGCGACGTCGAACAGGTGGTGCGCCTCGATCGCCTCGAGCCCCTTGTTGATCATTGTGGCCGAGTCGATCGTGATCTTCGGGCCCATGGTCCAACGCGGATGCGCAAGTGCCTGCTCCAGCGTGACGCCCGCCAGCGCCTCTACGCTCCAGCCGCGAAACGGGCCTCCCGAGGCGGTCAGCCATAGCCGGGCGACGGAACCGGCCGGCTCGCCGACCAAGCACTGGAAGATCGCCGAGTGCTCGCTGTCCACCGGGATCAGTTGACCCGGCTTCGCCATTGGCATCAGCAGGTCGCCGCCGACCACGAGCGACTCCTTGTTCGCGAGCGCCAGTCGCTTGCCCGACGCAAGCGCCGCGTGCGATGCGCGAAGCCCCGCTGCGCCCACGAGCGCGTTGAGGACCATGTCGGCTTCGGCCAGCGTTGCGAGTTCCGCGACCGCGTTGAGACCGGATGTGAGGCGGCAGGCCGCAGGCATCTCGCCGCAGCGGGCGTCCTGGTCGGCGAGAACGACATCGTCCACGCCCCATGCCCGGGCCTGCTCCGCAAGAAGTTCACCGCTCGAATGCGCGGCCAGTCCCACGATCTGGATCCGGTCCGGATAGCGGCCGGCCACCTGGAGCGCCTGCCGCCCCACCGAGCCTGTCGAGCCGAGCACGACCACGCGGAGGGGGCTCACCTGACGCCGCCCACAACGAGCAAGTAGTAGGTGACCACGGAGACCAGGATCATGCTGTCGAAGCGGTCGAGGAAGCCGCCGTGCCCGGGAAGGAAGCGGCCGGAGTCCTTGACGCCGGCCTCGCGCTTGAGCCGGGACTCGGCCAGGTCGCCGCACACCGCGGCCGCGGACACCGCAGCGCCGATGAGGACGTACCACCACAGCGACGGCGTGGCCGGCCGGATCAGGAAGTAGGCGCCGACCCACACCGCGACAGTGGCGATGGAGCCGGCGGCGAAGCCCTCCCACGACTTCTTGGGCGAGATCTTCGGCGCCATCTTGTGCCGGCCTATCGACGCGCCGACAAGGTACGCGAAAGTGTCGTTCGCCCACACGCTCACGATCATCGTCAGGACGAGCTCGGTCCCGGAATCGAGGCCCTTGATCAGCACCAGGTGAGATAGCGAGAAGCCGACGTATACTGCGCCGAAGACCGTCGCGGCCGTGTCAGCGGTGGTCACCCGCCGGAACAGCAGGTGCCACACGAGCGAGACGACGAGCAGTCCAGCCGTGACAGCGGCGAGACCGATGGCGCCCGACTCCGCGGCGGTGGCTGAGCCTCTCGCCAGGAACCCGCCCTCGTAGACGGCGGCGGCGAATGGCATCACCGCGACCGCTACCATGCCGAACAGCTCGTTGGGCTTGCGGTGCTCCGTGCGGGTCATCGCGTAGTACTCGCTCACGGCGAAGGTGGCGATGAGCGAGACCACAGCCGCCCATCCGGCCAGTCCGCCCCACAGCGCCGCCGCTATCATCACGGCGCCCATGGCGATGGCGGTTGCCGCGCGGATCGAGAAATCGCGATAAGGGTGCGGAGCGCCGCCCCAGCGTACGTGCTGCTCAGGCATCTAGCGCCCTCCGAAGCGCCGGTCGCGGCGCTGATAGTCGATCACGGCACGCAGGAAGTCCCCGCGTTTGAAGTCGGGCCACAGCACAGAGGTCACGTACAGCTCGCTGTACGCGATCTGCCACAGCAGGAAGTTGGAGACGCGCATCTCGCCGCTGGTCCGGATCACCATGTCGGGGTCAGGGATCCCAGCGGTATACAGCCTCGACGAGATCGCGGCGTCGTCGATCCCTCGCGGGTCCAGCTTTCCCTCGGCCACCTGGACGGCGAGCGACCGCGTGGCACGGACGAGATCGTCGCGCCCGCCGTAGTTGAGCGCCACGACAAGGTCCAGTGTGCCGTTGGTCGCCGTCGCGTCGACCGCGTCACGGAAGGCGCCGGCGGTGGCGGCCGGCATGGCGTCCAGATCGCCGATCACGCGTACGCGGACGTCCATACGCTGCAGGCTGTCCAGCTCGACTCTGATCACCTCGACGAACAGGGACATGAGCCCCGAGATCTCATCGGCGGGCCGCGTCCAGTTCTCGGAGGAGAACGAGTAGATCGTCAGGTAGCGCACGCCCAGTTCGATGGCGGCCGCGATGGACTCGCGGATGGACTTGGCGCCGGCCCGGTGGCCGGCAGCGCGCGGCAGGCCACGACGCTGCGCCCACCGTCCATTGCCGTCCATGATGATGGCCACGTGCGCGGGCACGCGCGACCAGTCCAAGGCCGGGAGCGACTCACGGTCTCGCTTGTGGGTGAAGAACGCGGCGGCAGTGTTCTCAGGCGACATGGGGTCTTCTCAGACCTCCATGATCTCGAGCTCTTTGCGCTTGAGCATCTCGTCGATCTCATGGATGTTCGCGTCGGTCAGCTTCTGGATCTCAGCCTCGGCGCGGCGAAGGTCGTCCTGGCTGATCTTTGCGTCCTTCTCGGACTTCTTGAGCTGCTCGTTGGCGTCGCGGCGCGTGTTGCGCACGCCTACGCGAGATTCCTCGGCGTACTTGCTGCACATCTTGACGAACTCACGGCGACGCTCCTCGGTGAGCGACGGGATGGGGACGCGGATGATCACGCCGTCGTTGGAAGGGTTGAGACCCAGGTCGGACGCCAGGATGGCCTTCTCGATCGCGCCTATGGCGGTGCGGTCGTACGGGCTGATGACGAGCAGATTGGCCTCCGGCGCATTGACGGACGCGATCTGCAGCAAAGGCGAGGTGGCGCCATAGTACTCGATGGTGATCTTCTCGAAGATCGAACCCGACGCACGCCCAGTGCGGACGGTAGAGAACTCGTGCCCGAGCGCAACCACTGTCTTGTGCATCCTGTCCTTGGTCGCATCGATGATGGTTCCGGGCATCAGCGTCCTCCTCTTACGATCGTTCCGACCTTCTCGCCGTTCAGCGCTCGAACGATGTTCCCGTCGGTCTCCATGTTGAACACGATAATGGGCAGGTCGTTGTCCATGCACAGCGAGATCGCCGTGGAGTCCATGACCTGGAGCCCCCGGTTGAGCACCTCGATGTAGGGAAGCTCGTCGAACTTGACGGCGTCGGGGTTGAGCATGGGGTCGGAGTCGTAGACCCCATCGACCTTCGTGGCCTTCATGATGCAGTCTGCACCGATCTCGAGCGCCCGCAGCGCGGCCGTGGTGTCGGTGGTGAAGTACGGGTTGCCCGTGCCGGCAGCGAAGATCACGACCCTCCCCTTCTCGAGGTGCCGCATCGCCCGGCGCCGGATGTAGGGCTCGGCAACGTCCTGCATGTCTATGGCCGACATCACCCGCGTGAAGACGTCCTGCTTCTCGAGGGCGTCTTGCAGCGCAAGGCCGTTCATGACGGTGGCCAGCATGCCGATGTAGTCGGCCTGGGCGCGGTCCATGCCTTTGGTGGCGCCGGCGATCCCGCGGAAGATGTTGCCTCCGCCCACGACGACGGCGATCTCGATGCCCGCTGCCTGTACGACGCCGATCTGCTCGGCGATGCGCTGGAGGACTTTGGGATCGATACCGTAGCCGGCGTCGCCCATGAGCGCCTCGCCGGACAGTTTGAGCAGTACACGTTTGAAAGCGGTGGGCACGAAGACCTCTCCCCTCGGATCTGTGTCTGATGCGCCCACGGGCCGCGATGGCCCGCTTGCCGCACTGTCCAACATAGTAAACGAGGCGGCCCCGGAAGGGGCCGCCTCGTTAGCGGAGTTGTTGCTCTAGCAGCCGCAGGTCTCGGGCTCAGGACCCGTGTACGTCTCGCCGAGGACCCAGCGGGTGAAGCGGACGACCGTCAGTGGCGCACCGATGGTCCGGGAGACCTCTGTCACCAGCTGAGCCACGGACTTGTCCGGATCCTTCACGAAGGGCTGCTCCAAGAGACAGACGTCCTTGTAGTACTTCTCGAGCCTACCGTCGGCGATCTTGGCCTGGATGGCTTGCGGCTTGCCGGTCTCGGCGGCCTGGGCCATGTAGATGCTCTTCTCATGCTCGATGACCTCGGCCGGGACCTCGTCGCGCGTGGTGTACGTGGGTGCCGCGGCGGCCGCATGCATGGCTAGGTCGCGAACGAGCGTGGCGACTTCCGCACGGTCGATCGTCGCACCCGCGACCTCCACGAGCACACCGATCCGTCCCACGCCATGCACATAGGATCCGATGGCGGCCGCGTCCCCGGCGACTTCGTAGCGCGCGAAGCGGGCGATACCCATGTTCTCGCCGAGTTTGGTGACCTGCTCGCCGAGCGCCTCCTTCACCGTCACGGAGGGGTTGCGCTTCCAGGCCTGTACGAAGAGGGCCGCGTCGCCCTCGGTCAGGCTCTCCGGGGCGTCGACCGCGACCTGCTCGGCAAGCGCGTTCGTGAACGTCGTGAACTCGGCGTTGCGAGCCACGAAGTCGGTCTCGCAGTTGACCTCTACAAGCGCGCCGATCCTGCCCGATGGTTCGACGAAGGCCGCGACCAGGCCCTCGTTGGTCGCTCGGCCGGCCTTCTTCGCAAGGTCAGCCAGACCCTTGGTGCGAAGCACGTCCACAGCACGCTCGATGTCGCCGGCGGTCTCGACAAGAGCCTTCTTGCAGTCCATCATTCCTGCGCCGGTCGCCTCGCGCAGCTCCTTGACCATGGTGGCGGTGATCTCCATCGCCTATCAGCCTCCTCGGCGTGCTTGGTCCACGTCCGCTCGCTGGCGGACGGTCTTGGTGTGTGTACGGTGCGGGTACTACTCGGCGGCTGGCTCGACGGCGGGCGCAGAGGCTGCGGGGGCGTCGCCGGGCGCGGGAGCGTCAGCAGCGGCGACAGGCGCCTCCACTTCAGCTACGGGAGCGGCGACCACGGGAGCCGGGGCTTCCACCGGAGCGGCTGCTTCAGGAGCCGCAGCCGGAGCGGGAGCGGGGACCGCACCGGGAACCGGATGTGCGGCAGGAGCCACAGGCGCCACTGCCGGCGCCTGGGTCGCGCGCTCGATGACGGCGCGGCCGTCGACGGCGGCGTCGGCGATGACACGCGTGATCAGGGAGACGGCGCGGATCGCGTCATCGTTACCCGGGATCACATAGTCCACGTCATCGGGATCGCAGTTGGTGTCGACGAGACCGATGATCGGGATGCGCAGGCGGCGCGCTTCGGCCACGGCGATCGCTTCACGCTTGGTGTCGACGATGAACACAGCACCGGGCAGGTCGCTCATGTTGCGGATGCCGCTGAGGTTGCGGTCGAGCTTCTCAAGCTCGCCACGGAGCTTGAGAGCTTCCTTCTTGGGCAGCGAAGCCATGGTGCCGTCGGCCTCCATGTTCTCCAGCTGCACCATGCGGGAGATGCGCTTGCGCATGGTCACCCAGTTGGTGAGCATGCCGCCGAGCCAGCGTTGGTTGACGAACGGCTGACCGGCGCGCTCCGCCTCACTGGCGATGGACTCCTGGGCCTGCTTCTTGGTGCCGATGAACAACACCGGACGGCCCTGAGCGGCGACATTGCGCACGAAACGGTACGCGGAGTCGATCTCCTTGAGCGTGCGCTGCAGGTCCAGGATGTAGATTCCGTTGCGCTCCGTGAAGATGTACGGTTTCATCTTCGGGTTCCAACGGCGGGTCTGGTGTCCGAAGTGGACACCGGCCTCGAGAAGCGCCTTCATCGAGACAACGGGCATGACGCGACCTCCTTGTGTTCGGGTTCTCCTCCGCCCGCGTCATCCCCCTGTGTAGCGCGACCGGTCCGGCGTCAAGACGGATCCGGCACCCGCGCCGGGGTCGGCGGGCGTGCGTAGTGTGTAGAGCGCAGGTAGTCTAGCACGGGGGCATCACAGCGGCAATCGGTCGCCGGCTCTTCGATCGAGCCGCGAGAACCAGGCCATGCGAGCGATGATGCGCCGCGCCGGATCTCGCGCGGGGCTGACTAGAACTCGCGGCCGCAGGAGGGGCAGATCACGTGGGCGTCGAACCAGCCCGATCGCTCCGGGCGCGGGATCAGCTCGAGCGTCAACTCGACCTCGCAGGCGGGGCACCAGAAGCGACGACCGAGCTTCTGATCCTCGACGAACCGGTCCGCGTCGGCCTCGTGGTCCTTGACGGCCAGACGGTAGCATGACGCGCACGTCGGAGCTTGGCCCGCTGAGTCCAAGGTCACGCGTATCTTGGCGGAGACGTCCGCCGGCTTGGCCGAGTTCTTGATGAGGTAGTCGACCGCGCCAAGGGAGATCCCTCGTTGCACATCCGCGTCCTGACCGAGGTTGGACAGCACGATGACCGGGATGTCCTTGGTGCGCGGATCCTTCTTGAGCGCCTCCAGGGCCTCGAGGCCGCTCATGCGCGGCATGATGAGATCGAGCAGGATCAGGTCCAGATTCTGAGTTCGCGCCTGGTTGAGCGCCTCGAGTCCGTCAGCCGCCTGATGGACGACGTAGCCCTCCTGGTTGAGTTTGTCGGTGTATATCCTGCGTAGAAGTTCCGTGTCCTCGACCACCAGGATCGTCTCACCAGCCACTCGATCCACCTCCAGTGTCCCGCCGCCGGCGGGGTCGGCTCACGCGGTCGGCACGTACCCTTGCGCGGAATGCAGTCTGGCCCTCAGCCTGAGCACGGCCTTGGTGTGCAGTTGGCTCACCCTGGACTCGGTGACGCCCAATACCTCGCCGATCTCCTTGAGGGTCAATCCTTCGTAGTAGTAGAGCGCGATGACGATCTTCTCACGCTCGGGCAGGCGCTCTATCGCCCGAGACAAGATGGTCTTGACCTCTTCGCCCTCGTAGGTGGCCACCGGGTCCTCGGCCGAGTGGTCCTGGATCATCGAGACCAGGCTCGTGCGCTCGTCCTTCTCCCCGCCGCTGCTCCACAACTCCTCGAAGGACACGACGGACGTGTAGGAGAGCTTGGTGAACGTGTCGTGGAGGTCCTTGATCGGGATGCCGAGCTCCTGCGCGACCTCGGAGTCGCTCGGTGTGCGTCGCAGCTTGGTCTCGAGGATGATGTAGGCCTTCTCGATGTCGCGCGCTCTCGACCTGACGGACCGCGGTACCCAGTCCAGGGCGCGCAGCTCGTCGATGATCGCGCCCTTGATGCGAGCTATGGCGTACGTCTCGAACTTGATCCCCCGCGTGGTGTCGAACTTCTCGATCGCATCGATCAGCCCGAATATGCCGTAGCTGATGAGGTCGGCGTTGTCGACGGTCTGCGGAAGATTCGCAGAGAGACGTCCCGCGACGTACTTCACCAAGGGTGAGTAGTTGAGGATGAGCTCTTCGCGCGCGGTCGCGTCGGCTGTTTCCTTGAACGTAGCCCACAGGGCGGCGATATCCGCCTTCGGCGAGACGTGCTTCATCTGGTGGCCCCTTCAGATGCTGCGATTCTCATGCGCGCGGGTGCGCGTCACGGTGGACGTCCCGAAGCCGTTTCACGCTCACGTGAGTATAGACTTGGGTCGTGGACAGGGCAACGTGACCAAGCAGTTCCTGAACGGTCCTGAGGTCGGCACCGCCATCGAGAAGGTTGGTGGCGAACGTGTGGCGCAACGAGTGAGGGCTGATGTTGGCGGCACCCCCGACGGACTCGAGGTGCTTCTTCATCATGCGGCGCACGGCGCCGTCGCTCATGCGGGTGCCCAGGCGGTTGAGGAAGAGCGCGTCGTCGGTCCTTTTCGCTCCGGCGGCTCGCACGTGCTGCGGGCGACCCAGTCGCAGGTAGTCATCGATCCGACCGACAGCCTGCGCGTATAGAGGCACGATCCTCTGCTTGTCCCCCTTTCCCACGAGCCTGACTTGGCCAAGCTGTCGGTCGACATCACGGGCGTCCAGAGCGACGATTTCGCTCACCCGTGCCCCGGAGGCGTACAGCAGTTCGAGGATCGCGCGGTCGCGCAGCCCGGCCGCGGAGCCGGCGTCCGGGGCATCGAGCAGCGCGTTGAGCACGTCCGTCGGGACGACACGCGGAAGCTTCGAGGGCAACTTGGGAGATGCGATGACCGAGACAGGGTCGATGTTCGTGTGTCCCTCGATCTGCAACCACGAGAAGAACGACCGGATCGCGGAGAGCCGTCTGGCGATCGTGCGCCTGGAGTAGCGCGCCCGGTCCATCTCACCGACGTAGCGCCGCAGGGCAGCCGCGTCGGGGTGAAGCGGATCGCACCCGGCGCGGTCGCACCATTCGAGGTACCGGGCGAGATCCGACGCGTATGCGCGGATGGTCTGAGGTGACGAGCCCACCTCGACGCGGAGATGGCCGATGACGAAGGCGTCGACGAGCGCGGAGGCCCGCGGGGCGACCTCCGATTCCGGCGCAGCGCCCTCGTCGTCCACGCCGATCATCGGACGTCGCCTCCCCCGTGCGACTCCGGCGTCCGTGGCGAGGCCGGGGGGATCGTCCCGAGCCAGTCGCCGAAGTCGCGGCCGGCGCGGTCGGAAAACGCAGCGTGCCGACGGTCCTTGTTGCGGATCGGCGCGTCGAGGGGCGGGAAGAGACCGAGGTTCACGTGCATCGGCTGGTAGTCGACGACGTCCGAGTCCGAGGCGTAGGCCAGAAGCGAGCCGAGCGCGGTGGTCCTCGGCACAGCCGAAAGGTGGGCTCCGGCGCGCGAGGCGGCTACATCCAGCGCCGCGATGAGGCCGCCGGCGGCGGCCTCAAGGTAGCCTTCGGTGCCGGCGAGCTGCCCCGCGATCCGGACTCGGGGGTGCGCACGCAGCGCGAGCGTGGAGGTGAGCAGGCGCGGAGCATCGACGAACGTGTTGCGGTGCATGACGCCGTAGCGGAGGAAATCGGCCGACTGAAGCCCGGGAATGGTGCGGAACACCGCGCGCTGCTCGCTGAAGGTCAGGTTCGTCTGGAAGCCGACGAGATTGTATGCGCTTCCTTCGCGGTTCTCGCTGCGTAGCTGGACGACCGCCCAGGGCCGTTGCCCGGTCCTCGGGTCCGTGAGCCCGACTGGCTTGAGCGCCCCGAAACGAAGCGCTTCCCGTCCTTGCCGTGCGATCTCCTCCACCGGCTGGCAGGCGTGGAAGAGGTCGGACGTCTCGAAGTCCTTCGAGGTGACCCTCCGCGCCGAGATGAGCGCGTCTATCAGCCCCTCATAGGCGTCAGGATCGAGCGGGCAGTTGAGGTAGTCAGCCCCGACGCCCTTGCCATAGCGCGAGGCGGCGAACACCACGGAGCGGTCGATCGATGCCGCATCGATGATCGGAGCCGCCGCGTCGAAGAAGGCGAGCCGCTTCTCCCCCACCAGCGAGCCGAGAACGGGCTCGAAGGCGGCACTGGTCAGCGGACCGGTTGCGATGATGACGTCGCCCTCAGGTAGCGCGGTGGCTTCTTCGCGGATCACGTCCACGAGTGGGTGGCTGTTGAGCCTCTGGGTGATCGCGCGCGAGAACGCCACCCTGTCGACGGCGAGTGCCGTGCCGGCCGGAACCGCCGTCGCGCGCGCCACGTCCATCAAGAGCGACCCCATCCCATCCAATTCACGCTTCAGCATCCCCGCGGCCGTCGTAGGATCCATACCTTTGAATGAGTTGGAGCACACGAGTTCGGCCATGTTCGCACCATGGTGCGCCGGTGACGTCACGCCCGGTCGCATCTCGAGAAGCCGGACGGGCACGCCTCGCTCCGCCAACTGCCAGGCGGCCTCGCTGCCCGCCAGGCCGGCGCCTATGACTGTCACGGGCGAGCGCTGCACGGGGCTCCTTGCGGGTCGGGCGGGTATCTGGCCGACGCCATTGTAGCGTTCCCCCTCGTCAAAGTGCCCCGTATCTCCCGTCCGGATACCGTCGCACCACCCCCTCCTGCTCCAGCAGCGTGATCTGTCGGATGATCGTGACGATGTCGGTCCGCAGGGCGAAGGCGGCGTCGTCCGGGCGCATGGGATCGGCGAGCAAGGCGGCGGCCAGCCGGTCGATGACACGGGGCGGCGCCGCGAGCTCGCCGGGCTTGTCGCGACACAGCCCCACGCGCTCCAACGCCGTAGCGAGGTCGGTCACGTCACAGATAGGCACGGCCCCTTGTGTCAGCAGGGTGTTGCTGCCGCGACATCCCGCGTACAGCACAGACCCGGGCACAGCCCAGACTTCCCTGTTCGCATCGATGGCGTGGTCGGCTGTCGAGAACGTTCCGGAAGGGAGCGCCGCCTCCACGACAAGGACGGCCATCGCGAGCCCCGCGATGAGTCTGTTCCGCCTGGGGAAATGGTACGAGCGCGGTCCCGTGCCCCAGGGGAGCTCGGCGATGACCGCTCCCTTCTCTCTGACCCTTCGCATCAGCCCATCCGAGTCCCGGGGATAGTCGACGTCCGGGCCGCATCCGAGAACGGCGATCGTGGGACCGTCGGCCTCCAGCGCCGCTTCGTGCGCCGCTCTGTCGCAGCCTATGGCACCGCCGGAGATGACGACGACCCCGTGCTCGGCGGCCCATCCCGCGAACATGCGGGCGCATGTCAGGCCATACGGAGTGGCGCGGCGCGCTCCGATGACTGCGAGACCTGGCCGCAGTAGACCCGGGTCGCCCATCCCCCAGAGGACGGCTGGAGGTTGGAGGGTGCACTCCAAGCACTCCGGGTAGCCGTCGTCGCCACGGTCGATACGCCAGCCGTCGCTCGACGTCGTCATGACTGCCACGCCCTGTACCCAGCGGCCTCCAGTAGATGGTCGCAGTCCACGCGAGCGCTGCCCGAGAGGTCGGCGATGGTGCGGGCGACGCGCAGCAGGCGTGTCACACCGCGCCCGGACAGGTGATACGAGCGTGCCATGCCCGTGAGTACGGCTCGCGGCTTGCGGCCTAAGGCGCTCGCGCGCATCAGATCCGCCCCCGTCAAGCGGCACGACGGCTGGCGCCCCGCATCTCGCGTGAACTCTCTGCCCCGAGTGACGCGCGCGGCGACCTCGCTGGTGGATTCGGTCCCTGGTGACGACAGGATGACCTCCGGGTCGACCTGATCCACTCTCAGACATACGTCGATGCGGTCCAGCAGCGGGCCGCCGAGGCGTGCCATGTAACGGATCCTGTCGGTGTCTCTGCAGGTGCAGCGTCTGTTGCGGTCGCCATGGAAGCCGCACGGGCACGGGTTCATCGCGGCTACCAGACAGAAGCGCGCGGGGTACGTGACGCGGCCTTCGGCCCTCACGAGTGTCACGCGCCCGTCCTCGAGCGGCTGCCTCAGCGCTTGGAGGCCCGCCGGTCCGAACTGCGGCAACTCGTCCATGAACAGGACGCCGTTGTGGGCCAGCGAGATCTCCCCGGGCCGTGGCGGCGTTCCGCCCCCGACCAGCCCTGCCACCGAGCAGCTGTGATGCGGCGCGCGAAAGGGCCGCACGCCCGACAGCGCGGGCGCGTCGTCCAAGCCGGCGACCGAGTGGACCAAGGCCGTTTCGAGCCGCTCCGTATCGTCGAGTGCCGGGAGGATCCCGGTAAGCCGGCGTGCCAGCATCGTCTTACCGGAGCCTGGCGGACCGACGAACAGCAGGTTATGGCCACCGGCCGCGGCTATCTCCAAGGCGCGCTTGGCAGCTGAGTGCCCGGCTACCTCGGCGAGGTCGGGCTGTGATGCCAGACCCTGGCGACCCACAGGTGGTCGCGTCACGTGTGCGACCGCCTCGTTCGGAAGACCGGACCGGAGGTCGCGTAGGGAGCGCACGGGCCGGTACGACACGCGACCCACCGCCTCGCTGGCGCACTCGAGTCCGTCCGGCGCCAGGAAGGGCGTCCCGGCTCCCGCCGCCGCCAGCATGTGGGCGAGCATCCCGCCGACAGACCGGAGCGAGCCGTCGAGTCCCAGCTCCCCGACGGCGAAGACTCCGCCGCTCAGGCTCGCCGGCACCTGCCTGGTCGCGCACAGCAGTGCCAGCGCGATGGGCAGGTCGAAGCCTGTTCCGTGCTTGCGCAGGGGCGCCGGGGCCAGGTTGACCGTGACCCGCGCGCTCGGGAATTCGAACCCGCACGTGCGCATCGCCGACCTCACGCGGTCCCGCGCTTCCAGAACAGTCGCGTCGGCCAGTCCGACGATGGTGAAGGATGGGAGGCCCGACGAAACGTCGGCCTGGACCTCGACCGGGACGGCCTCCACTCCTCGAATCGTCGCCGTCAGCACCGACGCCTGCATCACGGTGCCGATGGGACATCGAACGCGGAGCGATAGTGTCGCAGCAGCGCGCGATCGTCCGCTATGACCCTGATAGCGATGACGTCGAAGCGTATCGCCGCCTCCCGACGCGCGTGTGACGCCTCATATGCCGCAGCAAGCCTTGCCAGCCGGCGTTGCTTGGCGAGCGACACCGCCTCTTCGGCACTCCCCGACTTCTCGGTGCGTCTCGTCTTCACCTCGACGAGCACGAGGACTTCCTCGTCCCGGGCGATGATGTCGATCTCACCGATCGGACACCGCCAGTTGCGCTGTTCGATGCAATAGCCGATCCGTTCGAGATACGCCGCAGCGGCGTCCTCTCCCCTGTTTCCGATCGCGGTCTTGTCCATGTTCGACCACCTCCGCCCCCATGGTGCGGCGCAGGTCTTACCAGAACCGGAACGGGATCCGAACAAGGATGCGCGGGGCCGCCTCTAAAAAAGGAGCTCCTGTTGATTACAGGGAGCGAAGGAACGGCGGTGCACCGGGCTCGGTCCCAGACGCAGGATCGCATCCTTGTGCGCCTCGGTGAAGTAGCCCTTGTTAGCCTCGAGTCCGAAGCCGGGATGTTCGGCGCCAAGGATCACCATGAGCGCGTCACGTTCAACCTTCGCGACGACAGACGCGGCAGCGATGCACGCCACGAGAGCGTCACCCTTCACCACGGAAGTGGATGGCCAGCCCACGCGTCCGTCGTTGCCGTCGACGAGCACATGGTCCACCGCGACGGCGAGGGCTCGCAGCGCGCGGGTCATCGCGAGCCTGCTTGCTGGCCCGATGCCCATGGAGTCGATCTCAGTCGGCTGGACATGCCCGACGGCGACCGCCAGTGCCACACGGCGCACCTCCTGCGCGATCCGCTCGCGGCGCTGGGGCGTGAGCTTCTTGGAGTCGTTCAGGCCTTCGATCCTGCATGTTGCGTCGAGTACGACCGCTCCGGCGGACACAGGTCCCGCGAGAGCACCGCGGCCGACCTCGTCAGTGCCTGCGACGACCACGAAGCCGGCCGCGTGCAGTGCGGTCTGGTGCCGCATCATCGCCGCCAGCCGTGCGGTCTCACTCTCGTCGCGCACCCACCGCCGCCGAACGACCCGGGCGAGAGCACGGACGCCGGCCCGCGGATCCCCCTCGAGACTGGACACGAGGCCCCGGATCTCCTCGCCCGACGCGGACCGGAGCCTGACGCGGATGCTGTCGATCGGCTCGAATGCCGACTCGGTCGCGCTCACAATCGGCGGATGCGTGCGAGCGGCCAGTAGATCGCGAACGCCCGCCCGCTGATGTGGCTGAGCGGCTGCGGCCCGTACGCACGGCTGTCTTGACTGTCGGTACGATTGTCGCCCATCAAGAACACCGTGCCGACAGGGACCTTGACCACGGCATCCGAGCTGTAGGTGTCCTTGTAGCGGGTGTTCACGTACGGCTCCGACAGTCGGTGTCCGTCGACGTAGACGACCCCGTCGCGCACGTCCACACTCTGACCGCCCACAGCGATCACTCGCTTGATGAAGTCCCGCGGGCTGCCGTCGGGCGCTGAGAAGGTGACGATCTCACCTGCTGTGGGGCCGCGGAACCGCAACTGCACCTTCTCGACCAGGATCCGGTCCGAGACCTGCAGCGTCTCCTCCATGGAGCCCGAAGGGATCTCGAACGGCTGAAGGAGCCATGTCTTGACCCCAGTCGTGATCACGAACGCGACGAGGACGACGATGGCGACATCGAACAGGTAGCGGCCGAATGACGGCGGGTCATCCGTGCCGGAGGGGGGCTTGGAGTGCCTCCCGGCGCCGACATACACGGATCCGACCATGCGGCCGGGCGCGCCGCCACCGCGGAACTGATGCGAGCGACGGGCGGAGCGACCGGGCCCGGACGACCCGACAGGCCGCTCGGGAGGAAGCCCGTCGGCCTGTCGGGTGGTATCTCTGTCGTCGGCGGATGCCACGACCACAGGGGGCGCTAGAAGCGCTTTTCCTTGAGGCGGGCAGCCTTGCCGATCTTGTCGCGAAGGAAGTAGAGCTTGGCCCGGCGGACCTTGCCGCGGGACACGATCTCCACGTTCATGATCTTGGGTGAGTGCACGGGGAACGTGCGCTCCACTCCGACCGCGAAGGAGATCTTTCGGACGGTGAAGGTCTCGCGGGCACCGGCACCGTGACGGCGGATGATGACGCCCTGGAAGATCTGGACGCGCTCGCGGGTACCTTCGACGACCTTGTAGGACACCTTGACGTTGTCGCCGACCTGGAATGCCGGCAGGTCGTCGCGGAGGCTCTGCGCCTCGAGGGCCTTGATCCTGTTCATCAGCTTCTGCGCCTTCTCATCCATGAATGTCGGTTCATAAGGCCCGCCGGGTCCGCAAGGCGGTCGTGGGCACGAGGTGACAGTATAGACAGACCCGACAGCACGCGCAAATGCGCTTCCAACCACCACTTCGACGAGCGCCGCCGCGATCGTCAGCGCGCTATCGGAGGGCCGCCGCCGCGATCGTCAGCGCGCTATCGGAGGGCCGCCGCAGCGGATCGTCAGCGCGCTATCGGAGGGCCGCCGCAGCGCCCAGCAAAGCGACCGAGCCCGCTCTGTTCAGCGGCCAGTAGGTGAAGAACGCCTTGCCGTGCACGTCCGCGATAGGCTGCGGGCCGATCCAGCGACTGTCCTGCGAGTTGGTCCGGTTGTCGCCCATCACCCAGACGTAGCCCTCGGGCACCACCGTGGGCACTTGGTACGGCCCCCGGAGTGTCGACTTACCGTACGTGTACGGCTCCACAAGCTTCGTTCCGTTGATGTACACGGAGCCATCGTTGATGTCCACGCGCTCGCCGCCGACGGCGACCACGCGCTTGATGAGCATCGGGGTCTGAGCGGTGGGATCGTCCAGGATCACGACGTCCCCGCGCTGCGGAGACGAGAAGCGATACACGAACTTGTTGACCAGCACATGGTCGCCCTCCACGATCGCCGGGATCATCGAGCCGCTCGGTATGACGTAGGGCTGTACCACCCACGTCTTGACCCCCTGCGCCAGCAGCGCCGCGCAGGCGAAGAGGACGACCATCTCGAGCAACCATCGCCCGAGGCTCTGGCTCTCCTGAGGCTCGACAGCTACGTCGTCGGCCGGGGTGTCGGTGGGATCGATCATCGGGTCTCCTCGTCTTGGGGCATGCCGGCCTCGGTCGCATCTCGCGCCACGAGAGCGCGTTCTTCGTTCGTGAGTCGCGCGCTCTCCAGCATGTCAGGCCGCAGTCGCGACGTTCGCTCGACGGACTGCGAGCGCCGCCAGCGGGCGATCCGCGCATGGTCTCCGGAGACGAGCACGTCCGGAACGGACATACCCTCGAACACAGGAGGCCGCGTGTACTGCGGATACTCGAGCAGGCCCAGCGAGAACGACTCCTCCTGCGCGGAGGTCTCGCCGCCGAGGACTCCCGGCAGCAGGCGAGAGACCGCGTCGATGACGATCATCGCCCCGAGCTCTCCGCCCGACAGGACATAGTCCCCGACCGATACCTGGATATCGGCCAACGTCCGGATGCGCTCGTCGAAGCCTTCGTAGCGCCCGCAGACGAGAACAAGCCGCTCAATCTCGGCGAAGGACTCCGCGTGCGCCTGGTCGAAGCGCTCGCCTTGAGGGGTCAGCAGGACCACCGTCCCGCGAGGCTCTGCCATGGTCTGCACCTCGCGGACAGCTGCGAAGACGGGCTCCGGTCGCAAGACCATACCCGGACCGCCACCGTACGGGGAGTCGTCGACTTGGCGATGCACGCCCGGCAAGGCCCACCCGCGCAGGTCGTGGAGGTGTGTCTCGAGATGCCCTCGTTCACGCGCGATGCCGAGCATCGACCCGTCGAGCACCGGGCCGAACATGTCGGGGAACAGCGTGATGATGTCTATGCGCATGGGGTCAGGAACATCTCATTCGTCTTCGATCAATCCGGGGAGCAGGACGACGTCGGCCGTTCCCGCGTCCCAATCGACCGACCGGATCACCTGGTCGATCACGGGTAGGAGAACCTGGCCATAGGGACCGCCCTCGACGACCCACACGTCGTTGGCGCCGGTGATTATCACATCCACGACCTCACCGAGCACGCCGCGTGCCGCATCGGTCACGACCAGGCCGACGGGGTCGTCCTCGGCCTCGTCCCAGCCCGCCGGCAGGTCGGCCGCCTCGGCCAGGACGGTGGCACCGTTGAGCCTGTGCGCCGCATCGATGCCCTCCACTCCGGAGAACTTGACGAGCGGCCCCTTGGGGCCTCTTCGCACGTGTTCGATCACGGAGTCACGGACGTCGGCTCGCGGGGGTACGAACCAGACGCGGAGGCCCTCCTCCAACACGAAGAGGAGGCCGTCGGCCGGGATCACCGAGACCTCCCCGCTGAGTCCGTGCGCCTTGACGACCCGCCCGACGGGGACGTAGGTCCGAGGCTCCATGTTCCCTACCCGAGTATCTCCACGTCGACATGGCGGTCGTCCACCGCGCCGGCGGCGCGGGCCACGGTGCGGATGGCCTTGATGATGCGGCCCTGCCGTCCGATGACCTTGCCGACGTCGTCGGCGTTGACCGTGACCTCAAAGCGGATGGCGTCCCCCGACTCAGTCACGACTATCTTGACGTCGTCCGGATACTCGGTCAGGGACGTCACCACGTACGTGACGAGCTGCGTTACGTCGCCGGCCATCTACTCGGCGGCTTCCTCGGCGGCAGGCTCCTGGACGGGAGCCTCCTCCGCGACGGCTTCCTCAGCAGCAGGCTCTTCGACGACAGCCTCTTCGGCGGGCTTGGCCGCGGCTTCGGCCTTGGCCTTCGCGGCTTCTGCCTTGGCTTTCTCGGCTTCGGCCTTGGCGTCCGCCTTGGCCTTGACCTCGGCCTCGGCCTTCGCGGCGGCCTTCTTGGATACGGTCTTGCCCGCCACGGGAGCGGTCTTCTCACCGCGGGCGATGGCGATCAGCTTGCCGGCGGTCTCGGTGGGCGTGGCACCCTTGGCGAGCCAGGCATCGACCTTCGCGAGATCGATCTCGACGGTCGAGGGCTGCGTGCGCGGGTTGTACCGGCCCAGTATCTCTATGAAGCGGCCGTCGCGCGGTGCGCGCGAGTCGGCGGCGACCACGCGATAGAACGGCGCCTTGTGGGCGCCGGCGCGGGCCAGGCGGATCTTGACTGCCAAGACTCATTCACCTCCGGGAAAGGCACCGGGCGACCAGCGCCTCGGTACCGCTGACTTGCAGAGCGACTGCTTATGATAGGGCAAGACACAACAGGCGGTCAAAAGAACCTTGCCGGGGCTACATGCCCTGCCCGAACCCGGGCAGGCCGCCCCGGAATCGGCCCTTCTGCTTCGTCATCTGCTGGATCATCTTCTTGGCTTGGACGAAGTCCTTGAGCAGACGGTTCACATCAGTGACGGTCGCACCCGAGCCGTTCGCGATCCGCTCGCGTCTCTGGCCGTTGATGAGCGCCGGCTTGACGCGCTCCTTGGCGGTCATCGACTGGATGATGGCGGACGTGCGGTCCAGCGCCTTCTCATCGATCTTCGCGTCCTTCAGGGCGGCACGGTTGGCTCCCATGCCGGGGATCATGCCGAGGATCTCGTCGAGCGATCCCATCTTGCGCAGCTGCTTCATCTGGACGAGGAAGTCGTCGAGGGTGAACTCGTTGCGGCGGAGGCGGTCCTCCATCTGCGCACTGGCCTCGGCGTCCGCAGTCTCCTGTGCCTTCTCGATGAGTGTGACCACGTCGCCCATGCCGAGGATCCGGCGGGCCATCCTGTCAGGGTGGAACGGCTCGAGCCCGTCCATCTTCTCCGAGACTCCCACGAACTTGATGGGCTTGCCCGTGACCGATCTGACCGAGAGCGCCGCGCCTCCGCGGGCGTCACCATCGAGCTTGGAGACGATGACGCCGTCGAAGTCGACGCGCTCGGCGAAGGCCGTTGCCGCGGTCACGGCGTCCTGACCAGTCATGGCGTCGATCACCATGAGGACCTGATCGGGCTTGACCGCTGTCTTGATGCGCGCAGCCTCGTCCATCATCGCCTCGTCGACGTGCAGGCGGCCGGCGGTGTCCACGATCACGACGTCGCGCATGTCGGCGACGGCGGCCTTCAGGCTCGCGCGCGCGATCGCGACAGGGTCCGAGCCCTCGCCGCGATAGACCGGGATGTCGAGTTCGCGGCCGAGCGTCTCGAGCTGGTCGATGGCGGCGGGCCGGTAGACGTCGCATGCGACGAGCATCGGTCTGCGGCCCTGCTTGCGGAGCAGGTTCGCGAGTTTGGCCGCGGCCGTCGTCTTGCCCGAACCCTGCAGGCCGACGAGCATGACGACGTTGGGAACCCTGCCCGAGAACGCCAGGCGCGACTCGGTGCCGCCCATCAGGCCGGTCAGCTCCTCGAGCACGATCTTGACGACCTGCTGGCCCGGAGTAAGGCTCTTCATCACCTCGGCGCCGATGGCGCGTTCGCGCAGTCGAGCGACGAACTCCTTGACCACAGCGAAATTGACGTCGGCCTCGAGCAGGGCGAGGCGGACTTCGCGCATCGCGGCATCGACGTCGGCCTCGGACAACTTGCCGCGGCCGGTCAGCTTCGCGAACACGCCTTGCAGGCGATCGCTCAGGTTCTCGAACATGGGATGCCCTTCTGCGACGATCAGGCGCGGGGCGCCGGGAGGCTCAGTCGATGCCCGATGGTACCACGCGCATGCGGCCTATCGGCGCGATGATGGCCGCGACGCGTCCGTGCACGGAGGTCAGAGCCATGGGGCCGGTGAAGCGGCTGTCGTAGGACTCGGGCCGGTTGTCACCCATCACGTAGACGCTGCCGGCGGGGACCTTGAACGCGACTATGTGCGGCGCCTCGAACTTGATGACCCCCGTGTGCGCGAAGGCCTCCGGCTTGCCGTTGACCATGACCGCGTCGCCGAAGACCTCCACCGTGTCACCGGGCAGGGCCACGACGCGCTTGACGATCTCCAGCGGTACTCCCATGTCCTGGGTGACCAGAACGAGGACGTCGCCGTGACGGGGGTTCCTATAGCCCTTCGTCAGCAAGAGCCTGTCCCCGTCGTGGAGCGTCGGGAACATCGACGCCCCGTCGACCTTCGACACGTCGAAGAACACGTAGAACACCGCGATGACCGCCACCAAGACGATCAGCAGGGGGACCAGCAGGTTGCGGGCGAGCCGGTCGCCTCTCCCAGCCCGCACAGGATCGCCATCTTCGTGGACACTCGGGCTGCCGATGAGGCGTATCTCGCTCATGCGTCCCTACACTCTGCCGACGAGCGCACGTGCGAACTCGGTGGCATCGAACGGCTGCATGTCCTCGATCGCTTCGCCGACGCCGAGTCGCAGGATAGGCAGACCGAGGTCCCGCGAGATGGCCACTGCGATCCCGCCCTTCGCGGTGCCGTCGAGCTTGGTCAGCACGATGCCGTCCAGGCCGAGGGCGTCGTGGAACTGCCGGGCTTGGACCAGACCGTTCTGCCCGGTCGTGGCGTCGATGACCAGGACGCTGCGCACGGGGTGGACGCTCTGTGCGACCGCCACGCGCTGCACCTTGCGAAGCTCTTCCATGAGGTCCTTCGACGTGTGCAGTCTGCCGGCGGTGTCGACCAGGACCATGTCCGAGCCGACTCGCCGTGCCTCCGTCAGCGCGTCGTACACGACCGAGGCAGGGTCGCTGCCGCGCTCACGTTCCACGAGCGGGACCTCGGCGCGCTGGGCCCACACGCGAAGCTGCTCGATGGCCGCCGCGCGGAACGTGTCGGCGCTCGCGAGGAGCACCTTGCGGCCCGAGCGGGAGGCGGCAGCGGCGATCTTGCCGACGGACGTCGTCTTCCCCGTTCCATTCACGCCCACGAACAGTACCGTGACCGGGTCTTCCGCGAGCGGGTCGTTCTCCGCGGCCGGCATCCGGCCTGCGATAGCCCCGACGAGCCTGTCGATGACCGCCGCGGCATCCGGCAGGGCCTCGCGCCTTGCCACGTCGCGCAGGTCGCCGACGATGTCGGCCGCGGCTCCGGGGCCCATGTCGGCCACGATGAGCGTCTCTTCGAGGTCGTCCCAGAAGGCGTCGTCGACATCGGGGCCTCGACGGAGCAGGACATTGATCCCCTCGCCGAGCTTGTCGCGTGTGCGGCCGAGGCCGCCGGAGAGCCTATCGAGCCACGAGGTGGCCATCGCCTGCGCCTCCCTTGGATCGCGTCCGGTCGAGGCGCTGGCTGACGACCTTGCTCACGCCATCGGCCTGCATCGACACGCCGTAGAGCACGTCGGCCATCTCCATCGTACGGCGCTGGTGAGTGACCACGATGAACTGGGTGTGCGTGCGGAGGCTGTCGACGAAGGCGACGAAGCGTCGAAGGTTGGAGTCGTCGAGCGCGGCTTCGACCTCGTCGAGGATATAGAACGGGCAGGGCCGCGTGTGATAGAGGGCGAACAGAAGCGCGAGGGCCGTCAGCGACTTCTCTCCGCCTGACATCAAGGTCATCTTAAGCAGCTTCTTGCCGAGCGGTTGAGCGACCACTTCGATACCGGTCTCCTCCGGCGTGTCCGGATCCGTCATCTTAAGCTCGGCATGGCCACCGGGGAACAGCACTTGGAAGACGTTCTGGAAGTGGGTGTTGACCTGCTCGAACGTCTCGAGGAATCGCTCGTGCATCTTCCGGTCGATGGCGCGCACCACCTTGGCAAGTGCCGTCTTCGACGCCTGAAGGTCCTCGATCTGCGCGTGGAGGAACCCGCGACGTGCCTGCAGCGACTCGTACTCCTGGACGGCGACCGGGTTGACAGGCCCGAGGTTCGCGATCTGCTTGCGAAGGCGGTGGATCCGGTCCCCGGTCTTGACGCGGTCGTCGATCTCCGGAATCTCGAGTGCCCTCTCTATCGGCATAGCGAAGTCATCGACGATGCGGCTGACGGCAGCCGTCACCTGTACCTCGAGCTGGCCCTTCTCGACGCGGATACCGCTCATGGCCTCGCCGAGTGCGTCTATGGCCGCCTGCGCTTCCCGCACGCCGTCCTGGGCGCCATGGATGGCGTCACGAAGCGACTCGGAGTCCGCCTGCTCGAACCGCGCGCGGTCTTTCAGCATGAGCGCCCAGTGCTCGGCGCGCCGCAGGAGCGCGGAGTACAGGTCGTGTACCGGCTGGATCCGCTCGCGGAGCAGCTCGTAGCCCTCTTCCGCGAGGATGGACTGGTCGAGCGTGTCGGCGATCTCCGCGAGGTCGGCTGTGACGGACGAGAACTGGCGCTTCATGTGGACTTCGCGCTCGGAGACGGTGGCGATCTCGACCTGGCAGGTGCCGAGCCGGGTGGAGATGGCGGCCTCTTCGCGGAACTTGTTGTCGCGTTCCTCACGACGGGTGACGGCCTCGTCCTCCAACCTCTCGAGTTCGGCCTCCGCACCCGCGATGCGCGCGTGCAGATCCGCCTGCGAGGGCCGGTCCCGGGCCGTGCGATCGGCGATGGCCGCCTGCCGGGCTGCGATCGTGCCCGATTCGTGGTCCAGGTCCGTCAGGCTCCGCTCCAGGCGCCCGACGTCTTCGCGCAGCGAGTCCGTCTCACCCGTCTGGGACGCCAGCCGCTGGCCGAGCTCCAGATGGTCCTGCTGCGCCGCGCCGAGGGCGTCCTCGGCTTCCGCGACGGCGGCTTCGGCGTCCCCGGAGCGTGCGCTGGCGGCCTGCTCTTCGTCCTTGAGCTCATTGATGCGTCGCTTGCGTGCGAGCACGGACGAAGACGGGTCCAGCGCCGGCCCCACCACGATCTTGCCCGAGGGGTGCACCATGTGGCCCTCGCCGGTGGTGTAGCGGACGCCGGGACTGCGGCGCGACGCGTCGAGCGCCTCCACGAGGGTGGGGACATACCAGACGTCACCGATGAGCGACTCGAGTGCCGGACGCACCGAGTCGTCGCACTTCACGTGGTCCAGCACGCGCACCCCGGCGAAGTTGCCCGATGAAGCGGGTGGCGGCGCCACGTCCACGTTCATGATGGAGATGTCGCCCGCCGCGTGGTCGGACAGCAGCGTCAGGACCGCTTCGATCGAGGGACGGTCCCGCATCAGGACGCAGAACAGGTCCGAGCCCAGCGCGCGCTCGACTATCTTCTCGAGATCCGGGCCGACGGTGATCGCGTCCGTGACCGGGCCGATCAGACCCGGGATGCTCTGCTCGGAGGAAAGCACCCACGCGAGGGCGGGCGTGGCGCTCTCGAAGGCCCGGTCGACCTCCTCGAGCCCGCGGACCTCTCCGCGCGCGGCGTTGAGACCGTCGCGCAGATCGTCTTGCTCGCGGCGCCGCGATTCCAGCACACGCACTCGCCGGTCGACGTCCGACTCGGCAAGCGCGATCTCCTTGAGGGTGTGGATGCGCGAGGTCTCCAGCGCATCGAGGCGCTGGCGCCGCGCGGCGAGCGTGGCGGCGAGCGTGCCGCGCTGGCCGTCGAGGGCCTGCGCTCGCTCGGCGAGCAGCTCCTCTTCGAGCTTGAACGCGGCGAGCGACTGCTCCACGGACGCCAGTTCGGCACGCGTGTCGTCGATCTGCTTACGCGACCGGCGGATCTCGCCGTTGACGCGAGTCAGGGCCTCCTCGGCCGCGAGGCGGTCCTTGCGGGCGGCCTCGGCCTCGCGCCGCAGCTCGCCCAGGCGAGCGTACTGCGCCTTCAACTGGCCGTCGGACTCCATCCGCTGCTCGGTGAGGGCACGGAGCTCCTCTTCGCGCTTGACGCGACGCCCCTGGGCGTTGTGCACCTTCGCGCGGAGCTCCGAGAGCCGCTCGATGAGGTTCTTGCCCTTCTCCTCGAGCAGCAGCAGTCCTGAGTTGAGGCGCTCGAGCACGGCCTGCAGGCGACGGCGCTGCTCGCCGAGGTCGCCGACGAACAGACCCTTCTCCTCGAGCAGCGACTGGAACTTCGCGAGGTCGCGTTCCTTCTCCTCGAGACGGTACCGGGCGAGCTCGATCTCCGCGTCCTGCTCGCGCTCGCGCTTCTCCGTCTCGTCCCAGCGGACGCGCAGCGCGCGCACGTCGTCGACGGCCAGGCCGATCTCGGCCTGGCGCAACTCGTCGGCCAGGCCTCCGTACTCCTGCGCCTTGCTCGCCTGGCGCTGCAGAGGACGCAGCTGACGATCGAGCTCGCCCAGGATGTCGCGAGCGCGCTCAAGGTGCGTCTCCATGGCGCCGAGCTTCCGCAGGGCGCGTTCCTTGCGCTTCTTGTGCTTGAGGACGCCGGCGGCCTCTTCGATCAGCGATCGCCGGTCTTCGGGGCGCGAGTTCAGGATCTCGTCGAGCCGGCCCTGGCTGATGATGGAATGTGTGTCGCGGCCCAGGCCGCTGTCGTGCAGGAGTTCGTGGACGTCCATCAGGCGGCACGGCGAGTCGTTGATCAGGTACTCGCTCTCGCCGTTTCGGAACATCCGACGGGTGATCTTGACCTCGGAGAACTCCAGCGGCAGCGTACCGTCGCCGTTGTCCAACACGAGGTCCACCTCGGCGACACCGACCGGCTGGCGCGCGGACGACCCCGCGAAGATGACGTCCTCCATGGAGTTGCCCCGCAGCGACTTGGCCGACTGCTCACCGAGCACCCACAGCACGGCATCCGAGATGTTGGACTTGCCCGACCCGTTCGGCCCGACGATGACCGTCACACCCGGCTCGATGTGCATATGTATGCGGTCCGCGAAGGACTTGAACCCTTTTGCGGTGAGCGACTTGAGGTGCAACGCGGGCCTTTCAGTGCGGGTGTGTGAGCGATCACGGTCGCGCCACCCCTCGCGGCGCGCGGATAATGCTATCACAGGAGCGTGAGGGCGAAGGTGGCACCGTCCCCGGCGGGCGAAGCGTCAGGCTCCCGGATAGAGAGCCTCGACGGCGACCCTCGCGGCGTCCTTCTGTGCGGCCTGTTTGGACCGGCCCCCTCCCCTTCCGACGACCGCTCCGGCCACTTCCACCTCGGCGGCGAACGACGGGTCGTGGACGGGGCCTGAGCGCCCCGTGATGCGGTAGACGGGGAGTCCAAGGCCGTCGGCCTGCGTCGCCTCCTGCAATACGTTCTTCGGATCGTCCGCGGCGGCCAGCAGGGCCTCGGAGCCCAGGAGCCCGTCGAGGTGCTTGCGCACGAAGGCGGACGCGGCGTCCATGCCCTGGTCCAGGTAGATAGCGCCCACGAGCGCCTCGAACGCGGCTTCCATGACGCTCGCCCGATCGCGATCCCCGGTGCTGTCGGCTCCGCGGCCCATGACGAGCGCAGGCGTCACACCCAGCTTCCTCGCGGCGGCGGCGAGGGTGCGACCGCGCACGGCCTCGACCTTCATGCGGGTGAGGTCGCCCTCGGGCCGGTCTGGATTCGCGCGATACAGGTCGTCTGCGACGATCAGGCCGATCACGCTGTCGCCCAGGAACTCGAGGCGCTGGTTGTCGCCGCCGCCCGACTCCCGGGCGTGCGACGGGTGCGTCAGAGCAAGGGCGAGCAGAGACGGGTCGTGGAACTCCAGGCCACAGCGGTCGGCGAACTGGGATGCTGTCTCACGCGAGGCATCCATCGGCGCTAGCGCGCGCGTGCCAGGACGATGGTGGCGTTGTGCCCACCAAAACCGAACGAGTTCGACATCGCGATGTCCGGGTCGGTCTTGCGCGCCACGTTGGCGACGTAGTCCAAGTCGCACGCCGGGTCCGGATCGGTCAGGTTGATCGTCGGCGGCAGGATCCCTGTCTGGAGCGCGCGAACGCATGCGACAGCCTCGATGGCCGCGGCCCCGCCGAGCAGGTGGCCGGTCATCGACTTGGTGGAGGACACCGGCGGAACGTCGGAGCCGAAGACCTCCTTGATGGCGCCGGTCTCGGCGGCGTCCCCGAGCTGCGTGGACGTACCGTGCGCGTTGATATAGCCGACATCGCGGGCAGTGACGCCGGCCTGCCGCATCGCCAGGCGGAGTGCGCGCTTCGCGCCGTCGCCGTCGGGATGCGGTGCGGTGATGTGGTAGGCGTCGGCGGTCGCGCCGTAGCCGACGACCTCCGCGCGTATGCTCGCGCCCCGAGCGACCGCATGGTCCCAGTCCTCGAGTACGAGCACCGCTCCCCCTTCGCCCATCACGAAGCCGTCACGACCGGCGTCGAACGGGCGGGACGCAGTCCGAGGGTCGTCGTTTCGGGTGGAGAGGGCGCGAGCGGCGCAGAAGCCCGCCAGACCGAGCGGCGTGATGCCAGCGTCGAACCCGCCCGCGAGCACGACGTCGGCGGTATCGCGGCGGATCGCCTCGAAGGCCTCGCCGATCGAATGGTTGCCCGTGGCGCACGCGGACACCGGCGCGTAGTTGATGCCGCGAAGCCCGTAGCGTATCGAGATGTGACCCGCGGCGAGATCGACGATCATTCCCGGCACAAGAGTCGGGCTGACCCGCGACGGGCCGCGCTCGTGCAGAACGCGGACCTGCTCCTCCATCAGCCCCAGTCCGCCGATCCCAGAACCGACGATCACGCCGTAGCGCTCGGACTCGGCGGGGTCCACGACGTTGAGACCCGCATCGTCCATGGCCTCCGCCGCGGCGACCATCGCGAACTGCTGGAAGCGCGACATGCGCCGCGACTCCTTGGCGTCGAGCACCCCGCTCGGGTCGAAGTCGTCGATGTAGCCGCCGAAGTGGACGGAATACCCAGTAGTGTCGAACGCCGTGAGCGTGCGGATGCCCGATCGGCCCGCGAGCAAGGCGTCCCACGCGACGTCCACGCCCACCCCCACAGGACACACGATGCCCATCCCCGTTACTGCCACACGCCTCATGCGGTGACTCCTTCGCTCGCGAGACGGTACTCGGCCACGAGCCGGTCCATCAGGTCCTTCGCATGCGGGATATCGTGCACCCGAGCCACGCCACCGCCGGTGAACACCAGTCCGTCCTCGACGTCGCCGCCCTGTGCCTTCACCAGTTTGTCCATGATGCAGAACTGCTTCCCGCACTTCTTCAGGCACACGATGCAGCCTTGGATCCTCGGCTCGGTCCCCTCGTCCAGGCGCACGGTGAGCGGGTTGCGCAGCGCGCGACCGGGAAGGCCGACCGGGCTGTTCACGATGACGATGTCCTCGTCGGTGGCGTCCAGATACATCTGCTTGAACTCGACGGGAGCCGACGACTCGACTGTCGCGGCGAACCGCGTTCCCATCTGCACTCCCGCCGCGCCCATCGACATGATCTCGAAGATGTCGCCGCCATCCACGATGTTGCCCGCGGCGATCACCGGAAGCGACACGGCGTCCAGGATCCGCGGCAGCAGCTGGCGCACCGGCTCGTCGGTGCCGAGGTGCCCGCCAGCATCCGCGCCCTCGACGATGACGGCGGCCGCGCCGAAGCGCTCGGAGAGACGCGCCACCCGCTCACTGCCGACGATCGGGACCATCGGCACGCCCGCCTCGCGCGTCCACTCGAACACGTCGCGCGAGAAGCCCGCACCGGAGATGACCAGGTCGATACCCTCCGCCAGGGCCGTCTTCACCAGATCGGCGAAGTTGCGCACGGCCACCATGATGTTGACGCCGATGACCCCGTCCGTAGCGGCCTTGGCTGCGCGGATCTCGGCAGCGAGCTCCTCGCACGTGAGGCCTGAGCCGGCGATGACCCCGATCCCGCCCGCCTCGGCCACTGCCGCGGCCAGGGGCGCCAGCGAGATGCGCACCGCCATGCCGCCTTGGATGATGGGCAGGCGCGACGTGACGTTCCCTATGGTGAGTGTGGGCATGTCCACTGTTTCGCAGTCCCGTCGTGTGTCCCGGAGAATGGAGTCGGACCGCCCGCGCCGCACGCGCCGAAGTCGGCTGGCGGGTGCGGGCGGTCCGCTATGCGCGTGCTCTCAGCTGCGATGCTGTCGCATCGACAACGTGTCGCTACACGTTCTCGGTGATGAACGAAACGGCATCGCCGACCGTCTTGATCTTCTCAGCCTGCTCGTCCGGGATGGAGACACCGAACTGCTCTTCGAGGGCCATCACCAACTCGACGATATCGAGCGAGTCCGCGCCCAGGTCGTCGACGAACGATGCGTCCTCGGTTACGTCGTCCTCTTCCACCGAGAGCTGGTCGACGATGACTTCCTTCACCTTGTCGTAGATCTCATCGTGATCCATGGTTTCGTGAACACCTCCTCCCTCCCGCGAAGCGTGCGGGCCGTGTTGCTCGTGTTGCTGCGTGCAGTCTATGCGAACGTCATGCCCCCGTCGACGGCCAGTACCTGACCGGTGACGTAGGCGGACTCGTCGGACGCGAAGTAGGCCACCGCGGACGCCACGTCGGCCGCCGAGCCGAATCGCTTCAAGGCGATGGCGGCGACCGTGGAAGCACGGACGTCCCCGCCGAGCTTCGCGGTCATATCGGTCTCGATGAAGCCCGGTGCGACGGCGTTGCACCGCACGCCCCGCGGCGCCAGTTCGCGGGCCACGGTCCTGGTCAGGCCGATGACCCCGGCTTTGGCGGCCGAGTAGTTGACCTGACCGGCGTTGCCGGCGATGCCGACCACGGACGTGATGTTGACGATCGAGCCGCTGCGCGACTTCATCATCACGCGGCCCGCCGCGCGGGTCATGGAGAACACGCCGGTCAGGTTGGTGCGGATGACCGCGTCCCAGTCCTCGTCCGACATGCGGACGAGCAGTCCGTCGCGCGTGATGCCCGCATTGTTGACCAGGATGTCGAGCCCGCCGAGTTCCGCGACGCAGCGCCCGACGAGCGCGGTGCAGGCCGCCGGGTCCGAGACATCCGCCTGCATGGCCGTCGCGCGTCCACCAGCGGCCTCGATACTCGCGACGACGGCGAGCGCGGCCGCCTCGCTCCCGGCGTAGTTCACAGCGACCGTGGCGCCATCGGCCGCCAGGCGACGTGCGATCGCGGCGCCGATCCCCCGCGAGGCGCCCGTGACGAGCGCGACCTTGCCATCCAGCCTGCTCATCGTCTACAAGACCTCCTCGAGAACGGCATCGATGCCGCGCTCCTCGACCGAGATTGCTTCGAGTCCCTCGACCCGGCGCGCCAGACCCTTCAGCACCGCGCCAGGACCGCACTCTACGAGCATGTCGATACCCATGTCCCGGAGCGCGCGCATCGTCTCCGCCCAGCGCACCGGCGACGTGATCTGCGCCTTGAGCCGCTCCTTGATCGCAGCGGCGTCGATCGACGGCTGCGGATCGGCGTTCTGAATGACCGGGATGACCGCGTCGGCGAAGCTCGCCGCATCCAGCAGCATGTTGAACGAGTCCGCGGCGGGTCCCATGAGCGCGCTGTGGAAGGGTCCCGCGACAGACAGCGGGACCACCTTGCGCGCACCCGCCTCCGCCAGCAGCCGGTGAGCCGTCTCAAGACCCTCGTGCGAGCCGGACAGGACCACCTGTCCGGGTCCGTTGTCGTTGGCGACCCACACTCCTGAGATTCCCTCGACCAGGTCCGTGACGGTCTCCCGGTCCATGCCCAGGACCGCGACCATCCCTCCCGGCGTCGCCAGAGCGCGCTCGGCCATCAGGCGCGAGCGCTCCACTACCAGCTCGAGCCCCGCCTCGACCGAGAACACCCCGGCCGTGGCCAATGCGGCGAACTCGCCGAGAGAGTGGCCGGCGACTGCCACTGGCGCCACACCGGCGTCGAGCAGCGCGGCTCCCCAGGCCCAGTCGGCCAGATACAGGAGCGGCTGAGCCGCGCGGGTGTCTGAGAGCTGTTCCGGTGTGCCCGAGTGCGCGATGTGGCGAAGGTCGAGGTCCGAGAGCGCCTCGGCGGCGTCGAGCAGACGCTCGACCGCCTCGCGGTCAGGCAGGACCTCGAGCATGCCGTGGCGCTGCGAGCCCTGACCGGGGAACACCAGCGCCGAGGTGCGAGCCATGGCCGCCTCCCTACCCTGAGAACCGCGACAGCGAGGCGATGACGGCCTCGGCACCGGACACGAGGTCCGCAACGATCTCGGCAGCGGGACGGACGTCTCCCACCATGGCGGCGCACTGTCCGGCCATCAGGGAGCCGTACTCGATGTCCCCATCGCGCATGCACAGCGCGAGCTTGCCCGCCCCCAGAGCCTCGATCTCCGCCGGCTTGTTCGCCCGGTCGAGCTCCTGGATCTGCTTCGCGAGCCTGTTCTTGAGGACACGCACGGGATGGCCCGTCGACATGCCGGTCACCATCGTGTCGCGGTCCTTCGCCTTGATGACGCGCTCCTTGACCGAGTCGTGGATCGTGCACTCGGTGGCGCACATGAACCGTGTGCCCACCTGGACGCCCTCGGCGCCCAGAGCGAATGCCGCCGCGACGCCGCGACCATCGGCGATGCCGCCGGCCGCGATCACCGGGATGCTAACGGCGTCGACGAGCTGCGGCACGAGCACCATGGTGGTGAGCTCGCCGATGTGTCCGCCGGCTTCCATGCCCTCGCCGATGATGGCGTCCGCGCCCATCGACTCCATGCGCCTCGCGAGCGCCACGGAAGGCGCGATCGGCAGGACCTTGATGCCGGCCTCCTTGAGCGCCGCGATGTACTTGCTGGGGTTGCCCGCGCCGGTCGTGACCATGGCCGGGCGTTCCTCGAGGACCATGGTGACGATGTCGTCGATGTGCGGCGTGAGCAGCATGAGGTTCACGCCGAAGGGCTTGTCCGTGGCCAGCTTCGCGCGTCGTATCTGCTCGCGAAGAAGGTCGGTGGGCATGTGACCAGCACCGATGACGCCGATGCCGCCGGCGTTGGAGACGGCCGCGACCAGCTCCCAGGTCGCGGTCCACGCCATGCCGCCCTGGATGATGGGATGCTCGATACCCAGCAGTGTCGTCAGTCTGGTACGAAGGGCCATGATCTAGACGTCCTCCTCCTTGGTCCACCGTACGATCGCGGCGCCCCATGTGAGGCCCGCGCCGAATCCGACCAGCGCCAGCGTCTGCCCGGGCCGAAGTCGCCCGGCGGTGTAGAGCGCGTCGATGGCCAGCGGTATCGACGCCGAGGAGGTGTTCCCCGTGTCGCGAATGGTCGAGACGACGTGATCGTGGGAGATGCCCAGGCGGTCCGCGATGGTGTCGATGATCCGCTGGTTGGCCTGGTGCGGGACGAGCCAGTCGACGTCCTCGACCCCGAGGTGCGACTCGCGAAGGGCCTGCTTGGTGACCTGCGGGATGCGCCGCACCGCGAACTTGAAGACCTCGTTGCCGTTCATGACCATGAACTGCTCGCGGGCGGCCATGCGCTCCGGTGTGAGCGGTGCCGCCGAACCGCCCGCCGGCACCATGAGCATGTCCGCGCCGGTCCCGTCGGCGCCGAGGTGGACGCCGAGGACGCCAGGATCTTTCGAGGCCCGCAGTACGACCGCTCCAGCGCCGTCGCCGAACAGCACACAGGTGGTCCGGTCGGTGAAGTCCACGATGCTCGACAGCGTGTCCGCGCCGATGACCAGGACCGTGCGAGCGCGGCCGCTCTCGATGGTGCTCGCGGCCAGCTGCAGCGCATAGATGAATCCGGTGCACGCCGCGTTGATGTCCATCGCGGGGCACGTGAGCCCCATCTTCGCCTGTGCCAGGGCCGCCGCGGAGGGCATCAGCATGTCGGGGGTCGACGTGGCGACGATCAGCAGGTCGACCTTGCCCGGCTCCACTCCCGCGTCTTGGATGGCGACGGTCCCTGCACGGGCCGCCATGTCCGAAGTGGCCTCACCCTCGGCCGCGATCCGACGCTCGGCGATGCCCGTGCGGGACAGGATCCACTCGTCCGACGTGTCGACCATGCATTCCAGGTCCGCGTTGGTCAGGCGGCGTTCCGGAAGGTATGAACCGATGCCGATGATGGCGGCATACGTCATGGCTCTTGCGAGGCTCCTCATGGCTACCGGCGATGCGAGTGCATCATGGTACACGAATTGTCCGCCGCGGGCGGCACGCACGGATCAGGCGTTGGACGATCGCGGCGCGTCATCGGCGAGAGCGAGCGAGGCGGCGATGCGTGCGGTCACATCCTGCCGGACCGCCTGCGCTGCTACCCGCAGCGCCGACGCCACCGCGCGCGGACCCGAGGACCCGTGTCCGATGAGGATCAAGCCCTTCAGCCCGAGCAGCGGAGCGGCGCCGAGCTCATCAGGATCCAGCCGCTCCACCAGGCCTTTGAGCCTGGGCCTGAGCACGGCCGACGCCAGTCTGGTCGCCGCAGTCGCCGTCATCGCATCCCGGACCTGGCCAAGCAGGCTCTTGGACAAGCCCTCCATGAGCTTGAGCGCGACGTTGCCGGTGAAGCCGTCGGTCACGATGACGTCCGCGCCTCCGGTCGGGATGTCCCGGCCTTCGACGTTGCCGGTGAAGCCGGGGACTGACGCGGCCATCAGCATGTGCGCCTCCTGCGCCAGCAGCGAACCCTTTGTGGGCTCCTCGCCGATGTTGAGCAGCGCAACGCGCGGCTGATCGATACCGAGCGCCGCCTGCGCGTAGGCGCGACCCATCAGGGCGAACTGCACGAGGTGTTCGGGCTTGCAGTCGGCGTTGGCGCCCACGTCGAGCATCACGCACGGATCGCTGGTGGTGGGGAGCGCGGTGGCGATCGCCGGGCGCATGACGCCGGGCAACCGACCAGTCACGAGGGTGCCGCCCGCCATCATCGCGCCGGTGTTGCCGGCGGAGAAGAACGCATCGGCCTCGCCGTCGCGTACCAGCCGGCAGCCGACCACGATCGAGGACTCCTTCTTGCTTCGAACGGCGCTTGCGCCGTGCTCGTCCATACCGATGGAGTCCTCGGCCACGATCGCCTCGACATGCGTGTGCGCCGCCGCGAAGGCCTCGACCACGGAGGCCGGGCCGATGAGTACGACGATGAGCCCCGGGTCGGCGGACAGAGCGGTGGTCACGCCTTCGAGCACGGCTGCGGGAGCGAAGTCGCCCCCTACGGCGTCAACGGCTATACGGGTCGGGGGTCGCGGCACGTCCACGCATCCTTCCGGGAGCGGTTCCAAACGGGTCCCACGTGAGTCGGACCGCTCGCGGGCGATCACAGTCCGAAGGCTGCCAGCAGGTCGTCGACGGACACGCCAGCGACGAACATCTCGCGTATCTTATCAGCCTTGCCGCGGCCATGGAGGCGCACCTGGCCCATGATGCCCTCGAGCTTCTCGACGGCCGTCAGAGTGTCCATGTCCACGAGCACCATCGGCACGCCCAGTTCGTCCGCCCGTGCCAGCACGAGTGACGACGGCGGCATGTTGCCCGTGAGCACTATCGCCGAGGTGGACGTCTCGAGCGCCGCCAACTGCACGTCAGCACGATCGCCACCGGTCACGACCGCCTTGTGCGCCCTGCGACGGAAGAACCGCAGCGCCTTCTCCTGGCCCATCGCTCCGATCATGAACGACTCCACGGGCTCGTCGAGGTGGTCCTCGGCGCACAACACGGTGCCTCCCAGCTCCTCCACAAGCTCCGCAACGGTTATGGACCCGAGTGTCGGGTCGTCGGCGAGCATCCCGAAGTAGGCGATCTTGCGGCTCGCGTAGAACGGCACCACGTGATCGATGATCGACGCGGCGCGGGCTTCATGGATCCGGTTGAGGACCACGCCGCCGAGCCGTTCGCCGAGGCAGTCCGCGGCTCCCAGCACCGAGTCGGGGATCTCCAGATGCTCGGGATGGTCGACCATCAGGACACGCGCGTCGAGCATGTCAGCCACGGCGCACAGGTGAACGCCGGCGGCCATCCCCTGGAAGACGTCGGACGGGCCCTCCACCACCATCACGTCGCGTCCCTTCGACACGATCTCGAACGCCTCGCGCACGCGCTCGGCAGGGGCGGGCTCGCGACCCAGCAGGACTTCCTCGATGAAGCGCTCGCTTCGCACGATCGCGCACACCGAGCCGACTGGTCCGGGCGTGGGAAGGGTCGAGTTGATGTAGTAGGCGTCCCTGTCGGTGAGCACGTCGCCGGCGCGGTACGGCATCGTGCCGTAGGGCTTGAAATAGCCTGCGTCGAGGCCGCGCTCTCGCAGCTCCCCGAGCAGCGCCACACAGATGCCTGTCTTGCCGGCGTACCGCGTGGTCGACGCGACGATGATCGTGAGCATGGCGCTCATCCTCCGATGCCGATGCGGATATCCACGGCGAGGGCTCCCCCGCCGCGCTCCATGACCATGAGCGGATTGATGTCGAGCTCCAGTATGTCGTCGAGGTCGCTCGCGAGGGCAGAGACCCGCACGATGACGTCCACGATGGCGTCGATGTCCGCCGGGCTCTCGCCGCGTGCCCCGCGAAGAAGGGCGAAGGCCTTGACTTCGCCGACCATCGCTCGCGCCTCTCCTGGTGACACCGGGCACATCCGGAACGTGACGTCCTTCATGACCTCCACGTAGATCCCGCCGAGCCCGAACATCACGAGCGGACCGAAGGTGGGGTCGCGGTTGATGCCGACGATCACCTCTCGGCCCGCCGGGATCATCTGCTGCACCGTGACGCCCCAGATCAGGGCGTCGGGCATGCGGCTGCGCGCACCGTCGACGAGTTCCCCGTACGCCCGGGTGACCATGTCGAGATCCGTGACTCCGAGCCGGATCCCGCCCAGATCCGACTTGTGCAGGATGTCCGGGCTGGCGATCTTCATCGCGACCGGGAAGCCGATCTTCGCGGCGAGCAGCCGTGCCTCCTTGACGTCGCGCGCGAGCCCGCCGGCGGGCACGCTGATCCCGTAGGCCGTCGCCACCGCGGCGGCGCGCTCCTCTGTGATCGTCATGCGCCGGGCAGCGTGCGCCTCATCGATGATGCCACGGACAGCTTCGCAGTCGGCGGCGACCGGCTGTGCCTGCGGCTGCGGAGCCGCGAGATGCGCGCGGTAGCGCTCCATCGCCGCCAGAGTCTTGACCGCACGTTCGGGGAACTCGTACGAGGGCACGCCCGCGGCCGACAGCGCGCTGCGCCCAGCGGCGACGGCCCGGTCGCCCATGAAACAGCCGAAGACCGTCAGCCCGGTCTCCTTGGCCACGGCGGCCACGGCATCGGCGGTCTCGACCGCCTGGGTGGGTGCTTGTGGCGTGAGTATCACGAGGATGGAGCGGACGTTGGGGTCGGCGGCCAGTATGCGCGCGGCCGTCTCGTACCTGTCCGCCTTGGCATCCCCGAGGACGTCGACAGGGTTGTACACCGCCGCGGCCGGGGGAAGCGCCGCCCGAAGGGCCTCGGTCGTCTCGCGCTCGAGGCCTGCGAGTCCCACTCCCAAGGATTCGCACGCGTCCGTGGCCATGATCGCCGGCCCACCCGCGTTTGTGAGGATTGCGAGGCCCGGACCCGCGGGCAGCGGTTGCTTGGAGAAGCCCTCCGCGAAGTCGAACAGGTCCTGGACGGTATCGGCGCGGATGATGCCGGCTTTGCGGAACGCGGCCTCGTAGGCCGTCTGCGACCCCGCGAGAGATCCGGTGTGCGAGGAGACCGCTCTGGCTCCGGCGTCAGAGCTCCCGGCCTTGAGCACGATGAGCGGCTTGCTCGCCACGAGCGTGCTCGCGACATCCACGAATCTGCGCCCGTTCGCGATCGATTCCAGATACGCCACGACCACCCGTGTGTCCGGGTCCTCGGTCCACGCCTGGATCAGATCGCTCTCATCGAGGTCGGCCTTGTTGCCGAGAGACACGAACGCCGACAGTCCGATCCCGGCACCAGCCGCCCAGTCGAGGATCGCGGTCCCCAAGGCTCCGGACTGGGACATGAACGCGATGCCGCCCGCGGGTGGGACGGTGCTCGAGAACGAGGCATTGAGCTTCGTTCGCGTTGAGATCAGTCCCAGGCAGTTGGGGCCGAGAAGGCGCACTCCACGCTCGGCGGCGGCGACGATGAGCGCACGCTCCATCGCTGCGCCGGCTGGCCCGGTCTCCTTGAAGCCGGCCGAGATGACGATGGCCGCTTTGACGCCCACGTCGCCAAGCTGTGTCACCGCATCCAAGCAGAGGTCGGCCGGCAGCGCGATCACGGCAAGGTCAGGAACCGTGGGGATCTCGGCGACGCTGTGATAGCAGCGGACGCCCGCGATCTCGTCTGCGCGCGGATTCACCGGATAGACGGGGCCGTCGAAGCCTGCCGACAGCAGGTTGTCGAACACCGCGCGTCCGACGCCGCCCGGCTCACGCCCGACGCCGATGACGGTCACGCTCTTAGGGTCGAAGAACCCCTTCAGCGACACGGACCAGCCTCCCTCGGGATCGGTTCCGACCGGACCGGAAACGTCCAACGGCGTCCGTCCGCATGATGCGGGCGGACGCCGGTCGCAACTCCACTACAAGCCGAACGAGGCCTAGTCGGTCTCGACGACTTCCTTGCCCTTGTAGTACCCACACGAGGGGCAGACGTGATGCGGCAGCTTGGGCTGGTGGCACTGAGGGCACTCGGACTGGGCCGGGTTCACCAGAGCGTCGTGGGCGCGGCGCATGCGGACTACAGCGCGCCCGGTCTTCCTCTTGGGGACAGGCATGGTTCCCTCTCGCTTCTCACTTGGCGCGGTCACACCCCTGTTCAGGGGTCATGGAGGCGCGGTTCTACCATGGTTTCTGGTCACGGCCACCCGTGGGCGGCACGGTGACGAATCATAGCACAGGCCGTCGAGCGAGTGCTACGAATCGCCCAGCTTGTCGTCGTCGAGCGGGAGCATGTCCTTCAACGCGGCGAACGGCGAGGACGGAGCGGCGACTTCGCACGTGCACGGAGTGACGTTCCGGTCGCCTCCGCACACCGGGCATATCCCCTTGCAGGCCGCGTCGTGGACTGGCGCGAAGGGGAACTCGACGGCGACGGACTGCTCGAGTGCCGGATACAAGTCGACGCGGTTCTCGTGGATGACGTCGTACTCCTGCTCGTCCGGGATCTCGGCCTCGCGGCCGGGAAGCACGTAGTATGCGTCGATGGCAGCCGACACGGGCAGGTCGAAGTCCTGCAGGCATCGCACGCAGGTCGCCCGAGCGGTCACGCTCACGGTCCCCGTGGCCACGATCTGACCAGCGCCGCCGTTGGTGAAGGTCACGGTGTAGTCGGCGGGGCCCGCGAACGAGTAGTGCTCCGCGCCGAGGTCGACATCGTCGAGCACGACCCGGTCTGTGATGGTCATGGTGTTGCCGAGCGCCTCGAGGACGCCGGCCAAGTCCACCGGAAGTCGCATGGCAGTGTCCGATCGGGATGGAGTGAAGGGCCGGACGCCTCTAGGCGCGCTGGTTGACCTTGCCCTGGAGACGGTCACGCCCGCGCTGGACGGCCGTCAGGAGCTTGCCCAGGTTGACCTCGAGGTTCGCCAGCATCTCATCGGCGTAGTCCTCGGCGCCGAGGCGGATCTCGCGCTCCTGCTGGCGCGCGCGGTCCATGATATCGGCTGCCTGCTGCTCGGCCAGGCGTACTATCTCCTGCTCGGCGGCCATGGAGTCGGCTCTGGACTTCGCCTCTTCGAGGATGCGGTTCGCTTCCTTCTCCGCCTCTTCGAGCATCTCCTGTCGTTCCTTGACGATCCAGCGGGCCTGCTTAAGCTCGTCGGGGAACTGCGCGCGGACTTCGTCGATGATCTCGTAGACCTTCTCGGTGTCCACGAGCCGTGACCGCGTCAAAGGCAGACTGCGGGAACCGTCCATCGCCTCTTCGATCCTGTCGATCAAGGCCATGATGTCCATCGTACAGGTCCTCCCTTTATCGCGCCGTCTCGCGCAAACGTACGCTCATTATCTGACTGACCGGGTCCGGCACGAGCCCCTCGACGGAGCCCCCGAACCCGGCGATCTCCTTGACCGCAGAAGAACTCAAGTACATGTACTCCGGGATGGACATGATGAACATCGTCTCGATGCGGTCGTCGAGCCGGTAGTTCAACTGTGCCATCTGGAACTCGCGTTCGAAATCCGTCACGGCCCGCAGGCCCTTGATGATGACTCGCGCGTCGAGCTCTCTGGCCAAGTCTACCAGAAGTGAATCAAACGGACGTACGGACACATTGGGCAGGTGAGCGACCGCGTCACGAATGAAGGCGGCTCTCTCGTCGATGGAGAAGAGCGGCCCGCCGCCCTTCTCCGGGTTGAGAGCGACGGCGACGATGACCTCGTCGAACAGTCCGCTCGCCCTTTCGATGACGTCGAGGTGCCCGTTCGTGACGGGATCGAACGTTCCGGGACACAGCGCGCGGTTCATGTCGTCTCCGTCGTCGGTGGCAAGCGCCGCATGATGGTCACACTCGTCGATCCGTACCGGCGCGTCCTCTCGATCTTGAACCCTTGTGGAGCGATCGGAGCGGTGGCGGACGCGTGCTCGTAGACCACGACCACCTCCGCGGTCAGGGAGCCCTCCCCCGCCAGCGCCTCAACGAGCCCCGCCACCTGCGCCGATGCGATTCTATACGGCGGGTCCAGCAAGAGCAACGCGAAGGGCCCTGTCGTGGCAGCCGACGCCCTCGTCGCGGCCGAGAACGCGTCACCCGCCACGACCCGCGCCGCCGGGGCGCAGGCCCCCAGTGAGGCGATGTTCGCCGTCAGGACGCCGCGCGCCACCGCGTCGTTCTCGACGAACGCGACCCTCGACGCGCCACGCGACATCGCCTCGAGCCCGAGCGCACCGCTGCCCGCGAAGGTGTCGAGCACGGCGCCTTCGCCCAGGTCGCATCCCATCATCGAGGCAAGCGAGCTGAACAGGGCCTCGCGCACGCGATCCGAGGTCGGGCGGGTCCAGTCGCCCTTGGGGGCGTCGATGATGCGCCCCCGCCACGTTCCGGCCACGATCCTCATCCGCTGCTCACCCACGCCCAGTCGGCACCGAACCGGCGCTTGACCTGGACCAGGAGTGGCGCGTGGTCGGCGGAGTCGAGGCACGGGTCCGCCGCGACCATCGCGGCCGCGTCCTCGCGCGCCGCGTCGAGCAGATCACCGTCACGCAAGACGGAGGCGATCCGCAGCTGAGGCAGGCCGCTCTGGCGCTCTCCGAGCACCTGGCCCTCACCGCGAAGTCGCAGGTCTTCCTCCGCAAGGGCGAAGCCGTCGTTGGTCGCGGCGATGGCGGACATGCGCCGGCGCCCATCGTCCGTCTTGGGATCGGCGAACAGCAGGAACTCGCCCGGCGCGGCTCCGCGACCGATGCGGCCGCGGAGCTGGTGGAGCTGAGCCAGACCGAAGCGTTCGGCGTCCTCAACGACCATGACGGTGGTGTTCGGCACGTCGACACCCACCTCGATCACAGTGGTGGCCACCAGGATGTCGATGGCGCCCGCCCTGAACCGCTCCATGGCCTCGGCCTTCTCGGCGGACTTCATCTGGCCGGTCAGCAATCCGACCTTCAGATCCGGAAACACCGTGGTGCGAAGGCGCTCGGCCTCCTTTGTGGCCGCCTTCGCCTCGGCGGAGTCGGATTCGTCCACCAGCGCGCATACCACGTATGCCTGATGGCCCGCCTCGACCGCCGCGCGCACGCGGTCGTACGCGCCAGCACGACCGCCCTTCGCCACGATCTCGGTGGTCACGTGCGTACCGTTGCGGCCGCCGGGGCGCTCGCGGATGTACGAGGTGTCGAGGTCACCGTAGAGGGTGAGCGCCAGAGAGCGAGGGATCGGCGTCGCGGTCATGACGAGCAGGTCGACCGCCTCGCCCTTACCGCGCAGGCCCAGCCTCTGTCCGACGCCGAAGCGGTGCTGCTCGTCCACGATCGCCAGCGTCAGGTGATCGAAAGCCACGTCCCCGACAAGGAGTGCGTGCGTGCCGAAGACGACCGCGATGGTCGCGTCGTCAAGCCCTTCGAGGATCTTGCGCCGTGTGTTCGCCGGAGTCGATCCGGTCAACAGCGCCCATGTGATCCCCGCGGCGTCGAGCAGCGGTCCGACCTTGCCGGCGTACTGCGTGGCCAGTACCTCGGTCGGCGCCATCATGGCTGCCTGCGTGCCGGAGTCGGCCACGCACGCCAGCGCGAGCGCCGCGACCGCGGTCTTCCCCGTCCCGACGTCGCCAAGCAGCATCCGGTTCATCGGACGTGCGGAGGCCATGTCCGCAAGGATGTCGTCGGCGGCTCGCTCCTGCTCGTCGGTCAGGCGGAACGGCAGCGCGTCACGTAGCGCGGCGAGCGCCGGCCCATGCGCTGTGTGGGCGTGCCCGGCTCGCCCGTCGACCACCTCGTAGCGCCGCAGGGCCATCGCCAACTGGATGGCGAGCAGCTCGTCGTACGCCAGCCGGCGCCGGGCGGCGTCGCGCCCCTGTGCCGACTGGGGGAAGTGGACCTCTTCCAGCGCACGACGAAGCGGGATCAGGTCCCGCGCGACTCGGACGGCGGCCGGAAGCGGGTCGGAGACATCGGAGTAAGCGTCAAGGGCCTCCCTCACGAGCCTGCGGATCCAGTTGGTCGACAGGCCCTCGGTTGCGGGATGGATCGGCAGGATGCGACCGAGGCGCTCGGTCTCGGCTCCGTCCCCCAAGCGCTCGACGAACGGGTTCTTCATCTGCCTGGTGCCGTACTCCATCGCGACCTTGCCTGCGAAGGCCCACCGCTCGCCGACTTTGAAGCGCGCCGCCAGATACGACTGGTTGAACCACACGCCCACGAGCAGTCCGGTTCCGTCGAAGAGCGCCGCCTCGGTGACCGACAGCTTGGGTCGGGGACGCTTCACCGTCACCTCGTGGAGGGTGCCCACGGCCGTGACCTCCTGGCCGATCTTCAGCGAGCCCAGCGGTACAGTGGACGAGAGGTCGAGGTACCGATTGGGATAGTGGCGAAGAAGGTCCTCGACACTCTCCACGCCCATCCGCGCGAGCATCTCGGCTCTCGGAGTGTCCACGAAGCGGACCCGCGTCACGGGGTCGGTCCACGCAGCGAGGCGCCCGGCCCTGTCGGGTTCGATGGCCTTCGTGGTCACGGGCGCCGGCTTCAGCCGATCGGGTAGTACGCCAGGCCCAGCGCACCGGGGCCGCAGTGGGTCCCGATGACCGAACCGATCAGCCCGACGTGGTCGAGTACGTAGTCGCACCCCGCCTCGTCCAATGCAGCGACGACCTCATCCACCAACTCAGGGACGACGGCGTGCAGGATCGTCACGCGAAGCCGGCCCAGGTCGTCGCTCTGCTTGGCCGCATGCAGCGCCGCCTCCGTTATGGCCCGGCTGCGGCCCTTGACCTTCTTGAAGGGCTCGATGACGCCATTGTTGAACTGCAGGATCGGCTTGATGTTGAGCAGCGACGCCGCCAAGCCGGTCGCGGCACCCGCGCGACCGCCCTTGACCAGGTAGTCGAGGGTGTCGAGCAGGAAGTAGAGATGCATTCCGCCCACGGCGGTGAGTGCGGCTCCCTCGATGGCCGCGGCATCCCCGCCGGCGTCGCGGGCTTCGATCGCGGCCTTCACGACAAGGCCCGTCGCGTGCGACACGACGAGGCTATCGACGACGCGCACCCTGACGGGAGAGTCGACCGCGGCGAGCAGCGCGGACTCACATGTACCGGAGAGCTTCGCGGACAGGTGGATCGAGACGATCTCGTCGCATCCCTGCTCCGCCAATTCCGCGAATACGCGCGCGAAGTCGGCGGGTGAAGGCTGCGACGTGGTCGGCAGCTTCTTGGCGCTGATGAGCTTGGGATAGAACTCCTCGGGCGTGAAGTCGATCCAGTCGAGGTATGAGCGGTCTCCGATGATGACCTTGAGCGGCACCATACGGACGTCATGCTCCGCCAGCCACGCCGGTCCCAAGTCGCACGTGCTGTCGGTGACGATCCCTGTCCTGCCCATGTCGAGTCTCCTTGCCGGAAGAGGTTTGTGTGCGAGGCGCTTCGAACTGTCTGCTTCGATCCGCCTACTCGACGGCCATGATGAGGGGGTAGAGCGGTTGGCCGCCGCGATGGGACTCTATCTCCATCTTGGGGTGCAGCCCGCCTAGCCGCTCCGCGAGGCTCGCGGCCTGCTCGTCCGACATGTCCTCACCTGCCAGGAGCGTCAGTGTCTCGCCGTCCCCGGCGATCACGTCGAGCAGGCGAACGGCGACTTCGGCGAGGTCGTCGCCGACGACCTCGATCTCGTGGTCCGCGATCCCGATGACCTGTCCCGCTTTGATCGGTCCCGACTTGCCATTCGAGTCCTTGATGGCGGTGGTGATCTCCCCGGTGCGCACCGACGCGGCGGCGGCCGTCATGTTCCGGATGTTGTCGTCCAACGAGGCCGAGGAGTCGGCCGCCAGTAGTGCTGAGAACGCCTGCGGTACGGACGTGGTGGGCACAACCCCGACCGGCTTGGATGCCACTCCGGCCATCGCCTGTGCCGCCATTATGATGTTCCGGTTGTCGGGGAAGATGATGACCGCTTCGGCGGGCACGGACTCAACGGCCTCGAGAAGCTCAGCGGTCGACGGGTTCATGGTCTGTCCGCCACTCACCACGCGGTCGACACCGAGGCTCAGCAGGATGTCCGCCAGCCCTTTACCGGCGGCCACGGCTACGAAGCCGAGTGGCTTGACCGGCGGCGCGGGTCTCGCGCTCGTCGTCGACCTCAGCTCCTCGGCGCGAGCCGCTGTCTGGCGTCGCATGTTGTTGACGTGGACCTCGGCGACCTCGCCGAGTCCCGTTGCGTACGCCAGGATCGAGCCGGGGTCGTCGGTGTGGACGTGGACTTTGAGCGCGTCGCTGTCGCCGACGGCGAGCTGCGAACCGCCCACGGAGGCCAGATGCTCCTCCACCGCTTCGCGATCGAGGCTCGAGCCGAAGAGCAGGAACTCTGTGCAGTAGAGATACTCGTCGTCGTCCCAGTCGTCCACCGGGGTGAAGCCGGTGAGCACGCCACCGCCGGCGCCGATCGTGCCATCGAACTCGCGCACTGCGCCGCCCGCGAGGGCCGTGGTGAATCCCTCGAACAGGATGGCGAGGCCGAAGCCTCCCGCGTCCACCACGCCGGCTTCCTTGAGCACGGGGAGCAGGTCGGGCGTTCGCCGGACCGAGTCGTAACTGGCGTCGACCACGTCCTTGAGTACGCCGACGAGGTCACGGCCCGCGGCCACGGCGGCGGGTGCCGCCTCGGAAGCGTCACGCAGCACAGTGAGCATGGTGCCCTCGATGGGCTTGCGGACGGCTTGGAACGCGACGGTCACGGACCTGGCGAAGGCGTCGGCAACTAGTTGCGGGTCGGGCTGGGACGCCTGGCCCACGACCTCGCACAGTCCGCGCAGGATCTGGCTGAGGATGACGCCCGAGTTGCCTCGAGCGCCCATGAGCGATCCGTGCGTCACCGCGTGACAGACGTCCGCCACGGGCGCGTCGTCGTCGAGCTTAGCGAGCTCGGCAACCACCGCGTCCATGGTGAGAGACATGTTCGTCCCTGTGTCACCGTCTGGAACCGGGAAGACGTTGAGCTTGTTGACCTCGTCTCTTCGGTCCTTGAGCGCCGAAGCGGCGGTCTCGATCAGGACGTGGAACGACGGCCCCTTGCGGTCGGTCATGCACGCACTCCAGTTCGGGTCATTTGCGGACTTTGACGCCCTGGACGTGGATCTCGACGTCCTCGACCTTGACCTCGGCGTTGGCGGTCAAGACGTACTTCACGCGATCGGCCATGTTGTGGCCCACCTCGGTGAGGTTCGTGCCGTACTCGGCGACCACATACAGGTCGACGCGCACGCCCTCGCCGACGCTCTTCACGGCGACACCCTTGCGGAGCTTGTCCAGCGACAGCAACTGCGCCATCCCGTCGCGCAGGGTGGGGCTCGCCATGCCGACGATCCCGTAGCATTCCAGCGCGGCGTATCCCGCCACATCGGCGAGAACGTCGTTCGCTATCTGAACGGTGCCCTTGACTGGAGCGCTCATGCTTCTTCCCCGCCTTCATCGGACATCAGCAAAGCGTCGAGATCGGCGATCAGCGCATCGACGGGGATGTCGTGCATCGCGGCCACGGCCCTGAGGGTCTCCATCTCCGCCCCCATGCAGGCAGCGCAGCCCAGACCGTGCTTCTCGAAGACGGCCGTGATCCCCGGATGGGACGTGAGGACATCCTTGATGAGCATGTCGCGCGTGTAGCCTGCCACCTTCGCCTCCGCACATCCTCGCTTCGGCCATTCGCCAGCGAACCGGATAAGTATATCCGATTGCCGTGAGCGCGCCCCCACGGTGCACACAGGCATGCGTTGTTGTTGGCGCAACCTGCGTGTGCTAACATTCTCACGTTTTCACCACGGCTCGACCATCACGGTCTCGCGCAGGCGCGGCGCCGTACGGCACGAACATACGAAGGAGCAATCAGATGTCCCAGGTCTGTTCCGTCTGCGGGAAGCACCCTGCCGCCGGCCGCAACGTCAGCCACTCGCACCGCGTCACGAACCGCGTCATCAACCCGAACATCCAGAACGTGCACGCGGTCATCAACGGCACGGTCAAGAAGGTCAAGGTTTGCACCAAGTGCATGAAGGCGGGCAAGATCGTCCGCGCGTAGGGCGGATCCCGCGTCACGGATCGAAGCGACAGGGCGTCGCGGCCTCAGATGGCCGTGGCGCCTTTCTCTATCTCTCGGAACCGCGGCCGGCGGTGAGTGCGAGCGCCGGGTCGTCACGCAACAACTGCTCGAACACCTCGACGACCTGTGGATCGAACTGAGTACCAGCCTTGCCTCGCAACTCGCGCAAGGCCCGGGAGACCGACATGGCGTCGCGGTACGGACGAGGCGAAGTCATGGCGACGAACGCATCGGCGACGGCCAAGACGCGTGCACCGAGCGGGATCGACTCGCCTGCAAGACCGCCCACGTACCCGTGACCGTCGAACCACTCATGATGGTGGTAGACGATCGGAGTCACGGCCTCCAAAGCGGGCACTTGCTCGATGACCTCGGCGGCCAGCACCGGATGTGCTTTCAGCAAGCCCAGCTCGATGGTGGACAGCGGCCGCTCGCTGGCGCCGACCGGCTCCCCGACCATCCCCATCCCGATGTCGTGGAGCAAAGCGGCGATCTCGAGCGCTTGCTGGTCGAGTGGGTCCAGGTGCGAGGCGCGCCCGATGGCGGCCGCGATGTCCGTCACCCTTCCGGTCGCGCCCTTGGCGTACGGATCCTTCGTCTCCATGGCGAGCGCCAGTGCGCGAAGCGTCCCGAAGTACAGGTCGCGAGCGGAGGCCATCGCCCGGGCGTTGCGCAACGCGATGGCCGTCTGCCGACCCAGCGTCTCGAGCGCGGCCATGTGGCTGTCCGTGAATCGCGCCGGGAACGTGCGCGAACCCACGTTCAAAACGCCGAGGATCCCGTCCTCGTCAGCGATGGGGACCGAGACCGCGGAGCGGACTCCGGCACTCCGCACCGATGGCCGGCCGGGAAGGTCCTCGATGAGCAGCGGCTGCCGCGTCGAGAGCACCCACCCGGCGATCCCTTCGCCTTCCGAGACATCGGTGGACTCGACCACCCCGGCCGTCAGGCCCTTGGATGAGGCGATCCGCATGCGGCCGGTCTTCGCGTCGATGAGCATGATGCTCCCGGTCGCCGCCCCGGACAGTTTGACGGCTCGGTCCAGCGAGCGCTCGATGACCTCGTGGGGATCGAGCCTCCGCGTGAGTTCGCGAGCGGCTTCGAGCAGGGCTTGCGCAGTCTCGGTCTCTGCACGCGCCAGGAATAGCGCCAGTGCGCCCGCGAGAGCGCCGCGTACGGGAGCAGTGAGTCGGGTGAGCGTCCCTGCGTCGGGAGCGGCGTGCGAGCGAAGATCGACGGCGGCCACTCCACGCACCCCGGCGGCGGAGATGGGGACGGCAAAGCGCCACAGGGTCGTGTCGCCGCCACCGCCCTTGATGTTCGCCAGCGGCTCCAGTGTTGCGATTCCCTCGGTGGCGGCTCGACCCAGTGCCGGGTCGTCCATCCTGATCGGAGCCGAAGACGGCCCCATGGGTCCGGCGAATGTCACGAGCCTGAGCGTCGCCGTCGGAGGGTCCTCGAGCCACAGAGACGCGGAGACGGGATCTCCCGCGGCCTTTGCGGCGTCAAGAAGGGTCGATAGAACGACCGCGGGGTCGGACGAGGCTGGAACACGCGCGACGTCAGCCCGGACTGAGGGCGCGCCCGTGGAACGCGTCGCAGCAACTGCCATGGTCACGACAAGAAATGAGAGCGCGACGAGCGATACGATGGGCAGCCAAGGAGCCGCGAAGACGACTCCGGCCACACCCACAGCGAAGAAGATCGCGGCGAGCGCCGCTGATACCCGCGCGTCGATGACGCTCCCACCCCCGCTTGCTCTACGATCCCCACCCTGACACATCGCCAGAGTATACCTTCCGACCAGCGGCCCGTCATTGTGCGCAGATGCGTGCGGGCCGCCGCTCTCCCACCGCGACCTGGACGAGCACGACCAGCACACCATCGGCCACGGACACTGACACGCGTGGCGACGCGGCGACGTTACTCAGACCGAGGCTCGAGAGCGTAGGTAGTGAAGCGGCGTTGAGCAGGAACATCCCTCCACTGACGGCCACGCCCGTCGCGGCGCCGAGGGCGAAGACGGAGAACAGGCTCCCCGGGTGCGTGGCGAGTTCGATCGTGTGCGACGAGGAGCCTCCGACCGTCCACGCGGCGAACGAGGGCTCCTGCAGATCGGCCGTCGCGCCCCCACCGGCTCTCACCAGTGTGCCCAGCGAGGCCAGCGTGTGGTCGAGGCGCCCGCCCATGCACGCCGTCAGCGTGATCGAGTCACAGCCACGCGCGCGCGCGGCTGTGACCGCCAGGTCGAGGTCGCTGTCATCCTTGTCCGCCCGGTACTCCACGACCTCGATCCCCGATGCGCGCAGGCGCTCGGGCGCTCCGGGCTCGGCGGAGTCGAAGTCACCCACCGCCAGATCGGGCGCCCGACCGACCGCGAGGCACCACTCCGCAGCGGCATCGGCCGCCACCACGAACTCCGCTCTTGCCAGCAGGTCGCCGTAGAAGGCTTCCTCTCCCGGCTCGCTCGAAGCACCCACGATCACCGCGCGCATCAAGCACGCCCCGCCGCGGGGACCGCGCGCTCCAGCGCGGGCAGGAGCAGAGCCGCGGCGGCCGCGCACAGCAGCGTCGCTGGGAGCATGTAGCCGCCGTTGTACAACAGCGAGTACAGCATCACCGGCTGGCCTTTCGGTGCGTACTGACCGAAGAAGATGACCCCCGACACGAAGTGCGGCACGAAGCGGGCCAGACCGCCGAGCACGCAGGACGGGACGATGACCGTCCAGACCGCCGCGGCCGTCGGGCCGCCGGCAACTGCCGCACGCCACGCTCGCGATCCCAGGGCTGTGATGCCGAGGACGCCGAATGCCAGCGGGTAGTCCAACACAACCTGCGCCCAATGCACCGTCACGGGTTTGAAGATGAGGAGGGCCACCCCGAGAAGCATTCCGCCGATGATGCCGGCTCGAGCGCCGCGACGCAGCGCCAGCACCATGATGGGCAGCATCTCGAGTGAGACTGCCCCGCCTTGGGGCGCCTCGAACACCACGATGCGCGCGAGGACCACCGCCAGCGCCACGCAAAGCGCGGTCTCCACCATGGTCAGGACCCGCGGATTCCTCATGGTCTGCTCCCTCGGTTGTGATCGGGAGCCGATGGAGCGAACAAAGTTCGGGCGCACGCCTGCCAGGCGTGAGGTGAACCGTGTTGCGAGTGCCGCATTACCGGCACCGTCCTTTCGGTCGCGGCACCATCGCCGCCTCTCAGCCGCCTTCGCGGCTCCCGATACGGTATCGAGACTGACTGGTCGGCCCACGCGTGGACTCCGTGGACGTGACGATTCTAGCACCAGCCGGACTGTCAGGCGCTACTCACAATTCCGTAGGAAGGGGTACGGATCGACGGCAGAGCCCCCGCCCGGATGTATCTCGAAATGCAGGTGGTTCGCGCCACCGGAGGCGTTCCCCGTGTTGCCGACACGGCCGATGAGCTGTCCGGCGCTCACATGGCCGCTTGACACCACGTACGAGTCCAGATGGGCGTAGTAGTAGGTCCAGCCGTTGTCGCCCCGCAACCATATGGTGTTGCCGCCCAGTCCGCCCGTCTTGGACGTGACCGTTCCCGGCACGATCGCGACGCACGGCGTGCCCTTGGGCGACATGATGTCGCATCCCTGGTGGTGACGCCCGCCGGAACGTGGCGCTCCCCACGTGTCGCTGTAGTAGTGAGCACCTTGAACAGGGAACACCCAGCCGTTGGCGGTCTTGGGCAGCCATGTGACCTTGCCGGCGGCCTTCTCGCGAGCCAGCTGGGCGTTGAACGCCGCCAGCACCTTCTGATACTCGGCCTGCTTCGCATTGAGCTGCCCCTGTATCGCGCGAAGCTTCGTCTTCGCATCCGCGAGTTGGGACTTCTGTGCGACCTGATCGTTGGTGAGCTGCACTCGCTTGGTGTTGAGCGAGACCCGCACGTCCTTGATCGAGGACACGAGCTCGGAATCCGACTTCGTGATCAGCTCGATGTACGTGATGCGGCTGATGAGGTCCTCGAATGACTCGGCGCCGAGCATGAATGCGATCGACCCGTCGGCCGGGTTGTTGCGGTACATCGCGTCGGCCCGTACCGCGAGAACGGACTCGGCGACCTTGAGCTTCTCACCCTCGGTCGCGATGGCCCTGGTGGTGTCCTTGATCCGATCGCCGGTCGTCTCGTAGCGAGTCAGGGCCTTATCGTAGGCGCCACCGGCTCCCTGGACCTGCTTTCGGATCGCGGCCAGCTGGTCCGAGAGCTGCTTCGCGGTCGCGGCATGCGCGGAGGGTAGCCCAAGGCTTGGAACCAGGACGACCGTCATCACCAGCAGGGCGACGGCGCGCCACACCGCTGGAGGCATTCGACGTTCCGTCCGGTCGTCACGTGCGCGCTCAGCCATGCTCCGTCACTTCTGGCCGTACAGCTGGCCCAAAGCCTTGTAGATCGCCCGCGCCACCTTGTCGGCCCAGTCGGGGTCGGTGAACGTGACCTTGTCGTTAGAGTCGGACACCGAGCCGAGCTGCACCCTGACAGCCGCCGTTCCTGTGTTCATGAGGATGGAATCGTTGCTGTCCACGGTCGCGCGCACGTTGGGCAAAGCCTGCTTGAGCTGGTTCGTGACCTGCGTGGACAGTTCGGTGGCCCGGATGTAGAACGGCTGGGTGGTCGTCGTCGACGGCACTGAAGCGACCAGGATGCCCCCGCTGCCCGACGCCGCCACGGAGAAACCCACCAATGCGATGGCGCCGGCCGACTTGGCCGTCGTCAGCCTCGACATGGAGGTGATGGCGGCCGACGCGTCGTTAGGCGACCGAGTTACCACTACGCGGCCTCCCGATGCCTCGATCAGGGCGCGCACGCGCCGCGCGACGTCCATCGTCACGTCGCCCAGCACACCGGGAACCGGCGCCGGATCCAGCACGAAGGTCAGGTTGCTCAGGTTGGTCGGAAGGAGCAGGGACGTCGAGCCCTGCCCAGCGGCGACCGTGATCCGCACGGGATCGGATGTCGTGACGATGACTCCGGCCGACGGGAACGAGGCGATGACGGTGCCTGCCGGCTTGTCGGACGCCGTGGTGTCGATGGTCACTCTCAGGCCGCGCGCCGCCAAGACCTTCTTCGCGTCCGCCGTGGTCATCCCCACCACGTCTGGCATCGCATACGACTCCGACCCACCGGACACGGAGACTTGGACGACGCTGCCGCCCGCCACGACGGTGCCGGGCTGCGGTCTCTGGGCGATCACTGCGTCGAGCGGAACAGTCGCCGAGAAAAGCCGGTCCGTGACCTGCATCTTGAGACCGACTCCAGCGAGACGCTCCTTGGCGGACGCGGACGTGGCGCCGGTGATGTCGGGCACTCGGACCTGCGAGGTCCTGAGCACGACCGCCACGATGACAGCCAGGGCGATGACAGCCAAGACGAAGCCGCCTGCGGCATACCAGGCCCACGCGGGAATCATCGAGCGTCGCTTCGTGGTCTCTTCCATGTCGGCAAGTATACCAGTGACACCGGCACGTCTCTTGCACCCCGTGGTGAGGGGGTCGTATCCTACGTGCCTGCTGATGTCTGAACCACGCGTCCAATCTTCGAGGAGTCGATACATGCCCGCCTACGACTTCAAGTGCACTGCCTGCAGCGAGGTGTTCGAGATCACTCGTCCCTCCGGCGTGACCGCTCCCGTGACCTGCCCGGTCTGCGCGTCCCCCGCAAAACGGGTCTTCTCCCCCGTCGGTGTCCACTTCAAGGGCTCCGGCTTCTACAACACCGATCGCGCTGCCGCAGCTGCGACCCCGGCCGCCGTCGCGGCCACCGGCGGGACGCCCGCCGATACGAGCGCCGCGCCAGCCCCCGCATCCGCTCCTGCCTGCCCCGCTAGCACTGGCGGCGGCTGCGCCGGTTGCCCTGCCGCCGAATAGTCATTGCCCTTGACCTATCTCATGTGCCGCGGACTGTTCGAGGGCATGGCCCCTTCCGGGACCGCCCACGCCCGCCTACTCCATGCGGACCCAGAACTTCTCGGCCCCGGTGCGGTACACGGTCTCGATGAAGCGCACGGTCCCACTCTTCGCATCCATCGCGATCGAGTGGGTACGCGCGCCACTGCCGAAGTACTTCACACCACGCAACATCTCGCCGTCCGTCACGCCCGTGGCGATGAATGACGCCTCGTCGGTGTTGACGAGGCAGTCCATGTCCAGCACTCCATCGATGTCGCACTGGGCCATCTGCTCGGCGCGCTTGCGCTCCTCGTCGTTGCGGAACTGGAAGCGACCCATGAAGCAGCCGCCGATGCACTTCATGGCGGCGCAGGCCAGCACGCCTTCCGGGGCGCCTCCTGCACCCATGTAGAGGTGGATGCCGGTGCCCTCGATGGCGGTCGCGACGGCGCCGAACACGTCGCCGTCGGAGATGAGGCGGATACGGGCGCCGGCCTCGCGGACCTCGCGGATGAGGTCGACGTGACGCTCGCGCTCCAGGATACACACCACGATGTCCTCGACCTCGCGGTTGAGCGCCGCAGCGACGTTGCGTACGTTCTCGGTGGGCGTGGCGTCGATGTGCACCACGTTACCCGCCGCGGGCCCCGTCGCGATCTTCCACATGTAGGTGTCCGGCGCGTTGAGCAGCGTGCCCTTGGGCGCGAACGCCAGCACGGACATCGAGTTGGGCTGGCCGTACGCGGTCAAGTTCGTGCCCTCGAGCGGGTCCACGGCGATGTCGATGAGCTCGCCGCCGGCGCCGACCTTCTCGCCGATGAAGAGCATCGGAGCCTCGTCGCGCTCCCCTTCACCGATGACGATCTCACCGCTGATATCGAGGATGTCGAACTGCTTGCGCATCGCCTCGACCGCAGCTTGGTCGGCGAGGTTCTTCTCGCCGCGGCCCATCCACCGTCCGGCGGCCAGCGCGGCGGCCTCGGTGACTTCCAGCATCTCGACGATACGGGTACTGCGCATGCACGTCCTCCTCGATTCGGATCGCGGCCCTGCAGGTCAGGACCGCAGCTTCATCGCTCCCTCATGAGTGCGGCAACGAAATGGCCGTCGGGCCCACCGGTCCGCGGCTGCGACTGGAACCACCCCTCCGGTCCGATCCACACGCGCAGCGACTCGGGAAGCTCGGTCACCGGCGTGCGAGTCACGAACCCTTCTCCAGCCCGAGACGCGAGGAAGCCTGCCACCACATCGTGGTTCTCGGCTCGGGCGACGGTGCACGTTGAGTACACCACAACACCGCCGACCCGGACAAGCGAAGCCGCCTGCTCCAGCAGCCGCGACTGAAGAACGGCGAGCACAGCGATGGACTCCGGCGTGACACGCCAGCGTTTCTCGGGATGCCGGCGAAGCGTTCCAAGGCCCGAGCACGGGGCGTCGAGAAGGACCGCGTCAGCCCCGCCCGCGGCGGGCAGACCCTCGATGCCCGCGACGTCCAGCGCGTCGCCAGTCAGCACAGTCACACCCGGGACGCCGAGGGTGCTCATTCGGTTCCTCAGGACTTCGGACTTGAACGGATGGATGTCCACAGTGAACAGGTCGGCCGGAGCGCCGGCGGCAACGGAGAGCGCTTGGAGCTGCACCGTCTTGGTGCCGCGCCCCGCTGCCATATCCACGACCGTCCCGGTAGGGTGCGCACCCACGGCATGCGCGGCGATCTGAGCGGACGCGTCGGTGATCTCGACAAGATGTGCCCGCACCGCCTCCCCCCGGACCGCCGCCGAGGGGACCTTGGCCTCCATGCAGCCCGGCAGGAAGCACTCGACGGGGTCTGCGCCGTCGGCCGATAGCGCGTCCATGGCCTCGATTGACGTGCCCATGAACGGGTCGTGCCACACATAGAGCGGTGCGGGCTCGTTGTCGGCGGCGAGCATCAGGCGCGCGTCACACTCGCCAAGCTCGGAGACGAACAGGTCGACGAGCCAACGCGGGTGAGCGGTGAGTCGTACCAAAGCCTCTCGGTCCGTGGCGGGATCGCCCCACGGGAACGTGTCGACCGATGCGGCGACCTTGCGAAGCACCGCATTCGCGAGGCCGGCGGCCTGCGATCGCGCGGACCGGACCAGTTCCACGCCTTCGTGAACGGCGGCGCGAGGCGGCGTGCGCATGAACAAGAGCTCGTATGCGGCTATCCGGAGCGCGTCGCGGACCTGCGGCTCGATCGCGCCGGGTCTGTCCGTGACTCGATCGATGGCCTCGTCGAGCACGGCCTGTGTCTGCAGCGTGCCGTATGTGAGGCGGGTCGCCAGCGCGGTGTCTCCGGTCGAAAGGTGGGCGGAAGTCAGGACGGCGTCGAGCGTCTGCGGCCCGAATGCCTCGCGCTCTCTGACACGCTTCACCACGCGGTAGGCCGCGAGGCGCGCGGGCGAAACGCTCATACGCACGCTCCCCAGGTCAGTGTGTCGGTGGCACGCAGACCGCGCCCGAATGAAGCGCCGTCCATGTCGGAGCGGCCCTGCGGTGTCATCCGCTCGACCACCAGTGGACCGTCAGCGAACCCGAGCAGAAGATCGTGTCTCGTAGTGAGGACCTTGCCCGGTGCGACGGCGAACCCGTCCTCAGCCGCAGCGGCGACCCTGGTCACCGTCACGCATGTGCCGGCGATCTCGCATCGAGCCGGAGCGCTGCGGCCGGAGGCACGCACGCGGCGGGACGCTGTCGCCGCGTCGAGATCCGGAGACAGGGACACGTCGGCCGCCGCGACCTTGGCGGCGTACGTGGCCCGCGACTCGTCCTGAGCGGTCCAGGTAGCGGTGCCGTTCGCGATCGCCTCCAGAACGCGAAGGAGTGCCTGTGGAGCCACCAGAGCAATGGCGTCGGTCAGTCCCTGGGCCGACAGCCCGCCGACATCCACCGGGACCTGATCCGCGTACGGGCCAGTGTCCAGGCCCTCTTCCATCCGCATGATGGACACGCCGGTCGTCTCGTCACCCGCCAGGATGGCACGCTGCACCGGTGCCGCACCCCGCCACCGCGGCAGCAACGACGCATGGAGGTTCACGCATCCGAGTGGCGGCCCCTCCAGCACTTCTCGCGGGAGTATCGCCCCGTATGCCGCGACGACGCACACGTCCGCAGTCAGCGACAGGAACTCAGCGATGGCTGCGGGATCACGCAGGGACGAGGGCTGCAGGACGCGAAGGCCCGCCGCCACGGCCGCGCCTTTGACCGCCGATGTCTTGAGCGTCCGGCCGCGGCCGGACGGCATGTCCGGGCGCGTGTAGACGCCGACGACCTCGTGGCTGGCCATGAGCGCCTGGAGGGTCGGGACCGCGAACGAGGGCGTGCCCATGAATACGACGCGCATGCTTACTCCCTCTTCACCCTCGCGCCGCGAGCACTCAGCGGCCCGCGGACTCCATGTAGCGGCGCATGGCAGCCCTGCGCTCCTCGGGCGTGGCGCGGTCGATGATCAGGACGCCGTCGAGATGGTCGGTCTCGTGCTGCAGCATCCGCGCGACCAGATCGGACCCCTCGATACGTACGGGTGAGCCCTTGATGTCGAGTCCTTCGCACACGACACGCACCGAACGCTCCACCGGCACGCTGATCCCCGGCAGGGACAGGCAGCCTTCGTCGTCGACCTCCGTCTCCTCAGAGCGTTCGATGATCACCGGGTTGCACACCACACCGAGCTGATCGTCGATGTCGAATATGAAGACGCGCTTCAGAACGCCGATCTGCGGTGCGGCAAGGCCTATCCCGGGTGCATCGTACATGGCCCGGGCCATCACCTTCACCAGGCGGGGCAGGTCAGCGTCCGCACCGGGATCGACCGCCGAGGAGGTCTGCTTGAGCGCCGGATTGGGATGGGCAAGGATGTCCATGTGCACGTCTCGTATCTGGTCGGGTGTGTCGGCACCACGGCGGAGCCATCAGCAAGTCGGATGCCGCGCACCATTCTACACGGCCGACGGTCCGGCCGACGGTCCCCTACATCAGGTCGAGAGGATCGATGTCGGGGGCCACGGACACACCCTCCCGCGCACCGACGGCGTTCACGGCCTCGAGCACGACCGATGAGAGCGCCGCGCCGGCCGGCGCTTTCAGCAGAACATGCCATCGATACTGTTCCTTGACCCGGGCCAGCACGGACGGGCTGGGACCCAGGACGCTCCAAGCCGGGGGGACGAGTCCGGACAGTGACGTAGCCAGCCGGGCGGCGGTATCGCGGACGTCCGCGGAGTCCCTGCCTGCGACGTTGATGTTCGCGAGCCGGCCGAACGGTGGGTAGCCCAAAGACTCCCGCTCGATCCTCTCCGGACCGTAGAAGACGCCGGCGTCCCCTGTGGCGGCCGCTCGGATCGCGGGGTGGTCCGGCCAGTACGTCTGGATCACGACCGTGCCCGCGCGCTCACCTCGGCCCGCGCGACCGGCAACCTGCGCCAGCAGCTCGAACGTCCTCTCGCCCGCACGGAAGTCCGGCATGTGCAGCGTCGTGTCGGCGTTGATGACGCCGACGAGCGTGACCTCCGGGTAGTCGAGCCCCTTCGCGACCATCTGCGTGCCGAGGAGCACGCCGGACTGAAGCGTCTCGAACGCCGCGAGTGCACGCTCGTGACCTCCCTTGCCGGCGGTGGTGTCGGCATCCATCCGCACCACTCTCAGGTCCGGGAAGGCCGCTGCGAGCTCCGCCTCCACTCGCTGCGTGCCGGCGCCGAACTGACGAAGGAAGGGACTGGCGCATACGGGGCACAGCGCTGGGAGGACCTCGACGTGTCCGCAGTGATGACACGCGAGCCTCGAGCCCTTCTCGTGGAACGTGAGCGACACGGAGCACCGTGGGCACGACGGCACGTGGCCGCACTCGCGACACAGCACGAACGACGCGAAGCCACGGCGGTTGAGGAAGAGAACGGCCTTGTCGTGGCGCGCCTCGACGTCACCGAGTGCAGCGAGCAGGGGCCTCGAGAACATCGACCTGTGACCGTCCGCGAACTCCTTCGCCATGTCCACGACAGTCACCGGGGGCATGACGCCGCCGCCGACCCGCTCAGGCAGCAGGACCCTCCGATACCGGCCCTCGCCGACGGCCACCCGCGATTCGAACGACGGCGTCGCGCTGCCGAGGACGAGGACCGCGCCGGTCTCCGCGCACAGCCTCTCAGCCGCCTCACGGGCGTGATATCGCGGGGCCGAGCCCTGCTTGTACGAGGACTCATGTTCCTCGTCGATCACGACGAGCCTGAGGTCCCGGACAGGGGCGAAGAGCGCGGATCTCGGACCGATCGCGACCCGGGCATCACCTCGCGACGCGAGCGACCACTGGTCGAAGCGCTCCCCCGCCGAAAGCCGGGAGTGCAGCACTGCGACCTGGCGACCGAACCGCGTCCTGAATCGCCCGACGGTCTGCGGCGTCAGCGAGATCTCGGGGACCAGCACGATGGCGCCACCGCCATCTGCAAGGACGCGCTCGATCGCCCGCAGGTAGACCTCGGTCTTGCCACTCCCGGTGACGCCCTCCAGCAGTACGACGTCACCGGGCTTGGCGGAGGCGATTGCTTCGAGCGAATCCCGTTGCCCCCTCGACAGGCGTTCGTGACGCGGCGCTGGTCGCGCACCCGACGACGGATCCCGCCATCGGCGCCGGGAGGTCACTGTGACGAGGCCTTTGCCCTCGAGCCGCTCGACCGCGGAAGAGACGCTCCCGAGGCGAGCGCCGAGTTCACCGACCGTGACGGGTCCGCTCTTCAACGCATCCATGACTGCCCGCGCGAGTGTCGCGTTGGGTCGCAGCGCCGACGTCTCGGCGCCGGGTGCGAGCTCGACGAGTCTCTCCTCGACGGCAGAGACTTGCGGTCGTCGCAGCTCGTAGACGCGTTCGACCGCGCCCAAGCCCACGAGCCGCGAGACGTCTGAGGCGGTCGAGCGCCCGAAACGCGTCTGTAGAGCGTGCGTGCGCTCCTCGCCCGCGGCGATGGCGTCGAACACGTCGCCGGCACGGCCCCGCGACGGTCGCTTGGTGGCGTCGGCGATCCTGACTCGCGTGGCCACGGACGGCGTGCCGCCGGGCGGCAGGAACAGCCGAAGCGCGTCGGGAACGGTTGAGACGTACTCCTCCGCGATCCAGCGAGCGACCCGCACCGAGACGTCAGTGAACAGCGGCTCGCCAAGGACCGCCAGCGGCTCCTTGAGCTCGGGCACGTCGCTGGTCTCGGCCATCTCGGCCACGTAAGCCACGACCGTCTGTGGCCCGAACGGGACCAACAGCGGGGTTCCTACGGATATGGAGCCCGCCATCGCGTCGGGCACGGCGTAGTCGAACACGGAGTCGAGACTCCGTGTCGAGATGTCCACGATGACCCGCGCGACCGGCACGTCCCAGCGCTCCTTCGATGTCGGCTGCCGCGGGTCCCTCGCCCACGCGGCCTTCGCCAGCATAGACCAGGCCGCCGACATCGCGAGCGATGCCGGCGGCCTGGATCACATCACGAGATCGGGCTACAGCCCCGCCGCGACCTTCAGCGCCTCGAGGCGGTCCGTGCGCTCCCATGTGAAGTCCGCATCATCGCGACCGAAGTGGCCGTACGCGGCGGTCTTGCGATAGATCGGACGACGCAGGTCCAAGTCGCGGATGATCGCGCCCGGGCGCAGGTCGAACGTGGAGAGCACGGCCTTCTCGATCTGAGCCACGTCGATGGTCTCGGTGCCGAACGTCTCGACGAGGACCGAGAGCGGGTGGGCCACGCCGATGGCATAGGCCAGCTGGAGCTCACAGCGGTCGGCAAGACCCGCAGCCACTACGTGCTTCGCCACCCAGCGCGCCGCATACGCCGCCGAGCGGTCGACCTTCGTGCAGTCCTTGCCCGAGAACGCGCCGCCACCGTGACGGCCCATTCCACCGTACGTGTCAACGATGATCTTGCGGCCGGTCAGTCCGGAGTCGCCCATGGGGCCACCGACGACGAAGCGGCCGGTCGGGTTTATGTAGATGTCGTCGTCCGCGACGTCCCACTCGATGGACTCGGTCTCGAACACCGGCTTGATGACGTGCTCGATGAGGTCCGGGCGGATGAGCGTCTGCACGTCCGCGTCCTCAGCGTGCTGGGTGGAGACCAGTATCTTCTCCACCGAGACGGGCTTGCCGCCTACGTACTTCACGGTCACCTGCGTCTTACCGTCGGGCCGGAGGTAGTCGAGCACTCCGGCCTTGCGGACGGCGGTCAGGCGCTCCGCCAGCCGATGGGCGAGGTAGATCGGCATGGGCATGAGTGTCGACGTGTCGTTGCAGGCGTAGCCGAACATCATGCCCTGGTCGCCGGCCCCGATCAGGTCCAGCGGGTCGGTGTCGCCCTTCTTCGCCTCGAAGGAGTCATCGACGCCCATGGCGATGTCCGGGCTCTGCTCGTGGATCGCGGTCATGACACCGCACGTCTCGTAGTCGAAGCCGTACTTGGCTCTCGTGTAGCCGATATCTCTCACCGTCTCGCGCACGATGGTGGGGATGTCGACGTACGCGTGGGTACGGACCTCGCCACCGACCACGATCAGGCCGGTGGTCGTGAAGGTCTCGACGGCGCAGCGCACATAGTCGGGCGAAGCCTTGCTGCCCTTGTCCGTGGTGTAGCCCTCGGCCGTGAGCTCGGCCTCGCGGCCGATGATCGCGTCGACGACCGCGTCAGAGATCTGGTCGCACATCTTGTCGGGATGACCCTCGGTCACGGACTCCGAGGTGAACAGGTACTCGCGATCGGACATTCGCACGCCTCCTTGTTTCTCGCGCCCCGTCGCGCCATCTCGCGCCGCGGGACGACCAACTGCATGTCTCCAAAACAACAGAACCCTCGCCATTTGGGACGAGGGCCTCGTGAGGACGCATGCACGTGCGGACGCGTCTCGCTATTCCCTCATCGTCCAGACCTGGTTCATCGGCCTGCCGCAATTTGGCACCTTGCTCCGTTTTGGGAGCAGGTTGCCGGGGCGTCAACGGGTGCGGTCCCTCGGCCCTCTGCGGACGCCGGATGGCCGGACGGCCGCCTCTTGATGAGAACGAATGGAACACTAGCACGCGACATGCCGACCTGCCAACCACTTCGCACCGGAAGGTCGATGCGCCGGGCGCGGCCGGCTGCAAGGCCGCGTCGTCGGGGGTAGGATGTACGGACGACATCCCGCCCCCGCCCGAAAGGCGTGCATCGTGTCCGAGCCCGTCCGCGTGCGCTTCGCTCCCAGCCCTACCGGCAACCTGCATATCGGTGGTGCCCGCACCGCCATCTACAACTGGGCGTTCGCCCGGGGTCACGGCGGGACGTTCGTCCTGCGTATCGACGACACGGACCCCGAACGCTCGACCGAACAGAACACGCAGGCCATCCTTCGGAGCCTGCGCTGGCTCGGTCTGGACTGGGACGAGGGCCCTGAGGCGGGCGGCTCCTTCGGGCCGTACTTCCAGACACAACGCTCGGAGTCCTACGCGAGCGCGCTGGAGAAGCTGAAGGCCGCCGGTCACGCCTACCCGTGCTTCTGCACCTCGGAGGAGCTGGAAGCGAAACGCGCGGTCGGGCGTGCAAAGGGCGGCATCTCCGGGTACGACCGCACCTGCCGCCGCCTCGACGCGGCGACCGTGTCGGCTCGCGTGGCGGCCGGGGAGCCGCACGTGTGGAGGCTGGCGGTGCCCGAGGACCGGGGCGACGTCCTGTTCACCGACCCCATCCGGGGCGACATGTCGTTCGCGGCCGAGGCCCTCGACGACTTCGTGCTCGTGCGTTCCGACGGCACGCCGACATACAACTACGCCACCGTAGTCGATGACGCGGAGATGGCGATCACCCACATCATCCGGGGCGACGACCACCTCTCCAACACCCCACGACAGATCCTCGTATTCGAGGCCCTGGGGCTCACACCGCCGACGTTCGCGCACCTTTCCATGATCTGGGGTGCCGACGGCAAGCGTCTGAGCAAGCGCCATGGCGCCACGTCGGTCGAGTCGTACCGCGACATGGGATACCTGCCGGAAGCCCTCCTGAACTACCTGGGACTCCTGGGATGGTCCATGGACGGTGAGACCACTGTGTTCTCGGCCGAGGAACTCGTTCACAGCTTCTCTCTCGATCGCGTATCGAAGAATCCCGCGATATTCGATGAAGAGAAGCTCGACTGGCTCAACGGCGTCTACATCCGCGAACTGGACGCCGCGGCCTTCACCGACCGCATGCTTCTGCTCCTGGAGTCCGAGGGTCTGCTGTCCGTCGCCGAGGCGGCCGGGAAGCGCGAGTGGCTCGAGTCGCTGGCACCCCTGGTCTCCGAGCGCGTCAAGCGCCTCGACGAGGTCGTGCCGATGGTGCGCTTCCTGTTCGGCGAGAGCGTGGAGATCGCCGAAGCGGCGCGAGACAAGGTCCTGGCGAAGGAGGGCGCGGGCACGGCGCTCGCGGCGGCGCTGGACGTCTTGGAAGCCGTGGAGCCCTTCACCCACGATGCCGTCGAGGAAGCCCTGCGCACCGTTCCCGCCACGACGGGCCTCAAGCCCAAGGTGGCGTTCCAAGCCATCCGCGTCGCGGTCACCGGCACCACGGTCTCTCCCCCGCTGTTCGAGTCGCTCGAGTTGCTGGGTCGCGACCGCACGCTTGCCCGGATCCGCGCCGCCATGCCCCTCGCGGCGCGCTGAGGCCGCCGTTCGCGCGACACGGTCATCCGCCCTTGACGCGGGCGTACCGGGTTCCCTATCATTCCATCCCGCGCCCCACGTAGGCGGGAGCGCGAGGATTGCCTCATTGGGGCGTAGTCTAATGGTAGGACGGCGGGTTCTGGTCCCGTGTGTGAGGGTTCGACTCCTTCCGCCCCAGCCATGAGGTTCCTAGGTTCGGCTCCATCGCACGGCCCGTTCGTCTAGCGGTTAGGACACCGCCCTCTCAAGGCGGAGATCACGGGTTCGAATCCCGTACGGGCTACCAGACTATCTTCGAAGGACCCCGACGGGGTCCTTCTTCACTTCAGGAAGCGGGGTCTCTCTTCACTTCAGAGAGGTCGCGGCGAGGACGGACGGCGCGTAGGCAGAGCGCCTGTTAGAATGGCACGTGGGAGCGGGCCAGACGGCCGCGCGGACGGGCACCTGTGCACGGACGTGAGGAAAGTCGGGGCTCCGCAGGGCAGGGTGCAGGCTAACGGCCTGGCGTCGCGAGGCGACGGAAAGTGCCACAGAAAAGAAAACTCCGCCGATACCGCTGCTGCCCGCTCACGCGGGAAGTGGCCCGTCGGCGGAAAAGCTGAAACGGTGCGGTAAGAGCGCACCAGCGTCATGGTGACATGGCGGCTTGGCAAACCCCACCCGGAGCAAGGGCGAATAGGAGCGATCAAGGCCGGCCCGGCCGCCGCTCGGGTACGCCCGCTTGAGACCGCCGGTAACGGCGGCCCTAGATAGATGGTCGTTCACGACAAGACCCCGCTTATCGGCCCGCTCCCACTCGCCGATCCGCCGGTGGCCCAAGCGCCCCCGCCGCCTTCGGGTCACACCGCTTCGAGCCTTGTGCGAACAGCTCCCGAGATCCCCTCGCCCGTGATGCGCGGCAGGCGCACGTAGTCTCCGCCCGCGAGTCGCGCGAGTTCTCGTGCCACGCTGACCGGCGACGCACCCTCGGTGATGTCGATGACCACCGCGTTGATCCCCTTGTCGCGCACCTTGGCCGCCATCACCCGCGCGTCCTCGCTGCCCAGACCCCCCGAGAGTCCCACATTGGCGCGCCCGTCGGTCACGAGCACGAGCCACGGCACGACCTTCGAATCCCGCCGCGTCTCGGCGTCGAGGAGGTCCAGCGAGGCCTTGATCCCAGCGGCCAAGGGCGTGGCACCGCCGCTCGGCATGCTTCGCAGCTTGAGCTGAGCAAGCTCGACACTCGATGTCGGTTGCAGCAGCACCTCGGCGGCGTCTCCGCGGAAGGACACCAGCCCGACCCGGTCGCGTCGCTGGTAGGCGTCGACGAGCATCTCGAGAACAGCGGCCTTGGTGGCCTCCATGCGTGTCGATACTCCCATCGACCCGCTAGCGTCCACGCAGAACACGATCGACGCTCCGACCCGACGCTTGCGGACCTTGGTGCGCACGTCGGCCGGCTCGATGCGGATGGCCATGTCGCCCTCGCGCGAGCGCTGGTGGGTCGCCGCCTCGCGGATGGTCGCGTCCAAAGCGATGTCGACGGGCTGCCCGGGGCGTGGTGGCTCCGCTCTGGTGTAGCGGCCCCGCTTGTCATCCGAGCGGGTCTCCTGTCGCCGGCCCTCGCCGGAGCGTCGCATCCGGTCCAGCGGTGTCACCAAGCGGTCGGTGATCTCAGCCGCTGCTTCCGTGTCCGCCTCGGCTGCGTGGCCGCGAACGGACAGACGCGCTGCGGCGCCGTCAGCCGCGGACCCGTCGGGCGTGCTCTCGGGGCGCGGTGATCCGTCGCCAGCCTCGCCACCGCTCTCCGACATCAGCGAATCCAACCGCATCTGGTCGAACGACACGTCCTCGAACGGCTTGCGGTGCACGCGATGCGCGAGCACGAGGGGCGCGACGCGACGCACGTCCTCTGCCTCGGGGGCGTCGCGCCCCTCGAGAGCCGCGAGCGCGCATGCTGCGCGGGCCATGGTCAGGTCCGCTCGGTGTCCGTCGACGCCTATGTCCGCCGCGACGTTCGCGATGAGGAAGAGCAGATCGCGGGGCATCTTGACCGAGGGAAGCCGGTCACGTGCGGACGCGATCCGCTTCTCCAGCGCGCGCTCCTGCGGTGTCCACACCATGCGGAACGCCGTCGCGTCGTCCTCGAACGCGGACCGACGCTCCATGACCTCGACGCGGTCGCCCGGGGACGAGAGTCCCTCGATCTCCACGCACAGTCCGAAGCGATCGAGGAGCTGCGGACGCACCTCCCCCTCCTCCGGGTTCATGGTGCCTACGAGGATGAACCGCGCGGGATGCGAGAATGCGACGCCCTCCCGCTCGACGATGTTCACGCCCATGGCCGATGAGTCAAGCAGCGTGTCGACCAGGTGGTCGTCCAGGAGGTTGACCTCGTCCACGTACAGGATGCCGCGGTTGGCCTCCGCCAGAAGACCCGGCTCGAAGCGCCGTTCCCCGTGTTTGAGCGCGTGTTCCAAGTCGAGCGTGCCGATGAGCCGGTCTTCCGTCGCAGAGACAGGCAGTTCGACCACGCGAGGTCGCCTGGAGGCCACCGGAAGCGGCCCCGACTCCGCGCGCGAACGGCACTCGTCGCACAGCGAAGATGCGTCATCCGGGTCGCACGAGAAGCGGCAACCTTCGACCACACGGATCGGCGGCAGCACCTCGGCCAACGCTCGCACCGCGGTCGACTTCGCCGTGCCCTTGTCACCCCGAACGAGAACGCCGCCGACCCGCGGGTCGACGGCATTGAGCACCAGTGCTGTCTTGAGCGTCTCCTGACCGACGATCGCCGGGAACGGGAACGTGTTGCGCCTGATGCTCACACAGACTTCCATTGGAACGAACCGCACGTGGCAGGAGAGTCCTCGTTGGCCTTGGGACACGTACCCACGTACACGCAGTCCTCGCACGTGTACGCGTTCATGTCGATGCCGCTATGCGAGTACACCTTGGGCTCAGCCGCTGGTGCCGGCTCTCCGATCGCGGCCAGCAGATCGTCCAGGGGCTCTGGCTGGGGCTCATCGACGGGCCCGGAGAGCTCCGGGGCCGGCTCGTCCGCGGCGGTGTCGTCGGCACCCGACACGTCCTGCGCGGTGGCGACGGCATCCACGACGGGCGGGATGCCCATCGGCGCGAACGCCACCTCGGGCTCGGCGAAGGTCAGACCCATGGGCTCCGTGGGGGCCTGGAACTCCGACTCGTCGGGACCCTCTCCACCGGTCGTCTCATCCGGCAGCAGCGCAGCGGTGAACTCCTCTTCAAGCACTGCCGGGGCTTCGGGTCCAGGCACCGGGGCAGCCGGAGTCCCAACAGCATCCGAGACAGGCGCGGCACCGTAGTCGCCCATGATCACCGGCTTCGCAACAAACTCGTCGACCGGCGACGGCAACATGCCGCCATCCTCGTGCGTGGCCTCATCGAGGCCGACCGGATCGTGCGTGGCGCCGAGGTCGGTTTCATCGCCGACCGGGACAGGAGCGTCGTCGGTGTCGGGGACGGACACCGGGTCGGGGACGGACACCGGGTCGGGAACGGACACGAGGTCGGCCGAGGTCTCTGCCGCGGTCTCCTCGACGAACGGCTCGTCTTCGGCTTGAGCGGGCGCCGACTCCGCGCCCGCCGTCTCCCAAGGCCACTGCGTCGCGATCGGAGTCTCGAAAGTGGCGTTCGCGATGAAGTCGTCGGCGGGCTCCGTCACTTCAGGAGCCGCATCGGGTATCTCGTCGAGTACCGGGGCCTTTGTGAAAGCCGGCTCCGACGCAACGTCCTCCACGACGGACACAGGCTCCCCGACCGGCTCAGGCGCGACGACGCCATCCGCCTCCATGCGATCGGCGGCGCGGCGCAGCGCATCCACCAATGGAAGCGGCGCGGCGCCCTCGGGCTCCATCCGCACGTCGGCGGCCTCGGCGACCACTGCTTCCAGTTCCGCGATGATGGCCTCCGCGTAGGGTTCCTCGACGTAGGTCTCGGCGGCGACCGCGGATTCGAGCGGCAGGTCGGCGACGGCGCTGGCGGGGCTCTCCCATGCGTCTGCGATCGGCTCGTCCACCGGCGTGCCCACGAGCGGCTCCACGACGACGGGCTTATAGATCACGACGGGGGTCGACTTCTCGATGTCGGCGACGAACAGGTCGAGCCCTTCGAACGAACCGTCCACCGGGAGCAGCGCGCCCAAGCTGTCCAGCGCGTCCTGACGGCTCGAGAACGTGGTCTCCGAGACCAGACGTACCGAGCCGGTCGAGCGGTCGCGTCCGGCGAGAAAGAATCGCATCCGGGACACCTCTTCGGGAGTAGGTGGGTCAGGTTTGCGGGGTCGAGCCGCGGCGATGGCCGTCGCGCGTCCATGCTAGCCCCCGGCGACGGTGCGGGCAACAGCATTCGAGTCGCGTCGCGACAGGCGTTCCGGCCCCGCATGCTACGATGTCCGGGCAGGTCATCTACGCTGCCCACGAGTGAGGAAGCCTTCGCGCGGATGTACTCAGGGATGCTTCTTGCCGAGTGCGACTTCGTCGCAGTCGACCTCGAGACCACGGGCTGCCAGCCTGGACGCAACAGCATCATCGAACTCGGCGCCGTGCGCGTGCGCGGAGGAACGGTGGTCGCGGTCTTCTCCGAGCTGGTCCGGCCCCACGATCCCATCCCCGCGGCGGTCGAAGCGTTGACCGGGATCACTCCCGCGATGGTGGCGGACGCCGGGAGCCTCGACGACGCCATGGCGCGCTTCCGGTGCTTCGCGAAGGGTGCGGTGCTGGTCGCGCACAATTATCGCTTCGACCTGAGCTTCCTGGACTTCGAGTCCGAGCGGCTTTGGGGCGCTCCTCGTCCACGCCCCGCGATCGACACGCTCTCGCTTGCCAGGAAACTCCATCCGGGCATAGGCAAGTACAACCTCGGCTACCTCACTGAGATGTATGGCACGCCCACTCGTCCGGACCACCGCGCGATGACGGACGCCCTGGCCGCGGCGGAGGTCCTCGTGGCAATGCTCCCGGCATTCCACTCCCTCGGGATCAAGACCGTGGGTCAGCTCGCGGCATTCGCCGGGCTCGACGGACAGACCCTGCTCGCATCGAAGTTGCCGCTGACTTCCCACATGCCCGACACGCCGGGAGTCTACCTTCTGCGCGACGCGTCCGACCGCGTCATGTACGTAGGCCATGCGAAGAGCCTGCGAGTGCGCGCTCGCAGCTACTTCTATCCCACGGGTGACGGCGTGCGAGGAGAGATCGCGGCCAAAGTCGAGCGGATCTCATGGGTGACGACCCACTCCGGCCTTGACACGGCGCTGCTGGAGCGCCGACTCGTCGACCTCTACGATCCTGAGCACAACGCCGCGTCGCAGCGCTCGCGGCGGGCCGTCTTGCTGCACATGAACACCACCTCGGCCTTCCCCACCCTTCGCGTCGTCAACGCACCACGCGTGCGGGGCGTGACACTCGGGCCGCTCACCAGCCGCTGGGCCGCCACCACCCTCGCCGACGCACTGACGGACCTCTACCGCCTGCGTCGATGCGCTCGCCGTGTGACGCCGGCCCTCATCTCGCGCCCATGCCAGCACCGGGACGACCGCACCTGTCCGATGCCGTGCGTGGAAGACGTCGACCATGAGGACTATGGGCGACGGGTGCAAGCCGCGCTCAGGGCCTTCACCGACGGCGACACGTCGACGCGTGCGGCGTTGCTCGAGCGGCAGCAGGCGGCAGCCGAGGAGATGCGGTACGAGGACGCGATCCGCTATCGCGACGCGTTGCGCGCGCTGGACCGCGCTCAGTCGACCCTTCGAACGCTGCGTGAGGCCATCGCGCATCCCGACGCTGTCCTCGTCGAATGGGAGGGCGATCACGCCGTCGCGCACATGATCCGCGGGGGACGCCGTGCCACTGTCGTGCGTTCGACGCGCGCCGGTGTGCTCTCCGGAGCCTTCGCATCGCGACTCGGCACCGCGATGCATCGTACCTATTTCGACGCCGCGCAGCCTTCCGACCCTCAGCGCCTCACGTCATCGCAGCTCGCTGAGATACTCATCGTCGCGACGTATCGATCGCAGACCCTCCCCACCGAGTTCCCGGTCACCACCGAGGCCGACACCGTGCGTCGGGTACGCTCCGCCGTCGAGCGCGAACTCAGGGTGCCGAGGCGGCGTCACGCAGCCGTCTGAGCCTGGCGAGGTTCTCGGAGTCCTTCAGGGGCATCTGGCCCGGCATCTCCAGTATGGCTGCGACGTGCCCGAGACGCGGCTCCGCGAACATGGCCGCGAATCCGCTCTCTCCGATGCCGCCGTCGCCTATCCATGCGTGCCGGTCGCGCCGCTCGCCCAGGCCGCCCGAGCAGTCGTTCGCGTGGATGACCTGAAGCCGGTTCAGACCGATCCGGTGGTCGAGATCATCCACGAACTCGGACCACTCATCGTGACCGCGCAGGTCGATACCGGCGGCGAACGCGTGGCACGTGTCGAAGCACACGCCGACCGCGTCGACACCCTGTGAGCGCACCGCTTCGACGGTCGCAGCGATCTGCGCGACGTCGCGACCGAACGAACGCCCCGCACCTGCGGCGTTCTCCAGCAGCACGGCCGGAGCGGGAAGGCCCAGCCCGGCGGTGGCGGCGTTCCACGCGAGGACGGCGCCATCGGCCACACGCGACGCCGCGGCCTGAGGCCCATCCGGAGCAGTGCCCATGTGGACGACGACTCCGTCAGCGTGCAGGACCGATGCGCGCGCGATCTCGTCCGCGAGCGCCAGGACCGACCTGTGCCACATAGCTTCATCGGTGGATCCCAGGTTGATGAGATACGCGGCGTGAGTGAACAGAGGCGTGATGGCCACTTCCGTAAGCGAGGCCGAGAAACGCTCCGCCGCGCCCGGGTCGATCGGCGGGCCTGCCCACATACGCGGGCTCTTGCCGAAGACCTGGATGCACTCGCACCCGACCTCGAGCGCGTAGGCGACGGCGGCGTCATACCCGTCGGCCACGCGAACATGGGCGCCTATGCGCAACCTGGGCCTCCTGTCGACCATGCGTTGGACCGGCGCGGCACGATGGCGGAAGTATACCCGGCATGCTGTCGGGAACGGGCGGTATCATCCGGGTATGGCGAAGCTGACCCAGACACCCGGTGACGACGAGGCGCTACGTCCTTGGACGGGACGCGCCGTGCTGCACGTCGACATGGACGCCTTCTTCGCATCCGTGGAACAGCTCGACCATCCGGAATGGCGAGGGAAGCCGGTGATCGTGGGCGGGTCCGCGGACTCGCGCGGCGTGGTCTCGACCTGCTCCTACGAGGCGCGCGTGTTCGGCGTGCGGTCCGCGATGCCATCCGCCACGGCGCGCAGGCTGTGCCCCGGCGCCATCTGGGCGCGCGGCAGCTTCGACAGGTACCGGGAGGTGTCGCGACAGGTCTTCGACATCTTCCGCGACAACACCCCTGCCGTTCAGGCGGCGTCGATCGACGAAGCGTACCTCGACGTCACGCCCGGACTTCACGGAGAGCACCCCGTGGCCATCGCAAGGGCCATACAGACCGAGGTCGCGGCGCTCGGCGTCACCTGTTCGGTGGGCCTGGCCAGCGTCAAGACCGTGGCGAAGATCGCGTCCGACCGGGACAAGCCGCGCGGTCTGACTGTGGTGTGGCCCGGCGAAGAGGCGGCCTTCCTGGCACCCCTGCCCGTCGGCGCGCTGCCCGGGATCGGCCCGAAGAGCGCGCAGCGGCTCATCTCGCTCGGTATTCGAACCTTGGGGGACCTCGCCGGACTCGACGACGCCACGGCCGTCCAGGTCATGGGATCTCACGGGCCGTCCGCCTCTCGCCGGGCACGAGGCGTCGACACGAGCGGCGTGCACGACCGCCAATCGGTCAAGTCGGTCTCCAACGAACGCACCTTCGCCTCGGACCTGCGCGCGACCGCCGAGGTCGAAGGCGTTGTGGGCGGTCTCGCCGAGCATGTGTCGAGCCGCCTGCGTTCCAAGGGGCTTGCCGGACGCACCGTGACGGTCAAGGTGCGATTCGCAGACTTCACGACGCGCACCGTGCAGCGCACCCTCGACCGTCCGGCGGACCTGCCGGACATCATCGCCGACACCGCGGTGGAGATCCTCCGTGGCGTGTGGAACCCCGGAGTCGGTGTGAGGCTTCTGGGCGTCGGCGTCTCCGGATTCGAGGATGGCGCCCTGCAGCTCGACCTGTTCGGGCAGGCGACGCCCGCCGAGGACGACCGGCGCCGCGCGGTCGCCAGAAGCGTGGACGCGGTCCGCGAGCGCTTCGGGGACGGAGCCGTGAGCATGGGCGCGAAGCGGATCCGTCCGCACAGGGTCGATGCGCCCAAGCCCTTTGGCGAGCAGGACTGAGTCCGGGCCTCACACGGTCGCGCTCGCGTCTTCCCACGACTCCTCCTCCGGCGCGCCCGCACCGGGTCGCTGCGGCCCCATCGACCCGAGCCCGACGCCACGCCGCAGCCGCACGGGCTCGCCCACGTCGGTGCGCACCACGTACGGCGACACCTTGTCCGCGATGATCGCGAGGCCACGCTCCGGGTTGTTCTGCAGGATGCCTTCGACCAGGTAGCAGCGATGGCGGACGATCGTCTCCCCCGCCCGCATGAGCGCGTCGGAGAACACGACGACGTCGAGCAGTCCCGTGGCATCCTCCAGCGTCAGGAAGCAGGTCCGCTTGCCGGACTTCGTCGGCGGCGTCTGCGCGCGCTCGCGCACGCCGACGACCCGCACGCGCATGCGGTCCGGCAACCGCGCCAGATCGCGGGCCAGCATCACCCGCCGTGCGTCGAGGTCCTTCGCGCACAGTTCGAGCGGATGACAGGTGATCGCCAGGCCCATGAGCTCCAGCTCGGCGCCCAGCCGTCTGGCCGGCGACCATCCCGACACGTGTCCCGTCGCGTCGCGCGCGCGGGCCCGCGCCGGCGCCAGCGCCAACGTCCGGTCTCCCGCCACCCCTTCCTTCGCGATAACAGCCTTGATCTCCGGCAGCAGCACGAGCATCTCGTCGCGCGTGGGCGGACGGGCGGCCTCGGTGGTGCCGAGCCCGTCGAGGGCGCCGACCCGGATCAGGCTGGCCACCGCGTCCACTTCGCCGCGCGTGCGCCGAAGCAGGTCCGCGAGGTCCTCGAAGGGCCGGACGGCCCTCTCCTTCTCGATGCGTGCGAGCAGCCGGACGTTCATGTTCAGCAGCCCCTTGAGGCCCACGCGGATAGCGGCTCCATCCTTCTCCACCGTGCAGTCCGCGCCCGACGCGTTGACGTGCGGCGGCAGGATCGCGATGCCGTGATGCCGTGCGTCGTCGAGCACGAGGCGCGGCGAATAGAACCCCATCGGCTCGTTGTTGACGATGGCGGCGGCGAACTCGGCCGGGTAGTGGACCTTGAGCCACCCGCTCGCGTAACTGACCACGGCGAAGCATGCCGCGTGAGCCTTGTTGAAGCCGTACGCCGCGAAGCCCTGCAGCTGGCGGAACACCTCCTCAGCTACTTCGTGCGACGAGCCGAGCGCGCACGCCCTCTCCACAAAGCCCGCGTGCAGCTTCTCCATCTCCGCGCGGGAGCGGCCCTTGGTCATCGCACGGCGCAGCGAGTCGGCTTCGGCCAGGGTGAAGCCCGCTACCGCTTTGGCCACCTGCAACACCTGCTCCTGGTAGACGATGACACCGTAGGTGTCGCGTAGCACGTGACCCATGCCGGGGTGCGGCACGACCACCGGCTCCATGCCATGCCTTCGCCTGATGAACGGGACGATCATCTCGGCCTCGAGCGGACCGGGCCGGAACAGCGAGATCGCCGCGATGATGTCGGTGAAGCGCGACGCCCGCAGGCGCGTGTTGAGGTTGCGCTGCCCGGAGCTCTCCAGCTGGAACATCCCGACCGTGTCCGCGGCGGCGATGGCGGCGTAGACGGCCGGGTCGTCGTGCGGCAGCTCGAACGGCTCGGGCACCGCGTCCTCCCCGACACGCGCCCTCGCCATCTCCACGGTCTCGGATATCGCTGAATGGATGCGAAGGCCCAAGATGTCCATCTTGACCAGTCCGAGCGCCTCGACGTCGTCCTTGTCGTACTGCGCGACGACCACGCCCTTGGCCGCCCACTGCAGCGGCGCCCACGTGTCGACCGGCTCGCGGGTTATCAGGAAGCCGCCGAGGTGCGTGCCGAGGTGCATCGGCGTGTGGTCGAGCTGCTCGGCGATCTCCAGGAGAAGCTCGTGCCCCGGCTCCTTCAAGGGATGGTGCTCGCACTCCGGATAGGTGGTCAGCACGTCTCGTATCTTGCGCGCGGAGACCCACGGCAGGTGGCGCGACAGCGCGTTGACCTCCTCCGGAGCATGTCCGAGCGCCTTGGCTGCCGTGCGCACCGCGCTCTTGGCAGTCATGGTGTTGACCGTTGCGATCATGGCCACGTGCTCGCTGCCGAACCGCTTGTAGATGAAGTCGATGACCTCGTCTCTGCGCGCGGAGTCGAAGTCCACGTCGATGTCGGGCATCTGGCGGCGGGCCGGGTTGAGGAACCGCTCGAAGAGCAGGTCGTGTTCGACGGGGTCGGCGTCGGTGATGCCCAGGACGTAGGTCACGATGCTGTCCCCGGCGCTGCCGCGGCCCGAGCAGCGGATGCCCCGCCCCTTCGCGAAGGTGACGATCTCCCGCACCGTCAGGAAGTACTCGGAGAAGCCGAGCTCCTCGATGACACCGAGTTCGTACTGCATGCGCCGCAGCGCCTCGGGGGTGACGGGACGGTAGCGCTCCTCGAGTCCACGCCACGCGAGTCCGGCGAGTGTCGAGTACGGCGTCTCGCCGCTTGGGACCTCGATGCTGGGGAAATGGAACGCTCCCAGACCGAGGTCCAGGTTGCAGCGCTCCGCTATCTCGAGAGTGGCGTCGCACGCGCCGGGGAGATTGGCGAACAGGCGACGCATCTCGGTGGCGGTCTTGAACGACAGCTCCGCGTTGGACCGCAGCAGCGGTCCGGGGAGCGCTTCCCGCGCCCCGACCGAGGACAGCACGTCATGGATGCGGTGCTGCTCCCGCTCGACGTAGTGGATGTCGTTCGTGGCCACAAGCGGCACCCCGAGGCTCTCCGCGAGACCGGCCAGGCCTGCGATCAGGCGGGTCGAGTCCGCCGTGAGCTCGTGGACGGCCTCGATGTAGAAGTCGCCGGGCGAGAAGCAGGCCGCGAGCCGCCTCGCGGCCTCGCGGGCGCGCCACGGCTGGCCGGCTGCGACCGACGCCGCCACCTCGCCCCTCCCGCATCCCGACAGTCCGATGAGCCCTTCGCTACACCGTGCGAGGTCGCGCAGCAAGACCACCGAGCGTGCGGACCCCTCACCGTCCTCCGACTCCCGACGCAGGTGCGCGGCCGACAGCAGCCGGCACAGGTTGCGGTAGCCGTGGATGTCCCGCGCGAGCAGCGTGAGGTGGAATCCGGACGCCGACGCCCGCCCGAAGCCGCTCGGATACGGCGCCATCAGCCGATCAGTGGGCGGCAGGTCGCACTCGGGCTCCGCGATCCCGCACGTCTCGACGACCACCTCCGCCCCGATGATCGGCTTGATGCCCGCCGCGATCGCCTTCTGGTAGAAGCGGATGGCGCCGTACAACCCTTGGTGGTCCGTGAGGGCGAGCGCAGGCATCCCGCATCGCTTCGCCTTGGCGATCAGTCCGTCGAGCGACGACGCGCCGTCCATGAAGCTGAACGACGAGTGGACATGGAGATGGACGAACGAACCCGCCACGAGGTCAGCCCCCGCGCTAGTCCGCGATCCCGGTGAGCAACCACGTTCCGCCCAGCCGGTCGTACGCCAGATCGAACGTGCCTCCGCCTGCGAGTACGCGAAAGCAGCGGCGCGAGACATGTCGCGCACGGTCCCACCATGCCCGCTCCACCGTCCACTGTTGGACGACGGCCTCGACCAGGTACGTCCGTCCGCCATGGACGAACCCCAACGGCCGTCCCGAGTCGCCGTCCCACTCCACCGGCACAATGATCTCCGCGCGCTTGCCGGCGGAGGCGCCCGACGGCAGCTCCGAGGCGCGGCGCACCCATGGCGTGCCGAGCAGCTCGGCTATCACCGGGCGACGGCTCTGGACGGTGTCGAACAGCGTGATCGGCTGGCCGTCGGGGTGCGCGTCGAACCGTTTGATGGCGGCGTTGTGGCCCATATGTTCCGGGAGCTTCCTTGTGTGGAGGGGACACGCGGGTCGCCAACGGCGTGATCCTCCTCGCCTGGTGCCCGACCCGCATCTCGAGTATATCGAACGTATGTTCGGTATACAACGCGACTCTGACACGCGGCGTACACGTTCGGGCGAACGGAACGGAAGGCGCTACTGAGCGTCGTCAGGATGCACGATCACACGCGACGCAAGCTCGCGTCCGAGAGCGTGCGGCGAACCTGCGACTGCCACGAGCATGGCCCCGTCCATGGGCGCGATCTCAAGGATGTCCACGTGCGCACCTGGGAACAGTCGCAGGGACGCAAGATGCGCGAGCAGCGTCTCATCGTCCTCGGCCACGCTCAGGATCGACGCCCCTGCTCCGGCGGGGACATCCGACAGCGGCACGCCCTTGACTGATGCGATCTTCCCGTCCGACGACGGGATCGGGTGCCCGTGCGGACAGACCTCCGGATTGCTCAGGAACTCCTCAAGGGCGCTTTGGACCCGCGGCGAGAGCGCGTGTTCCAGCTTGCAGGCCTCCTCGTGGACCTCGTCCCACGGCAGTCCCAGGACGTCGACGAGCAGGCGCTCGGCGAGCCGATGGCGCCTGATGATGCTCAGCGCCTCGAGCCTTCCCTGGCTCGTGAGCGCGACGCCTCCGCCCGGACGCTCGACCAGACCCGCCGCCTCGAGCCTGCGAAGCGTCGCGGTCACCGTCGGTCCGGAAACCGACAAGGCCTCCGCGAGTTGCGTGGGACGGACCTCGCCGGACTCCGAGATCTTGTAGATCGTCTCCAGGTACTCTTCCAAGGTCTCGCTCGGCATGGCGGCTTCCCGTTGGCTCGGGGACTCGAGGGGATGCGCCGCACGACCGCGGCTCCACGAGTATAGCGCAGCGACATGCGCGGTCCGCCCAGCACGGCGACAAGAGGACGGACCCGGTTGGCAGGCCGGACGGCGCCGACAACAGCACACCCCGTCGACCCTCACTGCGAAGCCGCTCATCCGCCACTTGCGACCTTGCATCGCAATTGCTGGCAATTGCGGAATCCACCATTGACCGGGCCTCCACAGACCCCTATCGTCGCACTTGTCCCGAGAAGTCGGACCGAGCGAGACTTGAAAACCGGAGTACCAGTAGCTGCCTCACCGGGCGGTGTGTGAAAGGGTCTAGTCGCGAGACGAGCCTGAGTACCGCTCCTTCGGAAGGGCGTGAAACGGGAAACCGGTTGCTAGAGTCCACGCAGGCGAGGTCTCTCGGGACACCTCTTTGTCCCGGATCCGATGGGCTCGACTCCGGGCCCATTCGGGGCGTCGGAACCGCTCGCCGCACGCGTTCCGGCTATCCGGCCCAACGCGCCATTCCGCCGCCCAATTCAGCCACTCGCCGCAAGCATCAGCAATCTTCGAATCCGCTATTGACCACGCTTCCGGGTACCTCTATCGTCACAGTCGTCCCAAGAAGTCGGACCGAGCGAGACTTGAAAACCAGCGTACCAGTAGCTGCCCCTCCGGGGTTCCGCGAAACGGTCAGGTCGCAAGGCAGGCCCTGAGTACCGGGTTCCGGGTGGGTGTGAAACGGGAAGCTGGCGAGTAGATCCTCCGCAGGCGAGGTTTCTTGGGACACTACTTTGTCTCGAGACAGGAGCGGGGCCCCGGCGGGGCCCCGCTCCTTCGCATTTTCAGACAGGATCCCGGGCGTTCGCCTAGGGCCGATAGACCAATCGCGCGACCGGCGACTCCCACACAGCCACCTCACGGACGCGCACCTGCTCCCCCACGGTCTCCACGAGCCGCTCGAAGATGACACGGGCCAGGTTCTCCGCGGTCGGGGTGATGACGTCGAACGGTGGGACGTCGTTGATCAAGACGTGATCGTAGTTCGTGATGACTGCGGCAAGGTCGTCCTTCAGCTGCTTGAAGTCGTACACGATCCCGATATCGTCGAGCGTGGCCCCCACAACCGTCACCTCCACATCCCACGTGTGGCCGTGCAGGTTGCGACACTCGCCGGGATAGTCGCGCAGCGCATGCGCCGCGTCGAAATGGCCCTTCACAGTCAACTCGTACACGAGCCAGCTCCCATCAGTCGAACAGCGCGCCCTGGGTGGCGCCCCAACCGGACCCGACGCCATCGCCGATCTCCGAGCGCGTATCCATCGCTTCGTTCGCCAGCGTGTCCGCCAGTGTGTTGTCCGAACGCCGGACGTGGCATACCTCGATGCGTTCGAAGCGGCGCAGGAGCGCCGTCACCTTCGCATGTAGCGGCTTCATGTTCGGATGCTTCACCTTGTACACGCCGTTGACCTGGCGCACCACGAGCTCCGAGTCGGCACACACCTTGAGCCGGCGCACCCCGTGATCGATCGCCGTCTCCAGTCCCCAGATCAGCGCCTCGTACTCGGCGACGTTGTTCGTCGTCTCGCCGAGGTATCGGCCGCCGCTGCGGACGACTGAACCATCCCCTGCTTCGATGACGAAGCCGGCAGCTGCCGGCCCGGGGTTGCCGCGCGCGCCTCCGTCGGTCCTGAGCGTGTAGCCAGCCATGCTAGACGTGGTCCTGCGGGACGATCAGGAGGCGCTGGCACGACGGGCATACGGCGATCGCGGGACCGGACTTCAACGCCAGGAGCCGCTCGCCGGGGAGCTCGATCCGGCATGCGGTGCAGCTTCGTCCTTCCAAGACTCCCACGGCGATCCCGTGCTTGGTGTCCAGCAAAGAGGTGTACTTCTCGCGCAGGTCGACAGGCAGCTTGCCGGACAACGCCTGGCGTTCCTTCTTGAGCCGCTCGATCTCGGCGAGGAGCTCCGCGCCCTTGTTCTGGAAGTCGGCGAGCATGGCCGCCTCCTTGGCACGACCCACCTTGATGGCGGCCTGGATCTTGTCGCTCTGCTGCTGCGCAGCTTCGCGCTTCTCCATGGCCGCGAGGATCTCACCATCGATATGCTCACGCTGCTTGACCAGCGATGCGAGTTCCTTGGAAATGTTCTGGAGCTCCTTGGGGTTCGTGACCTCGCCGGATAGGAGCTTCGCCTGCTCGTGGTCGATCTTCTCGCTTATGCGGGCGGACTCGTCCTCGGACTTCCGCAGGGCCGCGTCCAGCACGTGCCCGACCTTCTCGGTCCTGGCGAGCAAGGTCTCGATCTCCGCGATCCTGTGACGGGCCGCGAGGATCGCGCGCTTCTCCGGCATCTCGTCGAGATGCTTGTGAGCACGCACCAGGCGCAGGTCTCTCGCTTGCAGCTCGAGCAGGATCTGGCTCACATCCATGCGGGGCCCTTCTGCCTCTGGGGAGTCCACCATTCGATGATGGGCTTCTCGTCCACGACCATCGCCGCACCGATCCCTTCGACCCCGCGAGCCACGCCCGCCAGCAGGGGCACATACGGCCACTCCGTGGCGTCATGGCCGCACTCGATCACCGCCAGCCCCGATGCAAGCGCATCCAGCGCATCATGATAGCGCAGCTCTCCGGTGAGCATGACGTCCGCGCCTCCCGCGAGCGCGTCTGCCACGAGGCCCCGACCGGATCCCGGCGCGGTCGCCACCAGCCGCACCTTCGTGTCAGCCGCACCCCACACCCGGGGTGTCACGCCGAACCTGCCGGCAACCTGCTCGGCCATCGAGCCCAGCGTCGCATCCACGGGAGCGACGCACAAACGTCCCATCCGAGCTGCGCCGAGGGACAGCTCGCCCTCGGTCGACAGGATCACAGGCTCCTCGTAGGGGTGCACGGATCTCGCGGCAGCGACCACATCCCGAGTGCTGCCGCGGGGCGCCATCACCTCGATGCGGACCTCGTCGGTTCGTGATGCCCGCTCCCCCGCGCCAACGAGCGGGTCCGCCCCGGGCAGTGGGACGAATCGCCCTTCGCCTGAGGACAGGAACCCGCACGCAGCGTAATCGCCGACACGGCCCGCACCGGCGGCGTGCATCGCCGCCAGCACCACGTCCACAGCGCCCGGCGGCACATAGGTGACCACACGCGCGACCGGCACTGACCCGCGCTCCAGCGGTGGGCCTGGCACGAGCCCCGCCGCGAGGGGCAGCGCATCGGCGCCCTCGGGGGCGCGATCGAGGTTGGTGTGGACGTTGACCAAGGCCACCCCGGCTGCGGCCGCTGCGAACGGCACGCCCAGCATCCCCGCGCGCGGCACGATGGTCTCCAACGCTTCCAGAAAGGCCGGGTGGTGCGTCAGCAGAACGTTGCAGCCGGCGTCCGACGCGGCACGCAGCGCGCGCGGCGTCGGATCGAGCGTGCAGTAGACCCCACGCACCGCCGCATCCGGGTCCCCGACGGCCAGACCCACGCGGTCCCACGGAAAGGCCCATGCGAAGGGCCAACGGCGGTCGAGAGCGGTCACCACGTCGCCCACGGTCGCGTGCTGTTCGCTCACAACGGTACCTCCTCGGGGAGTCGGCCACGGAACACGACCAGGCTTCGATACCCGGCCGCCAGCAGCGCCTCACGGGCCTCGCCCATGCCGGCGCCGACCTCATCAGGCCTGTGCGCGTCGGAGCCGCAGGTGACGGGCACACCGCGACGGGCAGCGGCACGCAGGAACCCGGGTGCCGGGTACAGCTCAGCGCACGGCTTGCGTAGCCCCGCCGTGTTCATCTCGTATGCGACTCCCGCATCCGCCAGGACCTCCGCTGTCTGCTCGTACCAGCGAGCCGGATCCTCGCCGGGCAAGAAGCCGAACTTCTTGACAAGGTCCGGATGTGCCATCACGTCGAACAACCCGCTGCTCGCCGCATCAGCGAGGGTCGAGAAGTACCGGTCCCACAGTTTGCCGATGTCCCAGTCGCTGTACCGGTCGGTCAGGTCCGGGTCGTCGAAGGCCCACCCGTCGATGAAGTGCACGGACCCCAGGACCATGTCGAGCGAGTGCTCCCTGGTCATCCGGCGGATCTCGGCATCGCCACCTTCGATCCAGTCGGCCTCGACGCCCAGCAGGACCTCCGGGCCGGAGAAGCGCGCGGAATCCGCCGCCAAGGCGCGGATGTCACGAACGTACTCGGGGAACTGCTCGGCGGGCATCGCGTATTCCAGGGCGTGCGGCGTGTCCACGGGAAGGGGCAAGTGGTCGGTGAAGCACAGCGTGGAGATCCCGGCGGCCGCTGCGGCATCCAGGTACTCCCGCGGCGTGCCTGTCGCGTGACCGCACCGCGACGTATGCATGTGCATGTCGATCATCGGGCCTCCTCGATCACGCCGCCGCCCACGACGACATCTCCATCGTACGCGACAAGGGCCTGGCCGGGAGCGACTCCCTCGACCGGCTCGTGCAGCTCGGCCGTCACGGCGCCGTGGTACAAGGACACGGTGGCGGCGACAGGTCGCGAACCATACCTGACCGCGACATCCAGTTCGGCCTCACACTCGTCGCCCGTCCACACGACGTCGCGCACACTGATCCGACTCACCCGCAGACTCAGGCGAGGACCGACTGTCACAGTCGCCGAAGCCGGGTCCACGGCCGTCACATAGCGGCGCCCTTCTCCCCCGCCCACACCGAGACCGCGACGCTGACCCACCGTGAACGAAGGCGTGCCGCGATGGGTGCCGATCGGCTGGCCGGTCGCGTCGACGATCTCTCCCGGCACGAACGCCTCCGGCCGACGCTGGCGAAGGAAGGCGCCGACGTCACCGCCCGGCACGAAGCAGATCTCCTGGCTCTCAGCTCGATCGGCGGTCGGCAGACCGAACTCGCGCGCCAGCGAACGCACCTCGCGCTTCGCGAGATCGCCCACCGGGAACAGAGTGCGGTCGAGCTGGTCGCGGCTCATGCGGTACAGGAAGTACGACTGGTCCTTCGAGGCGTCCAGGCCACGAGCGAGCCGGGACCGTCCGTCGCGACCGACGATGCGCGCGTAGTGGCCGGTCGCCAGGTAGTCGGCGTCCTGCAACGCCACACGGCGCCAGAGCTCCTCGAACTTGACGATGTCGTTGCACACGATGCAGGGGTTCGGCGTCCGCCCCGCGGCGTACTCTTCGCAGAACGGTTCGATCACAGCGGTCTCGAAGAACTCCCGGAAGTTCAGGGTGTAGTGCGCGATGCCGAGCGAGTCACACACCCGCTTCGCGTCGCGGGTGGCATCGACCGAGCAGCACCCGCCCTCAGCGTCCCCGCTCGGCCACAGCTGCATGGTGACGCCTGTGACGTCGTGACCCGCGCGCACGAGAAGAGCGGCTGCGACAGAAGAGTCGACACCGCCGCTCATCGCAACGAACACTCGGGCCATGCGGCGTACGTCCTCTCCCGCGCGTGGCGTGGGGCCTACAGGTCGCAGGCTTCCTCGTGCTCGCCCTCGATGTCGCCGTGCGGATCGAAATCAGGGTTCTCGGACTGGATGTCGCCGCCGATCGGGTCACGCCCGTGGCGAGTGAGGTAGTCGTCGATGGCGACCTTCAGCCCGTCGGTGGCCAACACCGAACAGTGCATCTTCGCGGGAGGCAGGCCACCGAGCTCGTCGGCCACCTGCCTCTTGGTGATGGCGGCCGCGTCGTGGATCTCCATCCCGCGCGCGAGCTCCGTGACGATCGAGGATGTCGCGATGGCTGCGCCGCACCCGAGCGTCTGGAACTTGATGTCATCGATCTTGTCCGCGTCGTTGACCTTGATGGTGATCTTCATGACGTCGCCGCACACGGGGTTGCCGACCTCGCCGACACCGTCCGCGTCCTCGATGACGCCCACGTTGCGCGGGTTGTTGAAGTGGTCCATGACCTTCTCGGAATACAGCACTGGTGTCGTCTCCTGTCGGTTCGGTGCGGGGCGTGGTCGTGTGGCTAGGACTCGTCGCCGAACATCTTGGCGTACACGGGGGACATCGCGCGAAGCCTCTCGACGATCGGCGGCAGGACCTCGATGAGGTACTCGACCTCTTCCGCTGTCGTGAAGCGTCCGAGCGATATGCGGAGCGATCCGTGCGCGAGTTCAGCGGGACAGCCGATCGCGAGCAGCACGTGGCTGGGCTCGAGCGAACCGGAGGAGCAGGCCGAACCGGTCGACACGGCGATGCCGCGGTTGTCGAGCTGCAGGAGCATCGACTCGCCCTCGACGCCCTTGATCACGATGTTCGCTATGTTCGACGTGTGCGACGCGGCGTCCATCGTGCCGTTGACCATCGTGTTCGGCATCGATCCTGTGATCCCGGCGACCACGCGGTCGCGCAGCGCGGTCAGACGCACCGTCTCCGCCGGCAAGTCCTCCAGCATCAGCTCGAGAGCCTTGGCGAAGCCTACGATCCCGGCGACGTTCTGGGTGCCGCTGCGCTTCTTGGACTCCTGGCCACCGCCGATGAGCAGCGGCTCGAACGGAGTCCCACGCTTCAGGTACAGCGCGCCGACGCCCTTGGGACCGTAGATCTTGTGTGCGGAGAACGACGCGGCGTCGATACCCACAGCGGCGGCGTCGAACGGGACCTTGCCGATCGACTGCACGGCGTCGGTGTGGAAGTAGCCACCGACCTCGTGCGTGACCGCGGCGAGCTCGGCGATCGGGGCGATGGTCCCTATCTCGTTGTTCACGTGCATGATCGACACGAGCACGGTCTCGTCGCTCACGACCGCTCGCAGGTCCTCGGGATAGACCAGGCCGTCTTCGCGAGGCTTGAGGTACGTGACATCGAAGCCCTGCTTCGACAGCAGCTTCGCCGGCTCGAGGATGCCCTTGTGCTCGATGGCCGAGACGACCACGTGCCGGCCCTTGCCCTTCGCCATGCCGGCGTGGGCGATGCCCAGCACGGCCGAGTCGTCCGACTCGGTGCCGCATCCGGTGAAGATGACCTCAGTCGGGTTGGCCGCACCGATTCCGGCCGCGAAGGACTCGCGTGCGGCCTCGAGCACCCTGAACGCGTCGCGGCCTTGCCGGTACAGGCTGTTCGGGTTGCCCCAACCCTCGGTCCAGTGCGGCATCATCGCGTCGATCACACGCTGATCGACAGGCGTGGTCGCCGAGTAGTCCAGAAATGCGCTGCGTTCCGTCTCCACGTCCGGTCCCTTCCCTCTCTATGCCTGTGAGGCGTCGACGCCCTGCGCGTCTATGGACGCCTGCGCGCCGGCGAGGTCCGCCAGCGTGGTGGTGTCGAACACGTCCCTGAGCGCTGCCGTCGCACGGTTCCAGACCGTGGCCGCTGCGCACATCTGGCTTCGCGCACATAGGGAGCCGCCATCGCACGCGGTCGGCTTGAGGGGTCCTTCGAGCGCTTCGACGACCTCAAGGACGCTTATCTCCGAAGGCGTGCGTTCCAACACGAAACCGCCGCGGGCGCCGCGCATCGCCGTCACGAGCCCGGCCTTGCGCAACGACACGAAGAGCTGCTCCAGGAACTTCGGGGGGATCGACTGGCGCTCCGCGATCTCGCGGGCGCTGATCGGGCCCAGGCCCCAGTGAGCAGCTAGGTCGATCAGCGCAAGCAGGCCGTACTCGCTCTTCGCTGTCAGCCGCACGTCCGCACCTCCGCATCACACCTGGTCGCAATCCCTACCTAAACGGTATGGTATGCAACCTTAGTGCCAGCACAGGCGGGTGTCAACTCGGAACAAAGGCAGGACCGTCGCCGCGGTCGCGCCACAGGACGACGCAGGTCCGCGCAGGTCTCAGTAGTCGAGCGCTTCCATCCCCGGCGTGTCCATCGCCCGCATCACCGAGAGGATCTCTCCCACATCGATGTTCGCCGCGGGGGTGAGAAGCACGAGCGACTTCGCGTGGTCTATGGCGCCCGTGGAATGCAGGCGCTCGACCTCGAGCAGGTTGTCGAAGGAGATGACACGCATCACGTAGTACAGCTGCCCCTGACGGATCGCCACCTTGAAAACGTCGGCGGACTGCTGGCCGTCGACGACGAAGAGGGCGGTGGAATCGGGACCCGCGAGCGATTCCCGATGCGCCGCTATCTCGGCCACGAAATGGCTGGCCGCGGCGAACGATACCGGGCGATCGATGCCTCGCGTGAGTATGGTCAGGCTCGTGGGCGAGCGCCACAGCCCGTCCGGCGACGCGTCGAAACCCAGGGCATCCCCGATGCGGGAGACCCTGCCCCGGAATTCCCGCCGGTGGCGGTCATCCATCTCATCGCGAGCGGTCGGCGGGGCCAACACCACATCCGGCATGGCCTGTTCCGCGGCCAGTCTCTGCGCGCGGATGTCTTCCGGGGTCCCGAGTTCGCGGACATTCGTGGTCAGTGCCATGCCCGCGTCCATGGTCAGCAACTCAGCCAACCGGGGATTGCTCACCTCGAGCTTGAGGCCGAAGACGTCGAGGACGGCGAAGCGCCCCTTGTCGAGTGGCGATCCAGGATCCTCGGTGCTGGTCATGGCTTCTCCGACCTCCGGCTCTTGCGCAGCCCGCACGGGCTGCTCCGCGCTCAATGATACCCTACGAGGTGCCGGCGGGAGCGTGCCCTTGAGAGCGGACGGTACCATCGCGGGTAGAGGGCCCCCCGGCGCCTCACAGCGGCCGTTCGCGGCGTCCGAACATCCGTCCGGCTGAACGCTTCTCACACCTATTGCGGCCGCCTTGATGCGGTGCTAGATTCATCTCCCCCGCACGCGGCCGGGAGGGCAGCGTGTCAGGGACCAGCATCGTAGGCAATCCATGGTCGATAGCGACAGGGTCGCGAGGACCCGCTGGATTCCAAGTTGAAGACCCCATCCCCGGTCATCGGGGGTGGGGTCTTCCACATCGATGAGATGTGCGGTGCTACTTCATCTCTTTGAGCAGGTTGGCCATCTCGATGGCGGACCCCGCGGCGTCCCATCCCTTGTTGCCGTGCTTCGTGCCCGCGCGCTCCACGGCCTGCTCGATCGAGTCCGCCGTCACGACGCCGAAAGCCACCGGGACACCGGTATCCAACGACGCCTTCGCCACTCCCTTGGATACCTCTGCCGCGACGTACTCGAAGTGCGGGGTCGCTCCGCGGATGATGACGCCGAGCGCGATGACGGCGTCGTGGGCGCCGGACTTCGCCATCTTGGCCGCCACCAGCGGGATCTCGAACGCTCCCGGCACCCACGCCACCGAAACGTCCGCGTCATCCACACCGTGGCGCGCCAGGCTGTCCAGCGCTCCGGACAGCAGCCGGCCGGACAGCAGCTCGTTGAAGCGGCTGACGACGATACCGACCTTGAGTCCGCTGCCGATCAGGTTGCCTTCATACGTCTTCATGTCATACCTCCGGATCTCGGGGACGCATCTCATGCCGCCATGTGCGAAGCGGCGACCTAGGGCTTCAGAGCACGTCCCGCGTCAGGCAGGTCGAGCTCGTGGTGCATCTTCTCCTTCTTGGTGCGCATGTAGTCGATGTTCTCGGGGCGGGCACACACCTGCAGCGGTACCTGCTCCGTGACGTGCAGGCCGTAGCCTTCCAGACCGACGATCTTGGTGGGGTTGTTGGTCATCAGGCGCATCGTGGTGAGTCCCAGGTCGCTCAGGATCTGCGCACCGATGCCGTAGTCGCGCAGGTCGGGTGCGAAGCCCAGTGCCACGTTCGCCTCCACAGTGTCCGCCCCCTGCTCCTGCAGCATGTACGCCTTGAGCTTGTTGGCCAGCCCGATGCCTCGCCCTTCGTGACCGACGATGTACAGGATGACGCCACGCCCCTCCGCCTGGACGGCCCGCATGGCCTCCTCGAGCTGCTCTCCGCAGTCGCAGCGCAGCGAGTGGAAGACGTCGCCGGTCAGGCATTCGGAGTGGACGCGGACCAGCACATCCTGCGCGCCGTCGACCTCGCCGGCCACGAGCGCGACGTGCGTCCACCCGTCGACGAGCGACGTGTACCCGTACGCGGTGAAGTCGCCGTACCGGGTCGGAAGATCGACGGTCGCGACCAGTTCGACCAGGTGCTCGGTGCGACGCCTGTGCCGGATGAGGTCCGCGACGGTGACCATCTTCAACCCATGCATGACGGCGACCACTTCGAGTTGAGGACGCCGCGCCATCGTGCCGTCGTCGTTCAGGATCTCGCAGATGACGCCCGCCGGCGTCAGTCCCGCGAGCCTGGCAAGGTCGACCGCGGCCTCGGTATGGCCGGAGCGCTCGAGCACTCCGCCGGCCTTGGCGCGCAGCGGGAAGACGTGGCCGGGCATCGAGATGTCCTCGGGTCTCGTCGCGGGGTCGATCGCGGCTAGGATCGTCTCCGCCCGGTCCTTCGCGGAGATGCCGGTCGTGATCCGGCCTTTCGCCCCGATGGAGACGTGGAAGGCGGTGCCCTGCTCGGACGTGTTGGTAGCCACCATCGGCTGGATGTGCAGAGCGTCGAGCCGCTCGCCGCGCATGGGCAGGCAGATCAGGCCGCGTCCGTAGCGCGCCATGAAGTTGATCGCCTGGGGCGTCACCTTCTCGGCCGCCATGACGAAGTCGCCTTCGTTCTCACGGTCTTCGTCGTCGACCACGATGAGCATGCGGCCAGCGGCGATCTCGGCGATGGCCTCGTCGATCGTGGCGAAGGGGCTGCGCTCGCTCACGCTGGTCACTTTCCGTCCGTCAGGTCGCGCAGCAGGTCGGACAGTCCGCGCCGCGGAGCGCCTTTCACCGCTTCGCCGGGCTCGTGGCCTCCCATGTACTGCATGACGTACCGGCGCACGTACTTGGCCATCAGGTCGACCTCGACGTTCACTCCCCCGCCGACAGGTTTGTCCTTCAGTGTGGTGACCTCCTCGGTGTGCGGGATGACCGCCGCGGTGAATCCGTCATCGGTCAGGTCCATGACCGTCAACGACGTGCCGTCGACTGCGACGGACCCCTTCTCGACCAGGAATTCCCGCAGCTCCGTCGGGACCGCGAACCTGTAGACGGTCGAGTTGCCGGCGGCCTGCCTGTTGACCAACGTGCCGACTCCGTCTATGTGGCCCGAGACGATATGGCCGCCCAGGCGGTCCGAGAAACGCAACGCGCGCTCGAGGTTGACCTTCCCACCCTGGCGAAGAGAACCGAGCGTCGTGCGGCGCACGGTCTCGTCACTCACGTCGGCCAGGAACGCGCCGCGAATGAACTTGGTGATCGTGAGGCAGGCGCCGTCGATGGCTACCGAGTCGCCGATCGCCATGTCGCGGCCGAAGTCGGGTGCATAGACCTCGACGCGCAGCCCGCCGGCGATCCGGTCCACGCGCGTGATGATGCCTTCGCTTTCAATGAGTCCGGTGAACATCCTTATGGCTCCTACTCCCTGGCCCGCACACACCCGCTTCGGCCCGTCATCACTGCCTTCGCGGCTCTCTAGTCCGTCTCAACGCGCTCCGGATGCGGACGCCACACGGTCACGGCGTCACCTCCGGCGCACCCGGCCTCCACGCAGCGCAACGCTCGCACCAGTGTCGTCGGGTCCTCCTGCGATTCTCCCACATACAGCGGTGGCGCCACCGTCCCCGCGAAGCCTCCGGCGTGGTACACGATGAGCTCGTCGACGGCTCGCGCGTCGAGCATGGCCGTGAGTAGTCGCGGACCAGCCTCGACGAGCAATTCGCCCACGCCTTGCGCGCCCAGGGTACGCATCGCGCCCGTCACTCCGTCGGAGATGTCGAAGGCGACCATCTTCGCCCCGGTCCGCACAAGCGCAAGATCGGGTGCGACATGCTCAGGCAGGAGCACGGCCACGGCCCCAATGCCGTCGTGGAACAGCCGCGCGGTCGCAGGCGGCTGGATCGTGCGTGCGAGCACCACCCGCAACGGCTGCCTGTCCTCCGGCGTTCCGTCCGGCGCGCGCACGGTGAGCGACGGGTCGTCGATCGCGACGGTCCCGGCACCGACCATGACCGCATCGGCGTGCGCCCTCATACGCATCGTCAGCGAACGCGCTTCCTCGCCCGTGAGCTGGGATCGGGCGCCTTCGGCCAGCCCCGGATGACCGTCCAAGGTGACAGCGGTCTTGACACGCACGAAGGGCATCCCGGTGGCGGTGAGATGCAGCCACGACTCGTTGGCGTCGAGGAACGGCGCGGGATCCTGCGCGAACTCGACCTCCACACCGCCGGCGCGCAAGGTGTCCGCGCCTCCGCTGGCAAGCGGGCTCGGGTCGTGCATACCGCACACGACTCGCGAGACGCCGGCGCGCAGCAGCGCCTGCGAACAAGGAGGGGTCCGCCCGGTGTGGTCGCACGGCTCGAGCGTGACGTACGCGGTCGCACCGCGCGCGGAATCACCGGCGGCGGCGAGCGCCACCACTTCCGCGTGAGGACCGCCCGCACACGCGTGCCACCCTTCGCCGACAACCACGCCGCCGCGCACGATCACGCAACCGACGACCGGGTTGGGAGAGGTCGTGCCACGGCCCATCTCAGCGAGCGCGAGCGCTCGTGCGAGATGAGGGTCGGACACGGGAGAGACGTCGCCGAAGAGGCGCACGCTTGCTCGACCTTCCTTCTACCATCCGGACTGTAACCGTCGGCCCCGGAGTCTCACCGGATCTGCGCTTGCGCGCTCGCGGGCTGTCACCGCCGGTGGGGAGTCGCACCCCGCCCTGAAGAAAGCGTCGTGATTGTAGCATACGGTCGCGGCTGAGTGAGGACCCGGAGGCGAGTCCTCACTCCTCGCCGGCACCCGTGGGCCACAGCTGGCAGACGTAGGTGCCGCAGATGGGTGCCCGGAATGCGCGGGGCAGCAGGCAGCCGGTCTCGGGATGACAGAACTGGCACTTCCGGACGTCGACCCAGTCCGGCAACGTTGCGCGGTATGCCTCGCCCTCGGGTGTCGGCAGGTAACTGATGCGAGGATCGTGCAGGGGCTCGATCCCGGCCGCTCCCGCAGCGTACCGATCGCCATCGGCCTCGAGAGCGCCGCTCGCCGTCAGCAGACCGATCCAGTGCTCGATGTACTGCGGCAACCAGCCTTCGCCGGTGTAGGTCCCGTTCTCATCGTTGGCGAGGTACAGGCAGCAGCACAGGCCGCCGCACTCTTCGCAGACACAGTCGTCCCGGTCGTTGGGATGACCGGTGGCGGGAGGCGCGGAGAGTGCGGCTCGCTCCACCCGCTACACCTGCGCGCGCAGGGCGCTCTCGCGGATGGCGGCGATGGCGGCGGCGGGATCCTCGGAGCAGAACACGGCGTTGCCCGCCACAAGAACACGGGCACCCGCACCTGCGACCAGTGGGGCGGTGCTCGAGTTCATGCCGCCGTCCACCTCGATCAGCACGTCGGCCCCCGCGAGCCGCGCCATCTCGGCGACATCCGCCACCTTACCCACGGAACCGGGGATGAACGACTGGCCACCGAAACCCGGGTTCACACTCATCACGAGCACCATGTCGAGCTCGCGGATGATGTCGTGCAGCACCGAGACCGGCGTCGCCGGGTTCAGTGCCACGCCCGCTTTGGCGCCCGCGCCGCGGATCGCCTGCACCACGCGGTGCAGATGGCGGCAGGCCTCGGCGTGCACCGTGACGTAGTCAGCGCCGGCCTCCAGGTACCACCCCACCGTTTCGTCAGCGTTCGAGATCATCAGGTGGACGTCGAGCGGCACGCCGGCGACTCGCTTGAGCGCCCGGATGACAGGAGGCCCGAACGTCAGGTTGGGCACGAATACCCCGTCCATGACGTCGACGTGCACAAGGTCCGCCCCTGCTGCCTCGACCTCGACGACCGCCTCGGCTAGCCGGGTGAAGTCGGCGGACAGGATCGACGGTGCAATCAGGATGTCGCGCACGGCATACTCCCCTGCCACTTTCAGTCGTCGACCAGACCCATCCCGTGCAGTTCGTCCGTGGCCGGGCGACCCATGAGCGCCTCGCCAGCGTCCGCAGGTGACAGCCCGTCGTGCACGATGGCACGGACATAGTGCGTCAGCGGCAGCTCGATGCCGACGCTGATCCCCAGATCGTAGACGGTGACCGAGCTCGTCGCGCCCTCCGCGATCATGTGGGTGGTCGCCTCGTACTCGGCGATCGTCCCACCCTTCGCGATCATCTCGCCCAATCCGCGGTTACGGCTGTGGCGCGAGGTGCAGGTCGCGATGAGGTCGCCCATGCCCGCGAGTCCCATGTACGTCATGGGGTTCGCGCCGAGAGCGTGACCCAGCCGGCTCATCTCGGCAAGACCGCGGGTCATGACGGTCGCCTTGGTGTTGTCGCCGTAGCCCATGCCGTCGGAGATGCCCGCGCCAACAGCGATGACGTTCTTGGAAGCTCCGCACAGCTCCACGCCGACGACATCGGGGTTGGTGTAGACGCGGAAGAACGGTGCCATGAACAGGTCGCGGAACACGCAGCCGATCGTCTCGTCATACGCCGCGACCACGGTCGCCGACGGGACGCCCTTGGAGACCTCCTCGGCGTGGTTGGGACCCGAGAGTGCGGCCAGCCGCGAACGGTTGCCCAAGACGTCTTCCAGCACCTGCGTCATGCGCATGTGCGTGCCAGCCTCGACCCCTTTGGAGAGGTTGATTACCGGGACGTCGCCGCCGAGGTGCTCGGCCATGGAGATGGCGGTGCCGCGAACCCCGTGGCTCGGCGTCACTATGACGACCGCCTGTGCTCCGGCGACAGCCTCCGCGATGTCCGGGGTCGCTCGCACGTGCGAGGACAGCTCGATATCCTTCAGGTACATCGGGTTGTGGCGCGCAGTGTTGATGCCGTCGGCGATCTCCGGCTCACGAGCCCACAGCCCGACGTCGATTCCCTTGCCGCCAAGCAGCCAGGAGACGGCAGTGCCCCACGACCCGGCGCCTATCACCGCCACTTTGCTCATGCTCGCGGGCCCTTCGCGTAGTCGGACAGCTTGCGGTCTATTCTAGGCTCTTCGCCCCGGAAGATGCGCCGGATGTTGGCGCGGTGCGCCCATGTGACCGAGAGTGCCGCCACGATCGCGAACAGCACAAACGCCAGCCTCTCGCGGTAGAGCAGCAATACGAGTACGGGATACTCGAGGGCGACGACCACGGACGCCACGGACACGATCCGGAACGCAGCGATCACGCCGATGAAGGACGGCAGCAGGACGATGAACGCCAGTGGCTGCAGCACGATGATGACACCGGCGGCGGTCGCGACACCCTTCCCGCCACGAAGTCCGCGGTACGGCGAGTACATGTGCCCCAGCACGGCCGCCATGCCCGCGGCGATGGCGAACCAATCGGCCCACTCGACACCCCACTTGGGGTCGGCGAGCCAGATGGCCACCAGTGTCGGGACCGCACCCTTCGCGATGTCCAGGAGAGCGGAGGGAACCGCCGCCTTCCACCCGAGCACCCGGTAGACGTTCGTGGCCCCCGTGTTGCCGCTCCCCACCGTGGAGATGTCGACGCCGAAGAACCGCCGGCCGATCATGACGCCGAACGGGATGCCGCCGAGCAGATACGCCACGGCGATGACGCCCACGACTCGAAGCAGAGTCAGCGCCACCTTCTCGTCAGCCCTTCTGCCGGAATTTGAGCATCACCGGCGTACCGGTCAAGTCGAACGTCTCGCGCATCCGGTTCTCCAGATACCGCTGGAAGTTGTCGTCCGCCAGGCGCGGGTGATTGGCGAAGAACTGGAAGCGTGGCGGCTTGATGCCGGTCTGCGTGCCGTACTGCACCCTCAGCGTGGCGCCCTGCTTCGACACGGTGTGCCCGATCGACCGGATCTCCGTGAGGAACTTGTTGACCTGGCTCGTGGGGATCTCTCGCGTGTAGGCGGCATAGACGGTGTCGATGGCCGCGTACACCTTGTCCACGTTGCGACCCGTGAGCGCTGAGATGCGCAAGATAGGCGCGTACCCGATGAAGCCCAGCTTGCGAGGAAGGTCGTCCTCGATGTCCAGACGCTGGTCCTCGCCCACGAGGTCCCACTTGTTGAGCAGCACAACAATCGAGCAACCGCGCTCTTCAGCGAACCGGGCGACCCGCTGGTCGCCGTCCGTGATGCCCTTCGATGCGTCGATCAGCAGCAGCGCCACGTCCGCGCGGTCGATGGCTCGCATAGCGCGCACGAAGCTGTAGTACTCGACGGATTCGTCGATCTGTGACTTGCGACGCAGCCCCGCTGTGTCCACGAGGCGGTAGAGCACGCCTTCGCGCTCCACCAGCGTGTCTATGGAGTCGCGCGTGGTGCCCGGCACGGGAGAGACGATCGTTCGCTCGCGTCCCGCCAGCCGGTTGAACAAAGAGGACTTGCCCGCGTTCGGCTTGCCTATGAAGGCGACACCGATGCCCGTCTGCTCCTCCTCGGCCTCGGTCGGCGGAAGGGCCGCCACGACCGCGTCGAGCAGGTCTCCGGTGCCGTGACCATGCATGGACGATATCGGCCACGGCTGCTCCAGCCCGAGCTTCCAGAAGTCGTGGATGGCGAGCTCGTTGTTAGGCGTGTCCAGCTTGTTCACGAGCAGGAACGCCGGCTTGTGGCTGCGCTTGAGGACCTTGGCGACATCCTCGTCGCCGGTCAGCACGCCCGTGGAGCCGTCGACCATGAACAAGACGATGTCGGCTTCCTCGGCTGCCATGATGGCCTGCTTGCGGATGGACTCGCCGAACGCGTCGTCGGTGGTCATCTCGATGCCGCCGGTGTCGATGAGCATAAACTCGACGCCGTTCCAGTCAGCCTTGTGATACGACCGGTCGCGGGTCACGCCCGGCGCCTCGTGGACGATGGCCTCGTGCGCCTGCGCGATACGGTTCACGAACGTCGACTTGCCGACGTTGGGGCGGCCGACGACCGCTACGATTGGGAGGCTCACAGATGGTCCCGCCGATCTGCTCTAGGCGTGCTCTCTCAGGTGCCGAAGGGCGTCGACCAGCCCGACGGCGTCACAGGGTACCACACGGACATCCTTCCCGCTCAGGCGCGAGAGGTCTAAGCCGGCGACGTCATCGAGCATCAGTCCGTCGGCATTGAGCACGATCTCAGGCACGAAGAACGGCTCCGGCAGGTCCGCGTGTCGCACCGCGGAGACGATGTCGCGACCGCACAGCAGCCCCGCGACGGAGACGTTCCCACCGAACAGCGCGTTACGCACCACGAGGACCCCAGCGTCCGCGCCGAGATGGGCCAACGACGGGGCGACCCCGCGAAGGACCGGGGCGAACAGCTCGCCGGTCACGAGCGTGCAGACGACCGCGGGATCGATCACGTCCCGCTGTCGCGCGGCATCGATGAGAGCGCCGAGCTCGTCCGTGAACGCTCGCGCCAGACCGATGCCGTTCTCGTACTGGGGGAAGTCGTCGTAGTCGTCCCAGGACGGCAGCTCGCGGCCGGCTGCGAGGTACAGCTCGTCGGCGGCGTACACCCAGCGCTCGCCACGCGCGGCGGCCATGCGCGTGCGCCATGGCGCAAGCTGGTCGAGCACGCGAGCGGCCGCGGCGGGCTCCTCGAAGGAGCGGGTGATCCGCGACTGGTGGCTGGTGAAGCCCACCGGAACGACGCCGACGGACAGCACACCCGGCCTTGCGCCCAACCATTCCAAGGTACCGTCCAGCACCTCGCCATCGTTCTCTCCGGGAACGAGCACGATCTGCACGTGGAGGTCGATCCCCGCCTCCAGCAATGCGTCCGCGAACTCGAGCGTCCGGTCCTCGGCCGTGGGGCACACCAAGCGCCGGCGGACGTCAGGGTCGACCGCGTGCAGCGAGACGTACAACGGGCTCAGGCGCTGCTCGACCACGCGCTCGATGTCGTCGTCGCTCATGTTCGTGAGCGTGACGAAGTTGCCTGACAGGAAGGAGAGACGGTAGTCGTCGTCGCGGACGTAGAGCGCCGGGCGAAGCCCGGGCGGCAGCTGTGACACGAAGCAGAAGGCACACGCGTTGTCGCATTCGCGCACGCCGTCGAACACCGTGTCCGCGAAGGAGATCCCGATCGCTTCGTCCCACGAACGCTCGATGCGAAGGGTCGTGGCCGCACGGGCGTCGCGTGCCGGCAGCACGTGGACGTCGACGACATCCTCGCTCGTCAGCCACTGCCAGTCGATGACGTCGCGAACGGGCTGCCCGTTGACACGCACGACGATGTCACCGGCCACGATCCCGGCGCGGTCCGCGGGGCCGCCGGCCTCGACCGCCGTGACGCGGCCACCCTCCCCCGCCGCCGCGACGGCGCGGCCATAGGTCTCAGCAGCCACCGTCACCCATCGCCTCGATTGCGGCGACCACTCCGGCCATCTGGGCGTCTGGAGTCGAGGCGCCCGCGGTCACGCCGACGTCGCGCGCGCCATCGAACCACTCCGCCTGGAGCTCGTCAGCGGTCTCCACATGGTGCACGCGCTCGTTGACAGTGCTGCAGATCTCCGCGAGCCGCGAGGTGTTGCCGGAGTTGTGCCCGCCGACCACCACCACGACGTCGACGTCGCGCGCAAGATCCTCAGCGGCGCGTTGACGTTTGCCCGTGGCGGAGCAGATCGTGTTGTGCACCTTGAGCTCGCTGACGCGAGGCAACAGCGCGTCCACCACGGCCTGCAGCCGCGAGAGCGACTGGGTGGTCTGGACCACGACGCCGATCTTGCGGCTGCCGAGCTTTGCCGGGATGTCGGCCACCTCCTCGACCACGATCGCCCGCCCCTGGGCCCACGCCATGATGCCCTCGACCTCGGGGTGGTCCGACTCGCCGACGATGATCACCGTGTAGCCGTCCCGGACGAGCTCGGCGGCCGACTGGTGCGCGGTGGACACGAAGGGGCAGGTCGCGTCGATGACGTCGAGCCCCTTCTCACGCGCTTGGGCGATGATCGACGGATTCACACCGTGCGAGCGGATTATCAGCGTGCCCTCGGCGGCATCATCCAGGCTCTCGGCGACCTCGACGCCGCGCTCGGCCATCGCGAGGACGGCCTGCGGGTTGTGGATCAGCGGGCCCAGAGTGTGCACCGTCCGGCCGCTCTCCGTCGCCTCGGCAGCCAGCTTGAGCGCGCGCTCCACTCCGTAGCAGACGCCCGCGTACTTGGCGACCTTCACTCTCACGCTCGGCCTCCTTCCCGGATCGCTTCGCCTTCGCGCCGGGCGCCCTCGATGCGGGCCATGATCTCGGCGGTGATCGAATCGACTCGCTGTCTGCGGCTTCCGTCGGCGAAGTCCCTGGTGTCCACCGGCTCGCCCATCACGATCACGACCTTCGGGAAATGCAAGAAGCGTACCTCTTCAGGCCTGATGAGGTCCGTGCCGGCGATGCCGACCGGGACGATCACGGCGTCAGCACGCAGCCCGATGAGCGCGGCTCCGCCTTGCCCTTCGCCCTGACCTTCGTGATGACGCGTGCCCTCGGGGAAGATGCCGATCCACTCGCCGGACTCCAGCAGGCGCGTCGCGGTGCCGATCGCGGTGCGGTCAGGGGTGCCCCGCACCACGGGGAAGGCTCCGACGCTGTACAGGAGCCAGCGAAAGAAGAGGTTCCTGTCGTACAGGTCGGACCTGGCCATGAAATGCATCGGCTTCCAGAAGCCCTCGGCGAGCATCACCGGATCGCCGTACGACTCGTGGTTGCCGGCGAAGATCACGGCGCGGTCGAGCGGCACGCGTTCGCGATGTACGTAGCGGATCCGGAACAGCCAGTTGAGGAGAGGCCGCATCACGATCCAGAAGAAGTGGTACGTCTTGATGATCGTGTTCATCGGCGGGCCCGGGCCAGCTGCGCGATGCACTCGACCACCTGCTCAACGCTGAGTCCGGTGGTGTCGATCTCCACGGCGTCGTGGGCCACCGCGAGCGGGCTCGCCTCTCGCGTGGAGTCCGCCGTGTCGCGGCGCTCGAGGCGCCGCAGGACAGCCTCCGCGCTCACGTCGTGTCCCGCACGCTCCATGTCGGCGGTGCGCCGCCGGGCGCGCTCGCCGGGGGACGCCGACAGGTAGACCTTGAGCTCCGCGTGCGGGAAGACCACCGTGCCGATGTCGCGACCTTCCACGACGCAGTCGCCCACAGCGGCGAGGTCCCTTTGCACGCGCACCATCGCCTCCCGCACACCCGGGATGGACGAGACCGGGCTTACCGCGGCGTCCACGGCCGGCGTGCGGATCTCTGTCGTGACGTCGCGCCCACCGGCGAGCACGCGTGTCGGAAGCGCTGAGCCGCCTTCATGCTCGAAAGCCAACGGCAGCTCCTTCGCGAGTTTGGTGAGCGCAGGCCGGTCGTCGGTCGCCATGCCGAGCTGCAATGCCTCGGCTGCGACCGCTCGGTACATGGCGCCGGTGTCGAGGTATGCGAACCCGAGCCGGGTCGCCACAGCGCGGGCGACGGTGGACTTGCCGGAGGCTGCAGGACCGTCGATGGCGATGATCATGGGCGGCGTGAGGCCTTTCCAAAGTGGTGTCCTGAGCAGGGCACAGTCTACCATGACGGACTGTCACGACCGGGGGCCGAGACCTCATCGCCCGCCGTCGAGCAGCCGTCCGAGATCCTCCGCGAATGTCGGGTACGACACGTCGATGGCGTCCCAACCCTCGATCGTCACGGGCCCATCCGCGACAAGACCGGCGACAGCCCACGCCATCGCCAGGCGATGGTCGCCCAGCGAGTCCAGCGTCGTGCCCCTGAACACGGTCGGCCCGTCGACCTCCAGCCAGTCGTCGCCGGACCGGACGTTGACGCCAAGCGCTGTCAGGCCCTGTGCGATGGCCGCGAGCCTGTCGGACTCCTTGACGCGCAGCTCCCCCACACCTTCGAAGCGGGTGGTTCCCGCAGCCATTGCCGCGACGACCGCCAGCAGGGGAACCTCGTCGATCAGCGACGGCGCCTCGCTCGCGCACACGAGCACTCCGGTCAGGAGGCGCCCGCCGCGGATCGACAGCTCGCCGCATGGCTCGGCGCCGCTGGCGCGGCCCGGACGGATGAGCACGTCCGCACCCATGCGCTCGAGCACCCGCAGGAAGCCGATCCGCGTCGGATTCAGCGCGACATCGGTCACACGGACCTCGGAGCCCGGCACGATCGCCGCCGCCCCGACAAGGAACGCCGCCGACGACGGGTCGCCCGGCACGGCCACGTCGGTGGGCGAGAGCCTCGCGGGACCGTCCACCCAGCATGCCCTCGTCTCGATATCGCGGCCGACGTCCACGCCGAACGCCGGAAGGAGCCGCTCCGTGTGGTCACGGCTCGCCGCGGGCTCGCGCACAGTGGTGCGACCCTGGGCACTCAGTCCGGCGAGCAGCACCGCGGACTTCACCTGAGCGCTCGCGATGGGCATGTCGTAGTCGATGGCGCGAAGGGCGCCACCGTGGACCGTCATGGGAAGCGTCCCGTTGTCGGAGGCATCGAACGCGGCGCCCATGCGCGCGAGAGGCTCCGTGACCCGACGCATCGGCCGCTTCGACAACGACGCGTCTCCGGTCAGGGTCACGTCTCCGGGGTGTCCCGCGAGCAATCCGAGCAGCAGTCGGGCGGTGGTGCCGGAGTTCCCGCAGTCGATGGATGCATCGTCATCCGCCTTCGGACCCAGCTGGCCCCAGCCCGTCACGGTGACGTCGAGGGCACCGGCGCGCGACCTGCGGATCTCGACTCCCGCGCCGAGGGCCGCGACCGCGCCGATGGTCGAGCGGAGGTCGGCCGAGTCGAGCACGCCGGTGATCTCGCATGTTCCTGCCGTCATGGCCGAGAACAGGACTGCGCGATGAGAGATCGACTTGTCACCCGGCACACGGACACTCCCGGTCAGCGGGCCTTGCGCGGGCTGCTGCGAATGGCGCACCCGTCCTCCTTCTTCGCTCGCTCCCATCCTACAGTGGCCTCAGGTCGGTATCGAAGCCCTCGCGGGACAACTCGCCGAGCAGGGCGTCGAAATCGCCCTCATCCGTCAGCACCAGGCGAAGAACGGCGCGGTCCTCGGTCTGGTGATCGATCTCGATGTCCTCGATGTTGCACCCGGAATGCGCCGCGGCTTGCGTGATGGTGCCGACCATGCCGGGTCGATCGACCATCGGGATGGACAGGACGGAGAGAGCTGCCGTGGCGGGAACCCACTTGGCCGGCAGCGAGCGTCGCACCTCCGCGGCACGTGCCAGCCATGCGCGCATCGCCTCCAGGTCGCCTGCGTCGAGCGAGCCGCGAAGCTCCTGCAGCTGGTCGACCAGGTCGCCGATGGCGCGGGAGACCGCGAGCGCGTTGTCCGACAGGATGCCGGTCCACAGCTCGGGGGAACCCGCGGCGATGCGCGTCATGTCCTTGAAGCCACCGGCTGCGAGGCGAAGCACCTCGCGCCCATCGCCGGCCCGCTGAGCCGCGAGGTTGGTGAGCGCGGAGGCGGCGACGTGCGGGACATGGCTGACGACGGCGACCGCCTCGTCGTGCAGGGCCGGCGCGACGGCGATGACGCGCGCCCCCAACGAGCTCACGAGGGCATGCAGACGCCGGTACGCGTCGGCGTCCGTGGTCTCAGATGGCGTCAGCACGTAGTACGCGTCCTGGAACAGGTCGGGGTTGGCGGCCGTCACGCCGCTGCGCTCGGAGCCGGCCATCGGGTGCCCGCCTATGAACACCGTGCTCGGCGAGAGTGCGGCCGCGGCCGCGAACACGCCGGACTTGGTGGACGCGACGTCGGTCACCACCCCGGCGAACCCGAGCGTGCCGAGCCTGTCGAGCCACGCGACGATCCCCTGGACGGGCGCGGCGAGCAGTACCAGGGTCCCCCGATCGGAGTCCGCGAACCAGCCCGCAGCCACGGCGTCGTCGGCGTCGAGCGCCTCGTCGACGATCCCTTCACGAACCGCATACTCCCGCGCCTCGGCGGAGGGCTCCACGCCAAGCACGCGGGGATGTTGGGGCAGCCTGCGGGCCGCGGCCGCGAACGACCCCCCCACCAGGCCGACACCCACCACCACGACGGTGTCGAACGGACGGCTGTTCACGACAGCCGCTTCCCTTCCATGACCGCCAGCGGCCGCACTCCGTCCATCAGCGTGGCGAACTGCTCGAAGTCCAGCGACTGCGGTCCATCACAACGCGCGCGCTCAGGGTCGGGATGCACCTCGACCATGATGCCGTCGGCACCCGCCACGATCCCGGCGCGCGACATCGGCGCCACCAGTTCGCGCCGCCCCGTGGCATGCGAGGGGTCGACGATGACCGGGAGGTGCGTGAGGGTCTTGAGCGCCGCCACCGCGGCGAGGTCGAGCGTATTGCGTGTGTACGTCTCGAACGTGCGGATGCCGCGCTCGCATAGGATGACGTCCCGGTTGCCTCCCTTGACCACGTACTCGGCTGCGGACAGCACCTCTTCGATGGTGGCTGACAGGCCACGCTTGAGCAGCACCGGCCGCTTCATCCGCCCGAGCTCCTCGAGCATCATGAAGTTCTGCATATTGCGCGCCCCGACTTGGAGAACGTCGGCGAACTCGGCCACCTTCTCGGCGTCGCGGACATCGAGAACCTCTGTCACCACCGGCAGGCCGTAGGCGTCGCCAGCCTCGCGAAGGAGCTTGAGGCCCTCCAGCCCCATTCCCTGGAAGGCGTACGGCGAGCTGCGGGGCTTGTACGCGCCGCCGCGGAGCATCGTTGCGCCGGCAGCCTTGACGGCTTCGGCTGTGCGCATCATCTGGTCCGCCGACTCCACGGAGCAGGGGCCCGCGACGACGCCGAGCGCACCGCCGCCGATCGAGGCGGTGCCGACGGTGACCACCGTGTCTTCGCCTTGGAAGTCGCGGCTCACTAACTTATAGGGCTTGAGGACGCGGATGACCTCCTGGACACCCGGGAAGCCCTCCAGATCGAGCGCGTAGACGATCTCGCGCTCCCCCACCACGCCGATGACGGTCTTGACCTCGCCCTGCGACAGGTGGGTCTCCGCGCCGGCCTCGTGGACGTGCTCGACCACGTGCTGTATCTCGGACTGTGTCGCCAAGTCGCGCATCACTACGAGCATCTGGACACCACCTTCGGCTTCCTGCCTTCGCTTGTCGTCTCGTGAAGTTCCCGCGCCTGCCCGGTCCAACAGAGCCCTTGCCGGCCCCAAGAGCGACGGGTCAGATGCCGCCGAGATCGGAGACGATGGCTTCGAAGGCGGCTATCGTCGCCCTCGTGTCGTCCGGGGTGCCCACACCGAGGCGAAGGGCTGGTGTGTTGCCGAAGTCACGTGCGATGACTCCGCGGTGCAGCAGCGCCTCGAACACTTCGACCGGCCACTCCGTCTCGAACCAGACGAAGTTGGTGTGGGACTCCACGTAGCGGATGCCCAGCCGGTCGAAGCACGAATACAGGTAGGTCTTCTGTTCCTGGTTCTCCTCGCGACGCCGGGCGACCTCGATCTGGTCGTCGAGCGAGGCGAAGGCGGCCGCCTGACCCGCCATGTTGACGTTGAAGGGCTCTCGGACCTTGTGGATGGCCTCGGCGAGCGGAAGCGGCAGCACGCCGTAGCCAACGCGCAGGCCGGCGAGCGAGTAGATCTTGGAGAACGTGCGAAGGACGACGAGCGGCCGCTTCCCGTCGAACGAGGCGAGCCCGTCCGGGTAGTCCGGGTCGGTCACGAACTCGAAGTACGCCTCGTCGACGACAACGAGCACGTGGTCGGGGACCTTCGCGAGGAACCGGGCGAAGGCCTCGCGGCCATAGATGGTGCCGGTGGGGTTGTTGGGGTTGCACAGGAATACGACGCGCGTGGCGTCGGTGATGGCGTCGAGCATGGCGTCGAGGTCATACACCTGCCCGGGCGCGAGCGGCACGACGACCTTCTTGGCGCCGAACATGTCGGCCACCATCGGGTACACCACGAACGAGGGCCACGAGTAGACGACCTCGTCGCCCGGGCGAAGCACCACCTGTCCGATGAGACGCAGCAGTTCGTTGGAGCCGTTGCCTACGACGACCGTCTCGTGGTCGACGCCCAGGTGCGCGGCGAGCTTGTCGCGAAGGGCTTCCGAGCCGCCGTCCGGGTACCGGTTGACATGCGTCGCGATCTCGCGGATGGCCCTGACGGCCGCCGGCACCGGCCCCACAGGATACTCGTTGCTCGACAGCTTGAGCACATGCTCGACGCCGGAGCGTTCACGCACCTGCGACGCGCGCAGGCCCGGCTGGTAGGGCCGCATGGGCTCCAGCTCCGGGCGTATGAGGCTGTCCCAGGACATCGCGCGCCTCCGCGGGTGGTTCGGGGTGTTCGAGGATTGTCGCCCGCGCCGCGACAGGTGGCAAGCCGGGAGTGTGTGAAGGCCTATCCCTGCTGGTCCGCGGCCCACACGCCGCCGTGACCCGGCTCACCGTCCCCGGCCAGGATGCCGAACGTCAGCAGGGTGCCCTGACCTTGGGCGATCGCCATCGTGGCTACGGACGCGTTGCCCACCGCGAAGCGCCAGGCGGTCTTGTGGGACAGCCCGAGCCAGTGCGTCACGAGCGCGCGCACCACGCCGCCGTGGGTGACGACCGCGATGCGCGGACCGCAGTCCTCGATCTTGCGGGCGGCCTCGGCCACGCGATACGCGAACTCGTGCCACGTCTCGCCGTCGACGAAGGGTGCCGACTCGGGCGGACCGCCCAGCAGGTCGATGTCAACGCCGCGGATGCGGGCCTCTTCGAACGTGAGCCCTTCGGCGGCGCCGAAGTCGATCTCCGCGAGACCGTCATCGACGTGTAGCTCCACTCCGGCGAGGCGCGCCGCCCGGACCGCCACGTCGTGGGCGCGCGTACGTGGGCTGGAGTGCACCGCCGTGGGACCCCAGTCGGCGATGTACTTCGCAAGCCGCTCCGTCTGCCGCTCGCCGAGCTCCGTGTACGGCGACTCCCCGATGCCCACGAATCTTCGCTCGACGTTCGCGACCACCTCGGGATGCCTGGCGATGAGAACCTGCATCGGCGTCTTCATCATGTCGCTCATGACACCACCGCTCCGGCCACCAGCACGACCATCTCCACCAGCAGTACCGTAGCGCCGAACAGGTCTCCGGTCATCCCCTCGACCTGCCGTGCGAGCACACGAGGGACCGCGAAGCCCGCGACCAGCCCCACGAGCGTGACGCCGATGAGTCTGATGCCGTCCGCGCCGAACCCCGGCAGCGGGCTGCGCAGGAAGTGCAGGACCGCGACGCCCAGGACCGCGACCGCCACATCGTAGCTACCCGGGCGCTCCATCACGGTCAGCCCGAGTCCCTCGCGCCGCGCGGCTGGCAGCGTCCAAGCGCCCACCGACGCAGCGAACCGCCCCAGCACCGGCGCCGCTACGATCGGCCACACGACGCCGCCGTGCACGATGTCCGCCACAGCCGACACCTGCACCATGGCGACGAAGAGCATGGCGGCCGCCCCGAACGAGCCGATGCGGCTGTCGCGCATGATCTCGAGTCTGCGCTCGCGGTCGCGCCCGCCCCACAGCCCATCCGCGGTGTCGGCAAGGCCGTCCCAGTGCAGGAACCGCGTCAGCGCGGCCCACGCGCCGATCACCAGCGCGCCGACCAGCATGTCACCGCCCACAGGCGCGTGCCCGTGCAGCTTCACGGCCAGGGCCACGGCACCGGCGACAGGCAGGCCGATCAGCCACCCGACCCACGGATACCATCCCACCGCTCGCGGCGGAGGTCCTTCAGGCCACTGCCGTCCGATTGGCAGGAGCGTGAGGAAGCCCACCGCGGCCGCGGCGTCGAGAAGCGGGCGCGGCGTCGGGCGGGTGGTGGGCGTCGGGTCCTCGGGTGCGGCGGCGGTGTTGCTCACGCTACTCCTCGCGATCGGTGACGCCGGCTTCGGCGAAGGTCGCCATCCCGGACATCATGGCGCAGGCGGCGTCCATGAGCGACATCGCGAGCGCGGAGCCGGTGCCCTCGCCGAGTCGCATGTCCAAGTCGAGCACCGGCTCGAGGCCCAACGCGTCCAGAACGAAAGTGTGACCCGGCTCCGCGCTGCGGTGCGAGGCGAAGACGTACGGAGCCGCCGCCGGCGCCAGACGCAGGGCCGCGAGCGTCGCCGCCCCGGCGATGTAGCCGTCGGACACCACGGGAACGCTTGCCGCGGCCGCGCCGATGATGACGCCGGCCAAACCGGCGATCTCGTAGCCGCCGACCTTCGCCAGCACGTCGAGAGCGTCGTCCGCGTCGGGCGAGTTGATGGCGAGCGCCCTGCGCACGACGTCGGCCTTGTGAAGGACGCCGGCGTCGTCGAGTCCTGTGCCGCGACCCACCACGAGCGACGGGTCCACACCGGTCAGCGCGGAGGTCACGGCCGCGGCGGCGGTGCTGTTCCCGATGCCCATCTCCCCCGTGCCGATGACCGCGACACCACCGGAGGCGATTCGCCGCGCGACCTCGATGCCCGTGATGACGGCCAGAGCGGCCTGCTCGCGGGTCATGGCGGGGCCCTGTGCCATGTTCGCGGTACCGTCGGCGATACGCGCGTCCACCACCGAACCGATCCCTTCGAGCGATGTCGCGACGCCCATGTCCACGAGCAGGATCTCCGCGCCCGCGTGACGCGCGAGCTGGTTGATGGCCGCGCCGCCCGCGGCGAAGTTCGCGACCATCTGCATGGTGACTTCCGTCGGATACGGCGAGACACCCTCAGCGGTCACGCCATGGTCGCCGGCCATCAGCACGATGGTCTTGCTTCGCAGGATCGGTCGCACATCGTCCTGGATGGCGGACACGCGTGCCGCGATCTCCTCGAGCTTGCCGAGGCTGCGCGGGGGCTTGGTCAGCGAGTCGAGGCGCGCCCATGCTCGCTCAGACGCGGCCGCCTCCAGGGGGGCGATCGTGGCGATGGTCTCGAAGATGCGCTGTTCGTCGGTCATCGAAGGTTCCTTCCAGTGGCGGGAGGTGGGTCGTTCGGGGTCGGTGCCGTCCCCTGGGTCGGGCGGCTCGGGCGGGATCTCACACAGACACGCGCGGGTTGCTCTCCGTCGGCCACCGGAGGTCGCTTGGCAGCCGCTGCAGATCGATGCAGCGTCCGGCCGCGACGAGCCAGGCGCCGTTCGCGCGGTCCACCAGCAGGCGGTTCGCGCGTCCCAGAGTGTCGCGGAACAGCCGGCCCGACGGATACGCGGGCACCACGCCGTCCCCGACCTCGTTGGTGACCACGATCGTGTCTCCGTCTCGTGCGAAGAGCGCGTCGAGCAACGCCTGAGTCCGGGCCTGGACCTGCTCCTCCGCGCCACGGGAGGCCAGCTCCCCCGCCTCCATGCTCTCCTCCGCCACGATGCGGCTCACGAGCGTGCCGAGGCAATCGAGCACAAGGCACGAGCCATCCGGCACGTCCGCGATCCACGCGATATCGGTCACGATCTCCAGGGTCGCGAATGTTTGCGGGCGGTCCGCGCGGTGCGTCGTGATGCGGCGGACCATCTCCTCGTCCTCGGCGCTGCCGGCGACAGCGACCACGACCGGCGTACCGCGCGACGCGGCCAGCCTCTCCGCCGCACCTGACTTGCCCGAACGCGCCCCACCGGTCACGACAACGAGGCTCATCGCCCGCTCACCTCCGAGATAGCGTCCATCACGTCGTCTTCGGTCGCGGCCGCCACGGCGCCGGAAGCCAGAGCATCGGCCCACAGCGCGGCGGCTGCTCCGTTGGTGAAGTCGCGATCGGGGCCGAGCGAGCCGACCAGCACGATCGGGGCGCCGCTGCCGACCGCGGACCGCAGATTGCCCAGGTTGGCGCTCCCGAACGGCGTGGCGCTCACCACCACGATGTCGGCAACCGCCGCCAGGGCCGCGGCCTCGGCCTCGGCGTGCGCGTCCACCGGCGCGAACGGCGGCAATGGCACGAACCGCAGCCCGAGCGCCACCGCGACCTCGTGATCGGTGTCGCCGGCGTTGAGCGCTCCCGCTGTGACCTCGTAGCCTTCGAGCACGAGTCTCCGCAGCAGCCGGGCGGCGGTGCCGGAGCCGCCGACCACGTGTACGCGCACACCGAGCGGCTGCGGCGTCTCACCGCGTCGCAGCACCGGCGTGACGGACACCGAACCGGTGACCGCGTCCGTGCCGATGACCGCGCTCACGCCGAACACGTCGCCCAGCAACGCGCCGGTCAGCACCTCGCGAGGCGACCCGCAGGGTCCGATCCCACCGTCGTGTACAGCGGCCAGGGTGTCGGAGTACCGCGCCGCCATGTCGAGGTCGTGGAAGACCGCGAGCACCGCCAGGCCTTCGTCGGCCAGGCGACGGACCAGATCGAGGACCTGCAGCCGGTGGTTGAGGTCCAGATGGCTGGTGGGCTCGTCGAGGAGCAGCACGGTGGGCTCCTGCGCGAGTGTCTGCGCCAGCGTGAGACGCTGCAGGTCGCCGCCTGACAGGGTGTCGACGGGCTCGGACGCCAGCCTCGCGGTGTCGGTCCGCTCCATCGCTTGGTCGATCACCGCCCTGTCGTGGGCCGAGAGGTCCGAGAACCGCCCGAGGTGCGGGTGGCGACCCATCTCCACGAACTCCCGCGCCGAGAACCGGAACGTGGCGCTGACGGTCTGCGGCAGCGCCGCCACCACGCGCGCGAGCGACCTGGCGTCGTAGGTGGCCAGGGAACGGCCGAGCACCTCGAGTGTGCCGCCAAGCACCCGAGCACCGCCCGTGACGGCCCGCAGCATCGTCGACTTTCCGGCGCCGTTCGGACCGATCAGCCCGACCACTTCGCCTGAATGGACAGCGAGCGTGGTGTCGGAGACCACGGGCTGGTGGTAGCCGAGGGTTGCGTCCCGGTACTGGAGGGCGACGTCGCCAAGGGCGGTCACAGCGACCGCCTCCGCTCGCGCATCAGCAGCCACACGAACACGGGGCCACCCGCGAGCGCCGTCACGATACCGACCGGCAGTTCCACTGGCGCCAACACCACGCGAGCGAACAGGTCGGCGAGCACCATCACGATGGCTCCCGCGATCACGGACGCCGGCAGTAGCAGCCGATGCCGCGGCCCCAGCACGAGCCGCGTCATGTGCGGGGTCATCAATCCCACGAACCCGATGAGTCCCGCAACCGAAACCGCCGCCGCCACCATCAGCGACGCGCTCGCGAGCACCATGCGCTCGAAACGCTTCACGTCCACGCCGAGCTGCCCGGCTCGCTCGTCGCCGAGCAGGATGATGTCCAGCTCGCGCGAGTATGCGAGCGGCAGCGACAGCCCGGCCACCAGCATCACGCCGACCACGGCCACGTACTGCCAGGTGGCGGACTGCAGGCCGCCCATCATCCAGAACACGATGCGCGCCATGGTCTCCCTTCGCATGACCATGGCGAAGGAGGTCAGGGCCGCGAGCGTGTACGACACGGCCACCCCCGCCAGCAGCAGCGACAGCGTCTCCATCCGACCGGCGCGCGTGGCGATGGCGACGACGAGCATCATCGTCAGCGTCGCTCCCACGAAGGCCGATGCGGGAACGAGCACCGCGGCGATGGCGCCGACGCCGCCGAGGGCCAAGGCGAGCACGGCGCCCAGACCGGCGCCTGCGGAGACTCCCAGGATGTACGGGTCGGCCAGCGCGTTCTTGAACAGCGCCTGGTACAGCACCCCCGCGCCCGACAGGCACGCGCCCACGAGCGCCGCCATCGCCACTCGCGGGATGCGCAATCCGAGCACGAGCGCGTCGTTGGCGCCCGAGCCCCCCCGGCCCGACAGCGCACGTGTCACGGCGCCGACGATGTCGGCCAGCGACACGGGCACCGCGCCGAACGCCACCCCGGCCATGACCGCACCCACGAGGGCGACGGTCAGGCCGAGGATGACGAACGCGGGTCTGCGGGCTGCGCGAGGCATCGGGTCGGCGGCTCTCCTACTTCACGACGTCCGGGTGCAGCGCCTTGGCGATCTGGCGCATTCCCTCGACGATGCGCGGGCCGGGGCGCGACACCAGGTTGTCGTCGAGCGAGAAGACCTTGCCGTCCTTGATCGCGTTCAGGCCGGAGTATCCGGGGCGCGACGCGAGCGCACCGACGTCTCCGATGGACGACTTGGTGCCCAGGTACACGGCCGGCTGGTCGGTGACGAGCTGCTCGACGGAGTAGCCGACGTAGCCCTTCTGCTTCACGACGTTGACGCCGCCGGCGCTCGTGATGAGGTCCTGGAGCAGCGTTCCGGTGCCCGCCGTGAACAGGGGGTTCCAGCCGATCTCCACGAAGCAGCCGACCTTCGGCGCGGATGAGACAGCCTTGGCGATGCCGTCGGCGTCGGCCTTCATCTTTGCGACGACCTCATCCGCCTTCTTGGTGGCGCCGAGGATCTTGCCCGCCATCCCGATGGCGGCGTAGGTACCCTTGAGGTCCTGCGGGTCGATGACGACGACCTTGGCGCCCGAGCCCTCGAGCTTGCCGACGATGTCGGCCTGCACGCCGCCCGTCACCAGGATCACGTCGGGCTTCGCGGCCGCGATCGCCTCGAGATTCGGCGTGGTGAAGTCGCCCATCTTGGGGAGCTTCGTCGCCTCGGCGGGGTAGTCGTCGTAGGTGGTGACGCCCTTGAGCTCGCCGAGAAGTCCGAGCGCGTAGACGATCTCCGTGTTCGCGGGCGCGAGCGAGACGATGCGCCCCGGCTTCCTCGCGATGGTCACGGTGCGGCCCGCGTCGTCCCTGACGGTCACGGGGAACGCGGCAGCCGACGCGCCGGCCTTGTCGACACCCGTGACGGCAGCGCCGGACTTGGCCGCGCCCGCGCACCCCGAGAGCGCGAGCACTCCCGCGAGCAACACCGCGATGGCCGCGGCGGTGCCATACCTGACATGCTTCTTCATATGATGCGACTCCCTTTCGTGTCTTTCCTCGAACGGACACGACACCCGGATGCAGGTCGCGTACACGGTCCGTTCGTGCGAAGAATGCGAAGAACCCACCTGATGCCTCAGGCGGGTCCTCGGGAGTCTGATCGTTGTGCCGGCGGTGGGCGAAGGCGGATGACTCTCCGCGACTCGGTGCCGGCGCTGCGGTCAGGCCTCTTCTCCTCGAAGGCCGCGTCGCGCTGTCGGGCCGAGGCAGGTCTCCTGACTTCGGGCGTCGCTCATATCTCGACGCACCGTCACAGTGGCGGGTCCGTGCCGGTATCTCACCGGCTTCCCTATTCTCCCCTGCCGCCTTCCATCAGCGCGGCGCGTGCGGGGCACCTCGGTCCATTCCATATCCGGTTGTCAACGGAGGCGATGATACGCCTAAGGCGGCGACTGGTCGAGAGCTTCCGCCACCACCTATGCGATCGCCGTCAGCGGGCCGCGTTCTCCTTTCGCAATTCACCCACAGGTCATTGTGGACACGCTTGGCATTCGGCGCTCGACCCGCGCGCCGTACGCTACCGAAACGCTTCGACCTACCGCGCCGAAGCGCTTGATGCCATCCGCCGTATGCGCACGAACATGCCGATCACCGGTAGCAAGAACAGCCACCATGCTGAGACCGGCATCAGGACGCACCCAGCGATGGTGAGAGCCAGCAGACTCCACGGCAGGAATGCGGGGAAAGCGATGTCGCGGTATTCGAGGTGATGCATGAGACCGCCCAGCACGAATGCGAGGAAGCCGGTGACGAAGAACCAGAACGCGGTCCCCGTCGCAGTCGGCGGGACCAGCGTGACGGTGTTGAACACGCCGCCACGAAGCACCAGCGCGACCGCATCGCCCAGGAAGACGATGCCGAAGACGGTGTGGATGACAGCGATCAGCAGGATGCTTCTTCCGATCCAGATGCGCATGCGTCCCCCTTCCACGCCACAAGACTATGTGCCCACCCGGATCGCCATCGCCATCGCGTCGACCGGTCCGCGGCAGCCCTGAGCACTGCCCGGACATCTGGAGTTCTGCGGAGAATCCGCGCCGGTCCACGCGATGTAGTCGTCGACCAGGGACATCCCTTCGTGGTGTTCAAGCCCTTGGACCAGATCGCCGCGGGCGAGATCCCCGAGGTCCTCGTCTTCCTGGCCACACCCGATCAGCTCTCTGGCCTCGCCACCTTGGCGAGCTACGACCGTCCGGGTCGCGAGAACGTGGTCTTCGCCGCGGCATCCGGGTGTCAGGCGACCGTGCTGCTCGCGCTCGATCAGGCCCGGTCGCGCGAGCTCAGGTGCCTCCTTGGCATGACGGATCCATCGGCCCGCCGGTGGCTGGAGCCAAACGTCCTGAGCTCCGCGATCCCGTGGGAGCGATTCCTCGAGATGGAGGCGAACGTCGACGAGAGCTTCCTAGGTCGAGGGCATGGGCGAAGCTGGCCGAGCGGTTCTAGGCGGAGGCCGGGGCTCATCCTGAGCGGACCGACTTGGCTTCGCGGACGTAGTGATCCCGACGAGCACTTGACCGCCTCGCACTCTTTCGTATACTAAACACCTGCTTCGTATACGAAGAGCCTTCTCGTGGCCGACCCGATCCGGACTCGGAGTCCAACGACCTCGGATCCTCACTTCCAGCCCAACGACAGGAGAACGATATGAATCGCCTCGAAGCGATCCAGGACCGCCGATCGACGCGCAGGTTCACGCCCCAGCCGCTGACTCTTGAGCAGCTGGTGGCCGTCCACAACGTTCTCCGCGGCATTCCGGCGCTCTACGATGGCCACGACATGCGAGCTGTGGTCATCGAGGACGGCGAGTGCGTGCGGAGTGTCATGAGCGGCTTCGTGGGTAGTTACGGCAAGCCCAGTGCGCCGCACTTCGTGCTGGTGACCGCCGCCGAGAAGCCCGGATGGCTCGAGAATGTCGGATTCGCCATCGAGCACGCGGTGCTCGACATGACCGCGATGGGGATCGCGACCTGCTGGATCGGCGGACAGGCCACGCGCGAGGTATTCGAGGTCGCCGACCCCGACATCCCCGCGGATCACACCCCCGTGGTGGTGATCGCGTTCGGCAGCGCCAAGACCGGCGGGCTGCTGCATCTGCCGCGCACCGGCCGCAAGACGCTCGAGGAGATCGCCCCGGATGGCGTGGGCGACTTCGGCGAGGCACTGGCCGCGGCACGCCTCGCCCCTTCGGCGGGCAACACACAGCCGACGCGATTCTTCGCCGGGAGCGGGCTCGTCGATGTGTATGCGAGCTTCCGTACCCCGCTGATCTACCGAGCGCGAGCGGATCATCTTCAGTTGATGAACCAAGTGGACATCGGAATCGCGCTCGCCCACATCTCCATCGTCGAGAAGGCCTGCGGACGCGAGGTCCTCATCGCGCCTGGCGACGCGCCCGAACGTCCTGAGCTGCACTACATGACCACTGTGCGCCACGCCACCCAGGAGCTCGCATGACAGACGCCATCCTCAGCATGGGAGAGCCGCAGCACCCGCGCGGGAAACAGCCGGCGAAGGATGCCGACGAGGGATATGCCGCCGACGATGCGTAGGACAGGCCGAGCCAGCAGTCCCCGCTCCCAAGGTAGGCGTCGCTGCCACCGGTGAAGCTACCGGCCACCGGCGTAGCCCACAGACTCGCTGTGCGGGCTGCGCTCCACGATAGCGCACGAGATCCAGTCTACCGCCGACGTCTGCGCGATGCTCCTATATAGGAGTCAACCCCCGCGAGCCCCCGGAGATCGGCTCGAAGCGCATGATAGACCTCGCGTGCGAGGTAGCGTTTCAGGCAGCGCATGATCTCCGGTTTGGACAGACCCTCGGCTGTGCGCCTCTCGACGTAGGCTCTGGTGCGCGCACATCTCCTCATCCTGACCACCACCGCCATGTGCAGCGCACAGTTGGCTTGGCGGTCTCCCCCACGACTCAGCCGATGTCTGGACGTGCGACCGCTCGATGCGGGTATCGGCGCCGCACCGCACAGACGCGCGAAGGCGGCCTCTGAGTGCAGCCTCGTCGGATTCTGACCCGCGCTAACGAGCAACTGCCCCGCGTGATCCACGCCGATCCCGGACAGCGCGAGGGTAGCCGGCGCCACCGCGCGGACGAGCCGAGCCAGCGTGCCGTCCAGTTCATGGATCTCGGCATCGAAGGCCTCGATCCTGCGGGCGAGCATACGCAGCGCGAGCTTGGCGCTTTGCACCGGGTCCTCGAGACGGACGTGGTCGGGACGCCATGCGCTGCACGTGTCGATCAGCGTCGACGGCGTGAGTGTGCGAAGCGCGGCCCGCACCGACTCCGGCGCCGTGACCATGATCGTCCTCAACGCATTGACGGCGGCGGTCCGGGCCTTCACGGCCCCTGACCTCGCGATCCGTAGCATCCGGATGGACTCGACGGCGCCCGTGCGGTCCTTCGGGGTGGCGACTGCCGTGCCGGCCAGCACCGCCCTGGCGGCGCACTCGGCGTCGATCGGGTCTGACTTGCCTTTGGTCCGGCGCGTCGTGCGGTCGGGGCGGTCGACCTCGATCACCCGCACGCCCTGTGCGACCAGATGACGGCACAGGCCCGCTCCGTAGGAGCCGGTGCCCTCGATCCCGACCGACTCCAGCGTGCCGAGGTCCCGCAGCCACGCCAGGAGTTCGCGGTAGCCTTCGGCCGAGGTCTCGAACTCGGCACCGCCAAGTATCCTGCCCGCCGAGTCGATCGCCGCGGCCTGGTGGGTGTGCCCGTGGGTGTCCACGCCGCCAATGACAACAACGCTGCTTCCTGCCATGCTCGATACCGCCTTTGGCCGAAGGCACGCACCGGCCGGGCGGGCGGACAAGACAGTGACGGGCGCCTGTTCGCGCAGGCTCCTATGAGGTCACGGACGCCCGTTCGGTCGCGTGCAACCGATGAGACAGGGCCCGCCGACCGGGCGACAGATCGCGCCGATGACACCGTGGTCAGCCAGGTTGTGGGTCAGCCCGACCGACGAAGCCCGGCACCCTCGTCAGACTCGGATGGTGCCACGCCCATTATCACTGTCAGGTTGAAGCCGCCGCGGGCGGGCCTTTGGGCCAACGTGCCTAGTGCCGAAACGAAAGCCGACTCCGCCAACCAGCAAGAGCGATAGCACCGTGAACTCCGCGGACGGTAGGTTGAGCCCCGTGGCAGGACTGTATGCGCTGAGCGTCACGGCGGACACCACCGTTGCGAACACACCCTCGTGCATGAGGAGCGCTATCGGTACGGCCGCGAACAGGCGCGTCAGGTAGAAGGTCAGCAGAACCCAACCGAACGCGAACCCGCGGGACCCGAGGTACCAGGACACCAGCAATGCCACCGCGGTTTCGCCGATGAGGATGGCCGGCGAAGACGCAGGCCACGGGAGACGCACTGCGCCGACTACAAGAAGAACGTTGAATGCGGCGACGCCAAGGGCGATCACTGCGACGCGTGTGCCTCTCACAACTCCCTCTCTATTGCTCCGCCGAACGTGTTAGGTATGAGCGGCCGAGCAGTCGCTCACTTGAGGCTAACGCTTACGCGGTCCGCTCGATACCTTTGTTGGGCGTGGAGCCGAAGCGGGAACGAGTCGAATCTCCACATCGCAGCCAACGGCCCGCGCGTATTTCTTGAGCGTGGTCACCGACGGAGAGTGTGACGCCGCTTCGAGCCTAGAGACCGCGCTCTTGGTCGTGCCCATCGACGCGGCCACGTCCTCTTGTGTGAGACCAGCGCGCGCACGGGCGGTCAGAAGCTCACGAACGAGCAGGTACTCGTCCTCCAGCGCATCGTAGGCTTCGCCGAAGCCCTTGCGCTTGAGTGCCTTCTCGAGGAAGGCGTCGTGGTCGTGAGCGACCGGCCTGTATTCGAGTTCAGCCACCTCGCACCTCCTTCATCCGCTTGCGAGCAATCTTGAGTTCGCGTTCCGGAGTCGTCTGGGTCTTCTTGACGAACCCGTGCAAGATGACGACCCGCTCTCCGATGACGTAGCAGTACAGAGCTCTGCCGATACCTTCCCGGCCACGAGGGCGGAGCTCGAATAGTCCCTCGCCCATCGACCTCGAGTGCGGCATCCGCAGGTCCGGGCCGAACTCGATGAGAAGCTCGACCAATCGTGCGTAGTCCGCGAGCATTCCGACAGGCCAGCGCTCGATCTCGGTCCGGACGCGAGCGTTGAAGTAGTCGACGGAGTAAGGCATGAGACGATGTTAGCAAATCCGCGAACCGTGCGTCAAACGATTCTACGGTGCTGCTCTCCGCCCAACGTG